>CAZEZY010000073.1:0-12121 GCA_964516635.1 uncultured Tepidimonas sp. | reverse complement strand
ACCGCGACGGCAAATTCCAGTTGTGCGCACTGGCCGAAAGCGCGTTCGACCCGCTGGCCCGCACCACCAAGTTCATGCTGACCGAGGAAGCGCACCACATGTTCGTGGGTGAGTCGGGCGTGGGCCGTGTCATCACCCGCACCTGCGAGATGATGAACCGGCTCAAGACCGATGATGTCTCCAAGCTGCGTGCCGCCGGCGTGATCGACCTGCCGACCATCCAGCGTTACATCAACTTCCATTTCAGCGTCACCATCGACCTGTTCGGTGCCGACCAGTCGTCCAACGCCACCACCTTCTACAGCGCCGGTCTGAAAGGCCGCTACGAAGAGGGCAAGCGCACCGACGACCACGTGCTCAAGGGCAACACCTACAAGATTCTGGACGTGGTCAATGGCCAGCTGGTGGAGAAAGAAGTGCCGATGCTCAACGCCCTGAACGAGGTGCTGCGCGACGACTACATCACCGATTCCAAGGCCGGTGTGGACCGCTGGAACCGCCTGATCGAGAAGGCCGGCATCGACTTCCGCCTGAAAGTGCCGCACAAGGCCTTCCACCGCAACATCGGTTCGCTCAAGGGCGTGAAGGTGAGCCCGGATGGCCGCGTGGTGAGCGATGCCGAGTGGAATGCCAAGCAAGGCGAATGGCTGCCGACCGACCAGGACCGCGCCTATGTGTCCAGCCTGATGGGTCGCGTGGTCGAGCCAGGCAAGTTCGCCAACTGGATTGCACCGCCCGTCATGGGCATCAACCGCCAGCCGGTGAACTTCGATTACGTGCGTTTCAATTGATGCATTGATGTGAGACTGTAGGCTGCCTTTTCCCCTTTGCTGGGAAGGGCAGCCGACACAGGAAGGGGGCGGGCGCCTCATGCTGGGGTACCAGAAATCGCCGCCCGCCCCCTCCCTGTGTCGTCTGCATGATGATCCATCCCATGACAATCTGACGAGGTCCCCATGAGCACCGAAGCGTCCTTGATCCAGCAGCACCTGATCGATCCCGAGATCTGCATCCGCTGCAATACCTGTGAGGCGACCTGCCCGGTGGGGGCCATCACCCACGACTCGCGCAATTACGTGGTGGACGCCGACAAGTGCAACCTTTGCATGGCTTGTGTGCCGCCTTGCCCCACCGGATCGATTGACAACTGGCGCACCATGCCCCGCGTCAAGGTCTACAGCATCGAAGAGCAACTCGGCTGGGACGAATTGCCTGCTGCCCTGAGTGAAGACGAACTGACGGCCATGGGCGGTCGAACAGCCGATGTCGAGTCTGCGGCCCAGGCAGCGGAGGCGGTGGTCCAGTCGGCTGCTGCGTCTTCTGCTGCCTCGGTGGGCGCAAACCCCCTGGGAACCCCTTTCCAGAGTGCCGCCTACGGTGCCACCATGCCGCCCTGGTCGGCCGCCCACGCCTACACCAACCTGTACGGCCCCAAGTCCGCCCAGAAAACCATCACCGCCACGGTCACGGGCAACTTCCGCGTCACGGAAGTGGGTTCCGATTACGACACCCATCACATCGTGCTGGACTTTGGCGCGACCCCCTTTCCCGTGCTGGAAGGGCAGTCCATCGGCATCATCCCGCCGGGACTGGACGAGCGTGGCAAGCCTCACCATGCCCGCCAGTACTCGATTGCCAGTCCACGCAATGGCGAGCGCCCGGGCTACAACAACCTGTCGCTGACCATCAAGCGCGTGCTCGAAGACCATGACGGACAACCTGTTCGGGGTGTCGGCTCCAACTACATGTGCGACCTGAACGTGGGTGACCAGGTGGAGGTGATCGGGCCATTTGGTGCCAGCTTCCTGATGCCGAATCATCCCCGAAGCAGCATCGTGATGATCTGCACGGGCACCGGCAGCGCGCCGATGCGCGCCATGACGGAATGGCGTCGACGCCTGCGCGCCAGTGGCAAGTTCGAAGGGGGCAAGCTGATGCTGTTCTTTGGTGCCCGGACGCCACAGGAATTGCCTTACTTCGGTCCTTTGAACAAGCTGCCCAAAGACTTCATCGACACCGAATTTGCATTCAGCCGCGTGTCTGGACAACCCAAACGCTATGTGCAGGACGCCATGCGCGATCGGGCGGCCGACCTGGTCCCACTGCTGCAGGACCCGAATGCCTATTTCTATGTCTGTGGCCTCAAGAGCATGGAAGAAGGGGTGGTGTTGGCGCTGCGTGATGTGGCCCAGGCCGCCGGGCTGGACTGGGAAGCCATCGGCACCGATCTGAAAAAGCAGGGCCGTCTGCACCTCGAAACCTACTGATCTCGCTGCCCACCCAGCAGCCACCATATCCCCTGTTTGACGTAGGGGTTGACGTCTGCCGACAAATTGTCGCGGCATATGCCGTACAGTTCACAGGCAATGGACGCCAAACAGGAGACAACACGCGCCGAGCCAACCGCCTTGAAGGTGGGTGTGATCATGCGCCGTGAAAAGGTGCAAGGTCCCATGAGCCGCTGGCAGACTTTTCGCTGGGTGCTGTCGGACGTGGTCACGGAGGAAGACCTGCCGCCGTTGCCTGCCACAGGTCCTTCGGGTGGGGACCATGCGCCGGTCCCGGTTGAACCATCCGGGCCTTGCCCGGAAGGCGCCACGCACTGGCTCTACCCGGGCTTCGAGGTGCAACTGCATCGGGGTGACGTCGAAGGCTACTACCTCAATCTGTCGTCCCTGAAACCCTGCTTCTGGGTGTTGTGGCGTCTGGAAGACGAAATCGCGGACGATGCGCTGCCTCAGCCCCTGATCGTCACCCTCAGCTACAACGATGCAGGTCGCTGGCTGGATGCGCAGGAGCGGGTGGATCAGGTGCCCGCCCCCGCGCCTGTCGTGGCCTGGATGGCCCGTTTCATCGAACGACACCACCAACCCGAACCCCGCAAGCAGAAGCGTCGGTTTGAAGCCCAGGCACTGACCGATCGTTTTGGCAATCCGGTTCGCATTTCCACCGAAAAGATACGCCGCGGAGGGGACATCGATGGCTGAAGACGAAGGGTTTTTCAGTCGCTGGTCGCGCCGCAAGGTGCAGGCCAGACAGTCCGAGCCCTTGCCGCAGGAGCCACCCAGGCCTGAGGTGGGTCATCCGCCTGCATGGACGCCTGCCGCCGTGGCGGTGCAACCGCCAGCTTCCGAGCGATCGACCCAACCGGAACCGGCCACGCCTTCATCCGCTCCCGCCGAGTCACGTCCATCGACGCGCGAACCATTGCCCACCCTGGACGATGTCCGGGCCCTCACGCCGGATGCCGACTTCAGCCGCTTTGTCGCGCCGGACGTCTCGCCAGATGTCCGCAATGCGGCCATGAAAAAGCTGTTTTCTGACCCGTTCTTCAACGTGATGGACGGGCTGGACATCTACATCGATGATTACTCCAAACCGGACCCCCTGCCGCCAGAGCTGGCCCGTAAACTGGTGAGTTCGCAATTCATGAAGCTCTTCGACGAGCCCAAGGAAGCGAAAGAGGCTGCAGAGCCTCGCGAACGGCCCCTGCCCGATGGGTCTGAGGCGACGGCCGCACCGGACGCGGCGGCCACCAACGAGCCCACCCTGGAGGCCGAAGCCACCGATACGCCAGCCGTTGCCGATGGGCCAGAGGCGCCTGCCCAGCAGCCTGATGCCCTGCCCATTCCGAACCCCTTGCCTCTACAACCATGACCACGCTGATCTGCAACTGCAACAAGACCATGCCGCTGGACGGCGAGGCATTGAGTCGCGCTCTGGATGAGCCGATCACCGTTCACACCACCTTGTGCCGGCGCGAGGCGCCTGCCTTTCAACGGGCGGTCCGGAGCCAGGACGATCTGGTGGTGGCCTGTACCCAGGAGCAGCGACTGTTCGCGGAGCTTTCCGAGGAAACCGAGGGGGCGGTTCCCCTGGATGTTCGCCCGATCCGGTTTGTGAACATCCGCGAAACCGGGGGCTGGGGTCGGGAAGCGGCCCAGGCCACCCCCAAGATGGCCGCTTTGCTGGCGGCGGCCCGTCTGCCGGATCCCGATCCCGTCCCGACGGTCACCTACCGAAGCGCCGGGCGGATTCTGGTGATCGGCCCGCTGGACAGGGCTGAGGGGTTGGCGGCGCAATTGGACGATGTGCTCGAGGTCACCCTGTTTGCACAGGGGGGGAGTGGTCGGCAGGAGCGCCGCCATCCGGTGCTGTCGGGCGAATTGCGTCAGGTCGATGGCTGGCTGGGGGCATTCCAGGTTCAATGGACCGAGAACAACCCGATTGCCCTCGACCTGTGTACCCGCTGCAACGCCTGTGTGGCGGCCTGCCCCGAAGGGGCCATCGGGCTCGATTACCAGATCGATCTGTCGCTTTGCAAGAGCCATCGCGAATGTGTGCGGGTCTGCGAAGCACCCGGAGCGATCGACTTTCAGCGCGATCCCCTCGATCAGGAAGACACGTTCGATCTGGTCCTTGACCTTCGGGAGCGGCCGGCATTCACCCGGCACGCTTTGCCCCAGGGTTACATGCATTTGCCGCCGCAGGCCGGTCTGGATGTCCAGATGGCGGCCATCGTCAAGTTGCGGGACTCGGTCGGTGAGTTTGAAAAGCCCAAGTTCTTCCAGTACAAGGCCAGCATCTGTGCACACGGACGCAACGAGAAGGTGGGCTGTAACGCCTGTGTCGAGATCTGTTCGGCATCGGCCATCACCAGCCAGGTCGAGCGTCAGCAGATTCAGGTCAACCCTCATCTGTGCGTGGGTTGCGGGGCCTGTACCACCGTCTGCCCGACGGGGGCACTCGGTTACGCGTATCCCAGCGCGCCCCATCAGGGGCAGCGCCTGCGCACCCTGTTGCAGACCTATCGTCAGGCGGGGGGGCAGAACGCCGCCGTGCTGTTTCACAGTCAGGAAAGCGGCCAGCGCCTGATCAACGACTGGGGCCGTTCGGCGCAGATCGACAAAACCTTGCGGGGTGTGCCGGCGCGCCTCATTCCCATGCCCACCTGGCACACCGCCAGCATGGGGCTGGACGTCTGGTTGAGTGCGCTGGCTTACGGCGCCAGTCAGGTGCTGGTGCTGGCCACGGGAGAGGAAGCGCCGGACTATCTGCGTGCCCTTCGGGAGCAGATGGCGGTGGGTGAGGCCCTGCTTCAGGGTCTGGGTTACACCGGTGAGCATTTCCGGCTCATTGAAGCCCGGGATGCGCGTGACATTCCGCACCTCGATGCCGCGGTCCGCCTCACCCCTGCGATCACCGTTCGCCAACCGGCTTCGTTCGCCATCCAGTCGGCCAAGCGCACCACGCTGGATCTGGCCATCGAGCACCTGGTGCAGCACGCACCCGCACAACCGGTTCCCGAATCCATCCCGCTGCCGGCTGCCGGCGCCCCGCTGGGCTCGGTGAATGTCAACCGCGACGCCTGCACCTTGTGCCTGAGCTGCGTGAGTGCCTGCCCGGCCCACGCCCTGCAGGACAACCCGAGCGCTCCGCAGTTGCGCTTTGTCGAGAAAAACTGCGTGCAGTGCGGTCTGTGCGTCAAGACCTGCCCGGAAAATGCCCTCTCGCTGGAGCCCCGTTTCTGGTTGTCCGAGCAACGTCGGCAGCCCCGCGTGATCAACGAGCAGCCCACCTACGCCTGCATCCGTTGCGGCAAGGCATTTGGCACACTCAAGGGTGTCGAAGCCATGCTGTCCCGTCTGTCCGGGCACGCCATGTTTCAGGGCGCGGCCGCTGACCGACTCAAGATGTGCGGGGACTGCCGGGTGATCGACATCCACACCAGCAATGAAGTCAAAATCACCGATCTGTGAATGAAGGCCCGAACATGACCCCTGACATCCCTGCGAGTTCTGCGCTGGACGAGGAAACCGCTCGTGCCGAAATCTATGGCCTGCTGGCCGCCCTGTATTACGCACCGCCTTCGCCCGAACTGCTGGCTCAGTTGAGGGTGGCCGTCACGGAAGCGCCGGCCGCGGGTGCTTTTCTGGAGGAATCGTGGAGAGCGCTCGTGGCCACCGCCCGCGAACTGTCCGGTGAGGACATCGCCCATGAATTCAATGCCCTCTTCGGTGGCGTGGGCAACCCCGATCTCCACCTGTACGGCTCTCACTACATCAGCGGATTCCTGAACGAAAAGCCGCTGGCGCAATTGCGAACCGATCTGGCAGATCTGGGCCTCACGCGTGACGAAACCATGCCGGAAACCGAAGACCACATCGCCTACCTGTGCGAGGTCATGCGTTTTCTGATTGCGGGCGACGATGTCTCGGTCTCCAATCTCACGAACCAGCAGGCCTTCTTTGCCAAGCACCTGCAGCCCTGGGTTCAGGGGCTCTGTGATGCCCTGTCGGGCCATCCCCGCAGCCGCTTTTACGCGGCGCTCGCGGTTTTCACCGCCGCCTTCATGAGTGTGGAGTCGCAGGGCTTCGACATGATGGACTGATCAAGCCTGCAAACGCCCGGGTCGGCCATCGGCGGTCGAACCCTGGGCGGCTTCCGGCACCCGGGGCTCCGTCAGGAGTTTGAGACGGAACACCGCCCCCGAGCGGTCGGGTCGGTTCCCAGCCTCCAGGCGACCTCCGTAACGTTCGATCAGGCCCTGGCTGATCCACAAGCCCAGGCCATTGCCATCGTTCTTGGTGGTGAAAAACGGCGTGAACAGCCGCTCCTTCACGGCGTCGCTCAGACCCGGTCCCTCGTCGATCACCTCCAGGGTCACGCCCATGACTTCATCGTTGGAATCACTCACCCAGTCGCTCGTCCGAAGGGTGAGGCGGCCCCCATCGTCCATGGCCTGAATGGCATTGATCATCAGGTTGATCACGACCTGCTGGAGCTCCTGCCGGTTGATACCGGCCCTGCCCGAGGCGTGCAGTTCCTGTGAAACCCCCATCCGGCGCTGCTGTAGCAGATGGGAGACAAGCACCAGGCAATCCGTCATCACCTGATTGACGTCCTGCAGGTCCACATAACCGGCAAACTCGGTGGGCCTTGCGTACTGGAGCAATTGCGTCACGATCAGCCGCATCCGTTCGACCTGCTCATCGAGCAGCTTCATCTCGTGACCGACGGGGTCGGCTGCCTCACCCAGCAAGTGGCGGATCAGGTCCAGGTTCCCTTGCATGACGGCAATCGGGTTGTTGATCTCGTGGGCAATGCTCGCGGTCAGCTGACCAATGGCCGCCAGTTTTTCGGATTTGACCAGTTGCTCCTGAGCCAGTCGCAGCGAGGCGTTGGTGGATTCGAGTTCACGCGTGCGTTCCTGGACCTTGTGGTCCAGCGTTTCGGCCCAGTCGCGCAGGCGGCGCGTGTTGTCTTCCACCACATCGAGCAGATGATCGAGGTGGTTCGCCAGGGCGCCGAGTTCGTCGCGTGCCACGATGTGGCCCACACGCGCACCGGATTCCCCATCTTCGATGCGCTGCATGGTCTCGTTCATCTTCTCGACGGGCCGGAAAATCGTGCGGGCCCACCGGACCGAGAACACCGCGGCCAGTGCCATCACCGCCAGAAAAATCAGACCCATCACCCCCAGCATGCCGTAGCGCATCCAGCGGTAGGGACGTTCCAGATAGCCCACATACAGCATGCCGATGCGTTCGCCCTGCAAGTCCTGCAGGGGTTGGTAGGCGCTCACGTACCAGTCGTTCACCACAAAGGCCCGGTCCAGCCACGTCTGCCCCTGACCCAGCACCGCATCCCGGACCGCCTGGGACACGCGCGTGCCAATGGCTCTTTCGTCCTGAAACAGGCGAACGTTGGTGGTGATGCGCACATCGTCAAGGAAGAGGGTGGCGGTGCCCTGACTGCCAAATGGCAGCGAACCTTCCGGATACACAATCCGGTTGATGTGATCGATCAGGGCCAGATTCTGGTTCAGCAGCAGGCCACCATGCAGCATGGCCCACGGTTTCCCGTGCTCGTCAGGCACGGGCAGACTGGCCAGCATCACCATGGCACGGTCTTCGACATCGCGCGCGCTGGGAGACGCGTTGCGCGTTTCCACCAGGGGCATGGCCAGTCGCTCCATCAGGTGGGGTGCCCATTCGGCCATCCGCTCGGGCGGCATGACTTCCAGCCTGGCTGCCAAACCGGGGGCATCGGCTGTCTGCTGGCTGGTGGTCTCATCGCGCACCAGCATCAGGATGTCCAGTCCCAGCCGCTCACGCTCGTCCAGCAACAGTTCATGCAGGCTGGCCAGGTCGGGATAGCGATCACCGTATGCCGACACCCCCCCGGGGGGTGGAGCCATCAGGGGGCCTCCGTCGGTTCGCGCCCTGGCGAGGGCCTGGTGCAAGCTCAGCGACTGGGCAACGCCCCGCGTACCAGCCCCCACTTCGGAAAGCACCTGCTGGAAATAGCCGTTGGCCACCGCCAGGTCGGCTCGCACTTTGGCGGTCAGCAGCCGGTCATAGGCCACATGGCTCCAGAGCATCATGGCCAGAACCAGCAGCGGAAACACCACAGCCAGAGGCAGGAGGGCGATCGCCAGCAGCTTGTGACGAACCGATCGGTCCATCCACCGGGGGGTCTGGAGCCAGTTCATGATTCAGGGATGGGGGAGGGCCAGCCCCCATTCGGCCACCCGTCGCTCAAGGGTGCGTCGTGACACGCCGAGCAACTGGGCGGCCCGGGTCTTGTCGCCCTGCACGGATTCCAGCACCGACAGGATGTGCTGCTTTTCCAGTGTCTGCAGGTCGGTCGGTGTCTGACGGATGTGGCTGGCCCTGGGGCTCATCGAGGGGTAGAGGGCGGACACATTCAGTTTCCCGAGAATGAGCGAACGTTCTACCAGGTTGCGCAACTCGCGGACGTTGCCTGGCCAGTCATACTGGGCCAGGAAGGGCATTTCTTCGGGTTGAATCTCGATGGGGGCCACGCCCAGCACCGGCGCCAGTTCGTGCATGAAATGGTTCAGCAGTTCGGGAATGTCACCAGCTCGTTCCCGCAGAGGCGGCAGGTGGATGTCCACCACCTGGAGGCGGTAGTACAGATCGGAGCGGAAGCGTCCGGCAGCGACTTCGGCCGTGAGTTCGCGGTTGGTGGCGGCCAGGATCCGCACATCGACCGCGAGGGTCTGCTGACTGCCGACCGGTCGAATCCTGAGCTCCTCGATGGCGCGCAGCAAGGTTGCCTGAACGGGCAAGGGCAACTCGGCCACCTCGTCGAAAAAGAGCGTTCCGCCCTGGGCGTAATAGAACAGACCATCGCGCGCATGGACCTGACCATGACTGCCAGGCCTGGCATGCCCGAACAGTTCCATGGCCATGTCTTCGGGCGACAGCGAGGCACAGTTGACGGGCACGAAAGGGCCGCTGGCCCGAGCACTCCGGGCGTGGAGTTCCCTGGCCACGAGTTCCTTGCCGGTTCCGGATTCACCGGTCAGCAGCACCGTGCTGGGCATGGGGGCGGTGCGCTCGATGGCATCGCGCAGGGCCTGCGTGAGTGCTGACTGGCCCACGATCGGCGATCCATGCCGCCGTGCGGCCGGGCGGACATCCCGTCGCAAGACGTAGTTCTCGCGCCGCAAACGGGTCCGTTCATGGCATTGCTGGATCGCATTCAGGATTTGCGGGATGCGGAAAGGCTTGAGGATGAAATCGGAGGCGCCCGCCCGCAAGGCTTCAATGGCGGTTTCGAGATCGGCAAATGCGGTGATCAGAATCACCTCACCCGAATAGCCCTGGGACCGCAATTCCTTGAGCCAGGTGACGCCGTCCTTCCCCGGGAGAGAGATGTCCAGAATGACGAGGTCCACGCGCTGTGCGCGCATCCATTCCGCACCCTCCTCGGCGCTGCCCGCAGAAGCCACGAGCCGGCATCGAGGCGCCAGCACCTTGATCAGGAAGTTGCGCATGCCCTGCTCGTCATCCACGACCAGGATAGACCAGTTGGGCCAGCCTTCACCTTGCGACGTGAGGTGGGCACTGTTCCGCTCAAAAGGGGCGTTGCTGGAGGCTTGATTCACCGGGTAGTCCTCACCAATACCTGTATAAGCAAGTCGGGAATAGGGGTTTTAACGACATTCATTCGGTGCTGACGAACACCATCAGGCGGTGACCGACCGGACAAATTGTCGCGCCTGAGGACGACAAAGCGTCGGTCGCTGGGGTTATCCCTGAACGCAGGTCCGCGTGGTTGAGTGGCGAGATCCATCGATTCATCAGTGATCGCTTCTGGTCTGATAATTGCTTGGAGTTTTCGAATTGTTCTTGGCCTCTTCGGGCTTTCAGAACGATTGTGCGTCCTGCTGCGCTCTGCTGTCGTCGCTTGCTTCAGGGGTGCTTGCCGACTTTGTCCGTCAGGGGTAGATTTGACCCCCATGCAAGCCATCTCATACCCCTATCCGAAGCGGGATGGTCCAAGTTACAGGAGACACGCATGAGTCAATCACCCAACCCCAACACCCTTTCCCGCCGGCGCTGGTTTGCCGGTGCCGGTGCCGTCGGCGCCGTGGCAGCTGTCGCGGTGGTGGCCCCCAGGGTCGCCGTCCAGCCACAGGAAGCGGCAGCCACCCCGTCCGATGCCCAGCGCGGCGGCGGTTACAAGCTGTCTGAACACGTCAAGCGTTACTACCAGACCACCCGCGTCTGAATGGCCAGGGTGGTGCGCGGGTCACGTGCCGCACAACCACCTCGTTCTTCGTCTCTTCTCCAGAGGTAACACATCATGTTGCTGACCAAAAAAACGGGGCATCGCACGGGCTCGAGCGGATCGGGCGGTTTTGTCAACAGTCTGCGCAGAGGTTTCGCGCATGCCGTTCCCACCATGGACCGGCGAGCCTTCCTGCGGCGTTCGGGGCTGGGCCTGGGGGTGGGTCTGGCAGCCAGTCAGCTGTCGCTGGTCAAGAAGGCGGAGGCATCCAACAAAGACGCTGCTGCCGCTGCCGGCAAGGTGGAGGTCAAGCGCACCATCTGTTCCCACTGTTCGGTCGGATGCGCCATCGATGCGGTGGTGGAAAATGGCGTGTGGGTGCGGCAGGAGCCGGTGTTCGATTCCCCCATCAACATGGGTGCGCACTGTGCCAAGGGGGCATCGCTGCGAAACAACGCGCACGGCGAATACCGGCTGCGTCACCCCATGAAGCTGGTGAATGGCAAGTACGAGCGCATCACCTGGGATGAGGCCCTGAACGAAATCACGGCCAAGATGAAGGAGTTGCGTGAGGCCAGCGGGCCTGACAGCATGTACTTCGTGGGTTCTTCCAAGTACAGCAACGAGCAGGCCTACCTGCTTCGCAAATTCGTGAGCTTCTGGGGCACCAACAACACCGACCACCAGGCACGGATCTGCCATTCCACCACGGTGGCGGGTGTGGCCAACACCTGGGGCTACGGCGCCATGACCAATTCGTACAACGACATGCAGAACAGCAAGGTCGCTCTGTACATCGGCTCCAATGCGGCGGAAGCGCACCCGGTGTCCATGCTGCACATGCTGCACGCCAAGGAAACGGGTTGCAAGATGATCGTGGTGGATCCACGCTTCACCCGAACGGCCGCCAAGGCCGACGAATACGTGCGGATTCGCTCCGGCTCCGACATCCCGTTCCTCTTTGGTGTGCTGTATCACATCTTCAAGAACGGCTGGGAAGACAAGAAGTACATCGGTGATCGCGTCTATGGCATGGAAGAGGTCCGCAAGGACGTCATGGCCAAGTGGACACCGGCTGCCGTGGAAGAGGCCTGCGGTGTCAAGGAAGAGCAGATCTTCAAGGTGGCCAAGATGCTGCACGAAAGCCGTCCCGGCACGATCGTGTGGTGCATGGGGCAGACCCAGCACACCATCGGTAACGCCATGGTGCGTGCATCGTGCATTCTGCAGCTGGCCCTGGGCAACGTGGGCGTGAGCGGCGGCGGCACCAACATCTTCCGCGGCCACTGCAACGTGCAGGGCGCCACCGACGTGGGCCCCAACCCCGATTCGCTGCCGGGCTACTACGGCGTGGCTGAAGGTGCCTGGAAGCACTTCGCCAGCACATGGGGGGTGGATTTCGACTGGATCAAGTCCCGATACGGCGAAGGCATGATGACCAAGCCCGGCATCACGGTCTCTCGCTGGATCGATGGCGTGCTCGAGAATCCCGAGGCCATCGACCAGTCCACCAACGTGCGCGGGGTCTTCTTCTGGGGCCATGCCCCCAACTCTCAGACTCGTGGTCTGGAGATGAAGA
>CAZEZY010000072.1:0-12309 GCA_964516635.1 uncultured Tepidimonas sp. | reverse complement strand
AGCGCTGCGAGGGCTACCGCAACTTCTGCAACAAGCTCTGGAACGCCACCCGCTTCGTGCTCATGAACTGCGAAGGCCACGACTGCGGCCTCATGGAGCACACCAAAGCCGATTGCGTGGTGGGCGGCAAGGCCCACGGCTACCTGAGCTTCAGCCAGGCCGACCGCTGGATCGTGTCGCGTCTGCAGCGCGTGGAAGCCGAGGTGGCCAAAGGCTTTGCCGAGTACCGGCTCGACAACGTGGCCAACACGATCTACGAATTCGTCTGGAACGAGTTCTGCGACTGGTACCTCGAAATCGCCAAGGTACAGATCCAGACCGGCAACGCCGAGCAGCAGCGCGGCACCCGCCGCACCCTGATCCGCACGCTGGAAACCATTCTGCGCCTGGCCCATCCCATCATCCCCTTCATCACCGAAGAGCTGTGGCAGAAGGTGGCGCCCGTCGCGGGGCGCGCGGGGGCATCGGTCAGCATTGCCGCCTACCCGGTGAGTGAGCCCAGCCGCATCGACGAAGCCGCCGAGGCCCAAGTGGCGCAGCTCAAGACCCTGGTGGACGCCTGCCGCAACCTTCGCGGTGAGATGAACGTGTCCCCGGCCCAGCGCCTGCCGCTGTACGCTGTGGCCAGCACCCCTGAAGGCGCCGCCTTCCTGAGGGGTGTGGCTCCGGTGCTTCAGGCGCTGGCCAAGCTGAGTGAAGTCAAGGTGTTTGCCGATGAAGCCAGCTGGAGTGCTGCCGCACAGGCCGCTCCCGTCGCGGTGGCGGGCATGGGTGACGACGTGGCCCGCCTGTGCCTGTTCATGGAAATCGACGTGGAAGCTGAAAAAGCCCGTCTGACCAAGGAAGTGGCTCGCCTACAGGGCGAAATCACGAAAGCCAACGCCAAACTCGGCAACGAAGCCTTCGTGGCCAAAGCACCGCCCACGGTGATCGAGCAGGAAAAGAAGCGCGTGACCGACTTCAGCGCCACACTGACCAAGCTGCAGGATCAACTGCAGCGCCTGGGTGGCTGAGGCTTTAACGGCGGCGCAAGACCGACACGTAGTCCGGGCCGGTCGCGTCCTGATCCAGCAATTCGTTGCCAGTCTGCTTGGCGAAGGCCTGGAAATCACGCACCGAACCCGAATCGGTGGCAATGACCTTGAGCGTCTGGCCACTGGTCATTTCGGCCAGGGCTTTCTTGGCCTTCAGAATGGGCAATGGGCAGTTGAGCCCACGGGCGTCGAGTTCTCGGTCAACGTTCATGATCTGGATCCTTTGGGGCGATATTGTAGTTCGTGACGCCCCTGGCAAGGGACGCTGCAGGGTCCATCAGGCGGGAAACACGCCGGTCGAGAGGTAGCGGTCACCGCGGTCACACACGATGAAAGCAATCGTGGCGTTCTCCACCCGAGCCGCCACTTGCTGGGCCACCCAGCAGGCACCCGCTGCGGAAATCCCGGCAAAAATCCCCTCCTCCCGGGCCAGCCTCCGGCACATCTCCTCGGCATCGGCCTGGCTCACAGAGATCAGTTCATCGACATGGGAGGGGTCATAGATCCGGGGCAGGTATTCCTGCGGCCATTTGCGGATACCCGGGATGCGCGAGCCTTCGCTGGGCTGCGCACCGATGATGCGAATGGCGGGATTCTTCTCTTTGAGGAAACGCGAGACACCGGTGATGGTGCCGGTGGTCCCCATGGCACTCACGAAATGGGTGATCTGCCCTGCGGTCTGCGCCCACAGTTCGGGACCCGTGGTTTCGTAATGGATGCGCGGGTTGTCCGCGTTGGCAAACTGGTCGAGCACCCTGCCCTTGCCTTCCTGCGCCATCTTGTCGGCCAGGTCACGGGCGTATTCCATGCCACCGCTTTTGGGCGTGAGGATCAACTCGGCCCCGAAGGCCTTCATGGTCTGTGCCCGTTCGATACTCAGGTCCTCCGGCATGATCAGCACCATGCGGTAGCCCTTGATGGCGGCCGCCATGGCCAGCGCAATACCCGTATTGCCCGACGTGGCCTCGATCAGGGTGTCACCCGGCTGGATTTCCCCCCGCTCCTGCGCGCGCTGGATCATCGACAGGGCGGGCCGATCCTTCACCGATCCAGCGGGATTGTTGCCCTCCAGCTTGCCGAGCACCACATTCCCCCGAATGCGATTCGCTTCGGCCTGGATACGCTGCAAGGCCACCAACGGGGTCTGTCCAATCGCTGCCTCGATGGTGGGATAGGTCTTCCGGACGGTCTTGGACGGGGATTTGCGATCAGGGCTGACGGTCTTGCTCATGGCATTCGGGCGGTGTGGAGGGCAGTTCAGGGGTCGGGAAAGCCGAAACGATGGCTGCACTGTGCCATAATTCCGGCTTACCCCAACGCCGGAGTGGCGAAATTGGTAGACGCAGCAGATTCAAAATCTGCCGGTGCAACACACCGTGCCGGTTCGAGTCCGGCCCCCGGCACCAATTCGAGAGGGCAACATCCAAAAGGTGTTGCCCTTTTTTGTGTCTTTTTGACGGATTCCAAGGCAGACGTTTCATGTCCATCTGGTTACCTTTGCTGGCGGTGCTGGCCGGCCTGGCGGTCCTGGTCTGGTCCGCTGACCGATTCATCGACGGCGCAGCCGCCGTGGCCAGGCATTTCTCCCTTCCTCCCCTGCTCATCGGAGCGGTCATCATTGGCTTTGGCACCTCGGCGCCCGAACTCGCGGTGTCGGTGCTCTCAGCCATGGAAGGCAGTCCTGGAATCGCACTGGGCAATGCCTATGGCTCCAACATCGCGAACATCGCCCTGATACTGGGTATCACGGCACTGATCAGCCCCATCGTGGTGCAGTCACAGATCCTTCGCAAGGAGCTTCCCGTGCTCGTCGCCATCACGCTGCTGTCGGTGATCCTGATCTGGGACCTCACCATCAGCCGGCTGGATGCGATCGTGCTCCTGGTGGTTTTTTCGGGATGGATGATCTGGTCCATCCGGGAAGGCTTGAGCGATGGCAAGGACACGCTATCCCAGGAAACCGAAGCCGAGCTGGACGCTCACCCCATGTCCATCCGTCAGGCCTGGGTCTGGCTGGCAGTCGGTCTGGTGCTGTTGATTGTCAGTTCACGCCTGCTGGTCTGGGGCGCCGTCACCATCGCCGAAGGCCTGGGCATCAGCGAGCTCGTGATCGGCCTGACGGTGGTGGCGGTCGGCACATCGCTGCCCGAACTGGCATCCTGCATTGCCGCAGCGCGCAAAAACGAGCATGACCTGGCCATGGGCAACATCCTCGGTTCCAACCTGTTCAACACCCTGGCTGTGGTGGGACTGGCGGGTGTCATTCATCCGCTCACGGTGGAGGCCACCGTTCTGTATCGGGACATGGCGGTCATGGGAGCACTCACGCTGGCCCTGTTCTGGCTCGGGAAAAGCCATCAAGGCATCCCCGGACGCATTTCGAGAACCGGGGGAGGCTTGCTCGTTCTGAGTTTTGTGGGTTACACGGCCTGGCTTCTGTTCAGCACCCTGGGGCAAAGGGGTTAAGCCGGGGCTGACTGCAGCCCGTCCCAGACGGTCGGATAGCGAAGCGCCAGATTCAGCTCGGTCTTCATGCGCCGATTGTGAAGTCGACGGGATTCGTTCATGAAGCTCAGCACCATGAGCGACAACCGCTGCTCGGCCCCTTCACGTGGAATGCGTTCGGGCCTGGGCAGGCCGTACAGGTCGGCCACGAGGTCGAAATAGTCGCCCATCTTCAGGTCGGTGTCATCGCTCACGTTCAGCAGCCGCTGGGGGGCCCGCCACCACAGGGCCCGGGCACAGGCCCGCGCCAGATCGTCGGCATGAATGTGGTTGGTGTAAACATCGTCCTCGGGACGCAGCACTGGCGTGCCGCGAAGCAGCCGCTCCCGCGGGCCACCGGCACGGTCGGGCGCATAGATGCCGGGAATCCGCATCACCGTCACATCCACGCCCAGCACCCGGCCCCACCAGCGCAGCCGCTCTTCGGCATCCACGCGCCGCATGGCCCGGGGGGTGGCGGCGTGGGTCGGCCGGGTTTCGTCCACCCAGGCGCCACCACAGTCACCATACACCCCGGTGGTGGAGCCATACACCAGCTTCACGGGTCGGCTGCGCAGGGCCAGGGCGCGAGTCAGGTGCCGCGTACGCGGGTCCTCGCGCCAATTGGGTAGATGGTCGGAAGGTGGGGGGGCCAGATGCAGCACGCGGGTGGCAATGCCGCTCAGGCGCCGCAGTGTGCTCGCGTCGTCCAGATTCCCCTGCAGGGGCACCAGACCGCGCTGCCGCAACTCCCCCACCCTTTCGGGCGACGACGTCAGCGCCAGCAAGCGCATGCGCCGACCCGCACCCAGCACCTGGGCGGTCCGCACGCCCACGTCGCCACAGCCCACCACCAACACCCGTTCGCGACGGAATCGCGCGGGCAATGCACCCATTGCAGCCATGTGCCTCCCCAAGTTTGAGAGAATCGGGCGCTGAACCGGTGGCCACCCTGGCCACGCCTACGCACACCCACGCCAAGTATGACATTCCAGATCACCGTTCAGCCCAGCGGGCGCACCTTCACCGCCAACCCCGACGAGGCCATCCTGGCCGCCGGCATCCGACAGGGCATTGGCCTGCCCTATGGCTGCAAGGATGGCGCCTGCGGCTCCTGCAAGTGCAAGAAGCTCGAAGGCACCGTGGTGCATGGCCCCCACCAGAGCAAGGCGCTGTCGACCGACGAAGAAGCCGCTGGCTATGTGCTCACCTGCTGCGCCACCGCCACCAGTGATGTGGTGCTGGAATCGAAACAGGTGACCGAAGCAGGCGCCTTCCCGATCAAGAAAATGCCCGTGCGAGTGACCTCGCTGGAAAAAGCGTCGGATGACGTGATGATCGTCAAGCTGCAACTGCCCGCCAGCGATACCTTCCAGTACCATGCCGGGCAGTACGTGGAATTCCTGCTGCGCGACGGCAGCCGTCGCAGTTACTCCATGGCCACGGCGCCCCACCTGCAGGCCGAAGCCCCCGGCATGGAGCTGCACATCCGGCACATGCCCGGCGGCAAGTTCACCGACCACGTCTTCGGTGCCATGAAGGAAAAGGAAATCCAGCGCATCGAAGGCCCCTACGGCAGCTTCTATCTGCGGGAAGACAGCACCAAACCCATCATCCTGCTGGCCTCAGGAACCGGCTTTGCGCCCATCAAGGCGCTGATCCAGCACATGCGGTTCAAGAACATCCAGCGCCCAGCCGTGCTGTTCTGGGGCGGTCGCCGCCCGGTCGATCTGTACCAGGACGCATGGATCCGCGCCCAATGCGCCGACATGCCCCACCTGCGCTACGTGCCGGTGGTGTCTGATGCCCTGGCGGAAGACCACTGGAGCGGTCGCACCGGCTTTGTCCACCAGGCCGTGCTGGAAGATTTCCCGGATCTGTCAGGTCATCAGGTGTACGCCTGCGGCGCACCGATCGTCATCGAATCGGCCCAGCGCGACTACCTGGCTGCCGGCCTGCCGGCCGAGGAGTTCTACGCTGACGCCTTCACCTCGCAAAAAGACCAACTCGGCACCTGAGATCGATCAGCCACCCGCCTCGGCCAGCAGGCGTCTGACATCGCTGGCCAGGGCATCGGGCCCACTGTTGTAGCGGTGGTACAGGCGGATGCGGCCCTGCGTGTCGTACACGTAGCTGCCCGCCGAATGGTCCATCGAGTAGCTGGTCGGTGTCGGGCCATCGACTTTTTTGTAATAGACCTTGTACGACTTCGCCAGATCAGGCAGTCGGTCCAGGTCGGTGTACAGCGCCAGAAACGACGGGTCGAAGCTGGCCATGTATTCCCGCATGATCTCGGGCGTGTCCCGCTCCGGGTCCACGCTGATGAACAGTCCCTGGAAACGGTCACCCTGTTCGCCCAGCAGGGCCTTGGCCTGGGCCATTTCGGCCAGCGACGTGGGACACACGTCAGGGCACTGGGTGAAGCCGAAAAAGATGACGACCACCTTGCCCTTGAAGTCAGCGAGCGTACGCTTCTGGCCGTGATGGTCGGTGAGTTCAAAACCGGTGGCGTAATCGGCCCCGGTGATGTCGATGCCCACGAAGGCCGGCTTGTCGCTGCAACCGCCAAGCCCCCCCAATCCGCCCAGCAGCAAGGCAGCGCCCGCCCCAGCCAGCCATTGCCGGCGTCGTTGGAAAAACCCTCGCATCACCAAAGCCTCATCAGATAGTGGTCCACCAGCATGGCCGCGAAGAGCAGTGACAGGTGGATCAGGGAAAAACGAAACGTCTTTCGGGCGAGCTGGTCGGAATAGTCACGCCACAGCGCCCACGCGTAAGCGCTGAACCCGATACTCAGACCCAGAGCCACCAGCAGATAGAACCAGCCGTTCATGCGCAGCATGAACGGCAGCAGGCAGGCGGCAAACAGGATGAGGGTGTAAAGAAAGATGTGCAGCCGCGTGAATTCCGACCCGTGCGTCACTGGCAGCATGGGCAGGCCGGATTTGCGGTAATCCTCTACCCGGTACAGCGCCAGTGCCCAGAAGTGCGGTGGTGTCCACAAAAAAATGATCAGGAACAGCACCAGCGCTTCGGGGGTGACGGTATTGGCCATCGCGGCCCAGCCCAGTACCGGCGGCATGGCCCCCGAAGCGCCACCAATCACGATGTTCTGAGGGGTGAGCGGCTTGAGCACGACCGTGTAGATCACCGCATAACCCACAAATGTGCCGAAGGTGAGCCACATGGTCAGCGGGTTCACCCACACGTACAGGATCACCGAACCGATGACGCACAGAATGGCCGAGAAGGTCAGCGTCTGCGCGTTGGTCAATTCCCCCTTGGCGGTCGGACGCCACGCCGTCCGCTTCATCTTGGCGTCGATGTGCTGCTCGACCACGCAGTTGAATGCCGCAGCGGCACCGGCCACCAGCCAGATACCGAAACAGGCCACCGCCGCCAGCACCACCTGATGCCAGGTGGGCAAACCGGGCACGGCCAGCACCATGCCGATGAGCGCACAAAAGACGATCAGCTGAATGACGCGCGGTTTCATGAGCGCGTAGAACTGCCGCCAAGTGGGAGGCAGGGGCGCAGAAAGGGACAAGGGAGGGCTGCTCATGCGGAATGCTCGCGAAGAACGGGCTGAACGACAGGCGTCGAGGTCCGTGCTGGGTAAGCGGCCGTCAGCCAGCCAGTCAGGACCACCACCATGGCAGCCGCACCACCGGTATGCGACAGGGCCGCCAGCAAAGGCCACTCCAGCACCACGTTGGACAAGCCCGTCAGGAGTTGCCACCCGCCGAGGGCCAACAGCCAGCCCGCGTGAGAGGCCCGACCTTCCACCCGCCAGAAGCGCCATGCCAGAAAAGCCAGCAGGGCGAGCACCCCATACGCTGCGAGCCGGTGGGTGTAATGGATGGCGGTCAGGGCGGGAAAGGGAATCGACTCGCCGGATCGCTGCTCACCCAACTCCCGCCACAACTGGAAGCCGGTGGCAAAGTCCATGTCTGGCCACCAGCTCCCCTGACACATCGGAAAATCGCGACAGGCCAGTACCGCATAATTGGTGCTTACCCAGCCGCCCAGGGCAATCTGCATCCAGACCACGGCAAAGACTGCCCAGAGCCAGCGACGGGTGGCGGGTTGAAGCCGCAGGACCGCCTGAGAGGGCGCTTCCACCCCGACACCGGCCTGCTGGTATCGAACAGCCTGCAGACGCAACAACGCCAGAAGGGCCATACCACCCAGCAGATGCAGTGTCACGATGGCCGGGAACAGCTTCATGGTCACCGTGAGCGCACCAAATGCGCCCTGGAGGCACACCCAGAACAACGTCACCATCGGCCAGAACACCGACAGCTGAATCCGTTGCCGCTCGCGCCAGCTGACAAAAGCCAGCACCATGATCAGCACACCCACACCGGTGGCGAGGTATCGATGGATCATTTCGATCCAGGCTTTGGGAAAGGTGACCGGCCCGAGTGGCATGGCCTCCTGCGCCGCAGAGATCTGCTCTCGAGCGCCAATCGGGCTCGCCTTTCCATAGCAGCCGGGCCAGTCCGGGCAACCCAGCCCCGAATCGGTCAGGCGTGTGAAGGCGCCAAACAGAACCAGGTCGAACGTGAGGAATAGGGTCACGCCGGTGAGCAAAGCGAGGCGACCAGCGGGCGAACGCCGCCGACTGCGCAGCCAGACCCAGCTCAGCGGCCCCAGCGCCACGACAATGCCCAGCAACATCAGTTGCAGGAGCGGCGACAGATCGTACAAAGTATGGTGATCCACCATGTCAGCGCCCCGGACGATCCCAGAAACTCGAGGCCCGCAGCAGCCTTTCCAGATCTCGGCGCATGCGCGGGGGCTCGGCATGGGCGGGGAAGCGCATCATCCAGTTGCCCATCGGGTCCACCACATACAGGTGATCGCTCAGTCGGTATCCCGGCGCAGGTTCCAGCCAGCGGGCCACGTCCGCTTCGCTCATGTGAAGCACCACGGCTGTGGAAGTGGCCTCACGCAGGGCGGGCGTGAGTTCGCTTTCGCCGGTGCGCAACCACACCCAGTCCAATCGGTCCTTCTCACGACCCATTCCTTCACGCAACTGGCGCTGATAGTAGAGATGTTGCTCGCAAGCTTCGTCACAGGCACTGTCGGCCACGCTCACAAAGAGCCACTGATGCATCAGTGAAGTCAGTGGAACGGTCTCGCCAGCGGCATTGGTTCCCTGAAGAGAGGCTGGGATCGGTCTCAAAGGCTCGATCAGCTCACCGTAGTTTCGCCGGCCCTCGGGCCGGATGACGTAATAGGTCAGGTAAGACGCAATGACGGGGGATGCACACACCAGCAACAGCAGCAGCATTTTCCAGCGACCTATGCGGGTGGCCTCGGCATCACGGGCAACCTCCGGCCCCAGACTGGGCAGCGAATGCACCGTCATCATCAGGGGCTCGTCCTGAGCATTCTCGTGACGCGCTTCAGGTGCGACGCTTCCGCCAGGGAGCGATGAATTGGAACCAGACATACAAGATCAGAAGGAGGGAGGCCAGACCAAACCACTGCAGGGCGTAGCCGTAATGCTTGTGGACATCACTGCCCACCACAGGCCAGTCGCGAAGCAGTTCGGGATGGGCACTTTCTGCCTCGATTTGCTGCACGGACACGGGCCACAGACGAAGAGACCATTCAGCCCCGTACGCTTGCAAGTCGATATTTTGCCGGATGCGGCCCGTGCCCGCTTCACCAAAGTCATAAAGCTTAGAAGGAGGCGGGGCCAATCTTCCTTTCACGCGCACCCATTCGTCCGTTTCAGCCAGTTCCGGAAGTGCGGTCCGGTCATCAAGGCGTCTCGGGACCCAGCCACGCACGACGACGATCGATGAGGAACTGCCCTCCTGCAGCAGTGGGGTCACCACGAAGAAACCCGTCCTGCCATTCATCGTTCGGTTTTCGAGAAAGACCGTGGCTTCATGGTGCCATCGCCCTTCCAGTTCAACCGATCGATCCCACCAGGCATTCCAGTCATTGCGGCTGTCGGCCAGACTGAGGTCATCCCAACCGGCAGGCGGCAGAAACTGGCGAGATTCGCGCTGTTCGGCCAGCCTCTCCTTTTCGGCCGCTCGACCGAGTTGCCAGAAGCCCAGGCTGGCGGTGACCGACAGCGCGATGAGGGTGGCCAAGGTGATGATCCAGAAACCCCATCGTGTGGTTTTCGCACTCATCCGATAATCGCTTCCATGAAATACTTTGTCATCGGCGCTTTTGTGGTCATCATCGCCAGTCTGGCGGGCGCACTCGTGGCCATGATGCGAGGCGACTCCGGTAGCGGCGACGCCCAACGTTCTCGTCGAATGGCCCGGGCTTTGACGGTACGTATCGGCGTTTCCGTGATCCTTTTCATGGCCGTGATTGTCAGCTATCACCTAGGCTGGATACAGCCGACGGGTCTTCCCGTACGCTGAACCATTCAACAAAAAAGCGCCCTGAGGCGCTTTTTTGTTGAGATGGGATAAGGTCACATCCAGTACACGAGAATGTAAAGACCCAGCCAGACCACATCCACGAAGTGCCAGTACCAGGCAGCCCCCTCGAATCCGAAGTGACGCTCCTTGCTGAAATGACCTTTCTGGAGACGCAAGGTGATGAACAGCAGCATGAGCATGCCGACCAACACGTGGAATCCGTGGAACCCGGTCAGCAGGTAAAACGTCGATCCGAAAATACCGGAATCCAGACGAAGATTCAGAGCCGAGTAGGCATAGAAGTACTCGTATCCCTGAACACACAGGAAGATCGCGCCCAGCAGCACCGTCAACCACATGAAGGCGATGGTCTTGGTGCGGTTGCCGTCTTGCAGGGCGTGGTGGGCAATGGTGAGGGTCACGCCCGATGTCAGCAGCAGCGCCGTGTTGATCGTGGGCAACCAGAAAGGCCCCATCGTCTGGAATGGCTCCACGATGCCAGCAGGCGAAGCGGTCGCACCCGCCATCACCGAAGGCCAGACAGCCTGGAAATCGGGCCAGATCAGGGCGTTCTCCATACTCCCGAGGGCAGGCACGGAATGGGCGCGGGCCCACCAGAGTGCCGTGAAGAAGGCGCCGAAGAACATCACCTCCGAGAAGATGAACCAGGTCATGCTCCAGCGATAGGAGATGTCGATCTTGCGGCCGTACAAGCCCCCTTCGCTCTCGGCAATGGCATCACGGAACCATTGGTACAACACCACCAGCCACCAGACCAGCCCGAAAAGCAGGGAGTACATTCCCCAGGGACTGCCATTGATCCACTGACCAGCGCCCAGGATGAAGAAGAACAGACCCACTGCCGACATGAAAGGATGTCGGGAGAGTCCGGGGACGTAGTAGTACGGCGTGGAGCCTTGCGTTGCTGCGGACATTCTCACTCCTGTTGCGATCGCTTGTTGATGATGATGTGATGAAAAGTGGACTCAGCCGGCAATCCAGAAGACCAGCGCCATGAGAACACCCACAAAGAGAAAAGCCAGCACCACGCCCGTGATCATCAGATGGATGGGATTGAGCTTGACTATGTCTTCTTGAAAGTCACTCTTGCGGCGAACGCCGAGAAAACCCCAAAGCACCGCACGGACGTTATCGACGATGCTGGCCTTGGGTATGCGGTGAGTGGCCATCAGGAATTGCCGCGAAGTGCGGTGGAAAACCAGACGGGGGCTTCAGCCAGCGGCAAGCCAGGACCTGCCGACGCGGAGGGAGCGACAGGCGTACGGCCGCCGACTTCAAAGAAGGTGTAGGACAGGGTGATGGTGGTCACGTCTTTCGGGATGCGGGGATCGATCACGAAAGCCACCGGCCACTCTTTCATTTCACCAGGCTGAAGGGTGTACTGGGTGAAACAGAAGCATTCCAGCTTGTTGAAATGGCGAGCAGCCTGCTTGGGGGCGTAGCTGGGAATCGCCTGGGCAGCCATCTGACGGGTCTGAATGTTCTGGAATTCGTACATCACGGTGTTCAGCTCACCCGGATGGACCTCCATGGAGCGAACCAGTGGCCGGAAATCCCAGGGGCCACGGACATTGGTATCGAACTCGACCACGATGGTACGGGATCTGTCTACCTGCGTGTTGGCGGGCAAGGTGGGCGCCAGGCCAGGCACCTGTCTTTCGGAAAGGGCCAGGATGTTGATGCCGGTCACCTCGCAGATCGCGCGGTAAATGGGCACCAGGGCATAGCCGAAAGCAAACATCCCGAGGGCAATCACACCCAGTTTGCCAACGATCTTCAGATTTTCCTTGCGCAGAGACATGATGTTCAGGCACCCAGGAGGACAAATTTCGCAACGAAACCCAACATGAAGGCGAGTGCCACGGAAGCGAGAACGAGTCCCAGCTTCACGTTGCTCTTGCGTTTTTCAGGCGAAATGGCCAATTCGGAACCCCTGTCAGCCAATCACACGGGTGGCCGTTGCGTCCAGCTTGGGCGGATTCTCGAAGGTGTGATGAGGCGCCGGCGATGGCACTTCCCATTCCAGACCCTCGGCACCTTCCCAGGGCTTCTGAGGGGCCTTTTCGCCCTGGCCACGCATGGCAGGCAGGATCACGAAGAGGAAGAAGTAGACCTGTGCAAAACCGAAAGCGAAACCGCCAATCGATGCAATCGCGTTGAAATCGGCGAACTGCATGGGATAGTCGGCGTATCGACGGGGCATGCCGGCAAGACCCAGGAAGTGCATCGGGAAGAAGGTGATGTTGAAAGAGATCATCGACCACCAGAAGTGGATCTTGCCACGTGTTTCCGAATACATCACACCGGTCCACTTGGGCAACCAGTAGTAGACGCCGGCAAACATGGCAAACAAGGAACCTGCCACCAGCACGTAG
>CAZEZY010000071.1:10439-12313 GCA_964516635.1 uncultured Tepidimonas sp. | reverse complement strand
CCCGCTACGCGCTCAACGCCGCCAACGCCCGCTGGGGCAGCCTGTACGACGCCCTTTACGGCACCGACGCCATCTCCGAAGCCGACGGCTGCGCCAAAGGCCCGGGCTACAACGAGAAGCGTGGCGCGAAGGTCATCGCCTTTGCCCGCAACTTTTTAGACCAAGCCGCGCCACTGGCCATTGGTTCCCATGCCGATGCCACTGCCTACGCCATCGTGGGCGGCGCCCTGCAGGTCTCGCTCAAGGGTGGGATTGCCACCGGTCTGAAGGACGCCTCCCAGCTCGTGGGCTACCAGGGCGACTCGGCCGCGCCGAAGTCGGTGCTGCTGGTGCACAACGGCAACCACATCGACATCGTCATCAACAAGGCCACCCCGATCGGTCAGACCGATGCCGCCGGTGTGGCCGACGTGGTGCTGGAAGCCGCGCTGTCCACCATCCTCGACCTCGAAGACTCCGTGGCCGCGGTGGATGCCGAAGACAAGATCCTGGGCTACACCAACTGGCTGGGCATCATCAAAGGCACGCTGACCGAGTCGTTCGACAAGGGCGGCAAGCAAATGACACGCGGCCTCAATCCGGACCGCGTCTACACCGCCCCGAACGGCGGCGAGGTGCGCCTGCACGGCCGCAGCCTGATGTTCCTGCGCAACGTCGGCCACCTGATGACCAACCCGGCCATCCTTTACACCGATACGGCCGGTGCCGTGCGCGAGATTCCCGAAGGCATCATGGACGCGGTGATCACCACCACCATCGCGCTGCACGACCTCAAGGGCCACGGCGCCAACGGGATTCGCAACAGCCGCACCGGCAGCGTCTACATCGTCAAGCCCAAGATGCACGGCCCCAAGGAAGTGGCCTTCGCCGCCGAACTGTTCGGCCGCGTGGAACAGCTGCTGGGCCTGCCCGACAGCACCGTGAAGCTGGGCATCATGGACGAGGAGCGCCGCACCAGCGTGAACCTCAAGGCCTGCATCGCCGCCGCGTCCAGCCGTGTGGCCTTCATCAACACCGGCTTCCTGGACCGCACGGGCGACGAGATGCACACCGCCATGCGGGCTGGCCCCATGGTGCGCAAGGGCGAGATGAAGACCAGCGCCTGGATTCAGAGTTACGAACGCAACAATGTGCTGGTGGGTCTGGGCATGGGCCTGCGCGGCAAGGCGCAGATCGGCAAGGGCATGTGGGCCATGCCCGACCTCATGGCCGCCATGCTGGACCAGAAAATCGGCCATCCCAAGGCCGGTGCCAACACCGCCTGGGTGCCCAGCCCGACCGCTGCCACCCTGCACGCGCTGCACTACCATCAGGTCAAGGTGTCCGACATTCAGGCCGACATGGAAAAGATCGACGCCGACGCTGAGCGCGACAACCTGCTTGCCGGCCTGCTGACGGTGCCTGTGACCGCCACCCCGAACTGGAGCGAGGCCGACAAGCAGGCCGAACTCGACAACAACATCCAGGGCATCCTGGGCTATGTGGTGCGCTGGGTGGACCAGGGTGTGGGCTGTTCCAAGGTCCCTGACATCAACGACGTGGGCCTCATGGAAGACCGCGCCACGCTCCGTATTTCCAGTCAGCACGTGGCCAACTGGCTGCACCACGGCGTGGTGACGGAGCAGCAGGTGCGTGACACCTTTGCCCGCATGGCCGCCAAGGTGGACGGTCAGAATGCCGGAGATCCCGCCTACCAGTCCCTGGTGGCCAACCCGTCGGGTGCCGCTTACCAGGCCGCGCTGGATCTGGTGTTCAAAGGCAAGGAGCAGCCCAGTGGTTACACCGAGCCGCTGCTGCATGCCTGGCGCCTGAAGGTGAAGGCCGGGCAGGCCTGATCACCGGATTTCAGGCAGATCCGCGGCGGGCGTCCAGGC
>CAZEZY010000071.1:0-10339 GCA_964516635.1 uncultured Tepidimonas sp. | reverse complement strand
TTAAACAAAAAATCGCTTGAGTGCCGCGGCTGTTTCGTCGGGCAGTTCTTCAGGAATGAAGTGGCCGGCGGGCATGGCCTCACCGCTCACATGGCCCGCACACTGGGCCTGCCAGAGCTCCAGCGGCCGGAAGAGGCGATGAACCACCCCCCGATCGCCCCAAAGCACCAGGGTGTCGCAGGCGATCTTTTCGCCACGTACCCGGCTGGCGGTGTCGTGCTCGAGGTCGATGCCGGCACTCGCCCGATAGTCTTCACAGGCGCTGTGGATGGCCTCGGGTCGGCAGAAGCAACGCTGGTATTCGAGCAGCGCCTGAGGCTCCAGATGATCCAGCCCCTGGCCGCCCCAGCCCCCCAGTTTGGTGGCCAGGTAGTCCATGGCGGCGTTGCCTATCATGGTTTCGGGCAAGGGGGCTGGCTGGATCAGGTGGAACCAGTGGTAATAGGCCCTCGCAAAGTCCATGTCGGTGCGGGCATACATGTCGAGTGTCGGGGCAATGTCGATCACGCAGAGTTTGCGCACCCGCTCGGGATGGTCGATGGCCAGGCGATGCGCCACACGTCCACCCCGGTCATGTCCGCACAGAAACACCTGTTTCATGCCGACGTGGTCCATCAGTGCCACGATATCGGCGGCCATGGCTCGTTTGCTGTGCGGTGCATGATCCAGCGCATCGGGTTGGTGGGCGAACGAGTCCCCATAGCCTCGCAGATCGGGTATCAGGATCCGGTGGCTCGCGGCAAGACGCCGGACCACCCGATGCCACATCACATGGGTCTGAGGAAAACCGTGCAGCAGGACCAGGGGTGGTTGATGGGGATGACCCCCCAGGCGGTAGTTCACCGTGCTGGAGGCCAGTTCCAGACGGCCCGCTTCGAATCCGTTGAACCAGTCGGTCATCTCAGAGCACATTCAACAGGGCGAACATCACCGCGGAACCCAGGGATTGTTCCAGGGCATCCACCGGGACCCGCATCTGCCGGGACATGGCCGCGGTGTTGCCTTCTCCGGCTTCCTTGGATTTGGCGCGGGGAGTGACGAGGCGCAGCACCAGGAGGCCAGGGTGCAGGGCCGCGAGTTCGAAGCGCAATTGGGCGACGTCGGCAGGGGGGTGTTCTTCGTCCAGCACCATCAGATGCACTTGCCGGGCCCGCATGGCGGCAATGGCCTGAGCCCCGCTGGCCACGCCATCGGCATGCACCCCGAGCTGCTTGACGATACCCAGTGCCTTCAGGCGAATGTGGGGCGAGGAGGAGCAGACCAGCACACACGCACCGCTGACGCTCTGTTCGAAGGCGGACACCGAGCCTTCGGCGGGTTGTGGTTGTGACTTGGATTGCAGATGGGGTGCCATGGCCCGCTTGAACCAGGTTGTCAGCTCCACCCCATCGGCCACCACGTCACGTCTGAGCTCGATACCGCCATCGGTGGCAGCCATCTGGCGCAGGAGCAGCCACTGGATGCTGTCCAGAAAAACGCCGGCATGCGATGCGGATGCCGGGGTGTGGATCTTCAGCCAGAGCCGTCCCCTCGGCGGGTTTTCGTCGGTGAGCCCGAGGTGCAGATCCACATGCTGACCGAGACGCAAACCCCAGTCGAGCATGGCCTGCGAGAGGCTGTAACCCAGGGTCGGGTCGATGAGCAATTCGGTTGGTGTGAACTTGCGCCTGACGGTGATGCCCTGCACGGCCAGTTCGTCACGCCGTTCCTGCAGCACCGACTCCACCACATACGCCAGATCGATTTTTTCATGAGACTGACGCACCTGACCACTCTGGAATCGGACGATCTGCTGAGCGTGCATGCCGCAGTGTTTGAGTCTCAGGGCCGGGGTGGCCAGGACCTGGAACTCGGTCGGGCTGAGTTTGCCCCGCTGGACCATGAGTTCGAGGCCGCGCATCAGCAGATCCACCGACTCGATGGACTGATCGGTGATGGCAACGACCAGTTCGGGCCAGTGCTCCGCCATCCGCCAGCCCGTATCGGGCGTTCGCTGAAAGGCATCGGTGGAAGGTGCTGGTTCTTCAGGAGGGGCAATCATCAACGTCTAGCGTACCGTAAACCCATCATCGTTGAAAGAGCACCAGCGTGCCTTTTTGCCACAATAGCGGCATGACCACCCCCGTTGCCCCTTACCCCCTGTCGCGCCCGCGCCGCCTGCGCCGTGACGTGTTCACCCGCAACCTCGTGCGCGAGCACCACCTGACGGTGCACGATCTGATCTACCCCGTTTTCGTGCTGGAGGGTCAGAACCGTCGTGAAACCGTGGCCTCCATGCCCGGTGTCGAGCGGCTGAGCCTCGATCTGCTGCTGCCGGTGGCGCAGGAATGCGCCGATCTGGGCATTCCGGTGATGGCGCTGTTCCCCGTCATCGACCAGGCCCTGAAAACGCCGGATGGCCGTGAAGCCCACAACCCCGACGGCCTGATTCCTCGCGTGGTGGCCGCGCTCAAGGCGCAGGTGCCCAACCTCGGCATCATGACCGACGTGGCGCTGGACCCCTACACCAGCCACGGCCAGGACGGCCTGCTGGACGAGCACCACTACATCCTGAACGACCCCACCGTCGAGGTGCTGGTGAAGCAGGCCTTGTGCCAGGCCGCTGCGGGCGTGGACATCGTGGCGCCCAGCGACATGATGGACGGCCGCATCGGTGCCATCCGCCAGGCGCTGGAGGCCCAGGGTCACGTTCACACCCGCATCATGGCCTACAGCGCCAAGTACGCCAGCGCCTTTTACGGCCCCTTCCGCGACGCGGTGGGCAGCGCCGCCAACCTGGGCAAGGCCGACAAGAAGGTCTACCAGATGGACCCTGGCAACACCGACGAAGCGCTGCGCGAGGTGGCGCTCGACCTGGCCGAAGGCGCCGACATGGTGATGGTGAAACCCGGCATGCCTTACCTGGACGTGGTGCGCCGTGTGAAGGACGAGTTCAAGGTGCCCACCTTCGCCTACCAGGTGAGCGGGGAGTACGCCATGCTCAAGGCGGCGGCCCAGAACGGCTGGCTCGCCCACGATGCCGTGATGATGGAGAGCCTGCTGGCCTTCAAGCGCGCCGGCGCCGACGGCATCCTCACCTACTTTGCCCGCGAGGCCGCGAGGCTGTTGCGTCAGCAAGCCTGAGTCGCACCGCAACGGCGACAATACACGCATGAAGCATCTCCCACCCCGTGAAGCCTGGGCATGGCTGCAGGCGCATGCCGGCGACCCCCCTGATCAGGCTCCCCTGTTCGTGGACGTGCGCATGGAGATCGAGTCGCTTTACGTGGGACGACCGCCTGGCGTGGTGCATGTGGCCTGGTACGACTACCCCGACCTCACGCCCGACCCTGCCCGATTTGCCCGTCAGGTGGAGGAGGAGGCGGGCCGCAAGGACCGTCCGGTTCTGCTGATCTGCCGCAGTGGCAAGCGAACCCTCGACGCCGGCAAGGCGCTTGAGGCGGCCGGTTTCACGGCGGTGGCCCATGTGGTGCATGGCTTTGAAGGCGAACTCGATGACCGTTTTCACCGATCAACGGTCAACGGCTGGCGGTTTGACGGGTTGCCGTGGGAGCAGATGTAAGCGCTGAGGCCTGCCAGCGGGTGCTGCTGGAGGTTTTCGGATACGACCGCTTTCGCGGACATCAGGCGGCCATCGTGTCCCACGTGGCTGAGGGGGGTGATGCCCTGGTGCTCATGCCGACGGGCGGCGGCAAATCGCTCTGTTACCAGATCCCTGCCATCGTCCGGCACCGGGCCGGCCAGGGCGTGGCTGTCGTGGTGTCGCCCCTCATTGCGCTGATGCACGACCAGGTGGGGGCCTTGCGGGAAGCCGGTGTGGAAGCGGCTTTTCTGAATTCGAGCCTGTCCAGCGAAGAAGCCGCGGCCGTGGAACAGCAATTGTTTCGCGGTCAGCTCACCCTGCTGTACGCCGCGCCCGAGCGCCTCACGACGCCCCGCTTCATGGCGCAACTGCAGTCCCTCCACGACAGGGGGCTGCTCAGCCTGTTTGCCATCGACGAGGCGCACTGTGTGAGCCAGTGGGGTCACGATTTCCGGCCCGAGTACCGAGGGCTGGCGGCCCTGCATGAGCGTTTTCCCAACGTTCCGCGCGTGGCCCTGACGGCCACGGCCGACGCCCTCACCCGGGCCGACATCGTTCACCATTTGCGGCTGGAAGACGCCCGGCACTTTGTCAGCAGTTTCGATCGACCCAACATCCGCTACCAGATCGTCGAGAAGAAGGACAGCTTGCAGCAACTGCTGCGCTTCATCCGCGATGAACACACCGGCCCGGCTGGCCATGATGCAGGTGTGGTGTACTGCCAGTCCCGGCGCAAGGTGGAAGACGTGGCCGCCCAGCTCGCGGCTGCCGGTATTCATGCCCTCCCGTACCACGCCGGTCTGGATGCCGGTATCCGCCAGCGCCATCAGGACCGCTTTCTTCGCGAAGAAGGCCTGGTGATGGTGGCCACCATTGCCTTCGGGATGGGGATCGACAAACCCGACGTGCGCTTCGTGGCCCATCTCGACATGCCCAAGAACATCGAGGGCTACTACCAGGAAACCGGCCGTGCGGGTCGGGACGGCGAGCCTGCCAATGCCTGGATGGCCTATGGCCTGCAGGACGTGGTGAACCAGCGCCGCATGATCGACGAGAGTCCCGCCGCAGACGAATTCAAGCAGGTCCTGCGGGGCAAGCTGGATGCCCTGCTGGCCCTCGCCGAGGCCAATGACTGCCGACGCGTGCGCTTGTTGCGCTATTTCGGCGAGGCGGCCGAGGCCTGCGGCAACTGCGACAACTGCCTCCATCCTCCGCAGACCTGGGACGCCACCGAAGCGGCCCGCAAGATGCTCTCCTGCATCTACCGGGTGCAGCAGTCCAGCGGAACCGCTTTCGGCGCCGGGCACCTGATCGACATCCTGCGTGGCAAGGCGACCGAAAAGGTTCTCCAGCACGGGCACGAGCAACTCAGCACCTTTGGCATCGGATCGCAGTTGGGCGAAAGCGAGTGGCGTGGTCTGCTCAGGCAGCTGATTGCCCGCGGCGCGGTGTGGGTGGATGGCGAACATTTCAACACCCTCCGGCTGGGCGAATCGGCCCGGGTCATCCTGAAGGGCGAGTCGCAGGTGCGGTTGCGGGTCATGTCGGCCGCCGCCCGAGGCGCGGCCCGGTCGGATGCCGGTCGCCAGCGCATCGTGGCGGCCGAAGCCCATCTGAATCTGGCCTCCCGTGAAACCCTGGCAGCCCTCAAGGCCTGGCGTGCCACGGTTGCCCGTGAACACAACCTGCCGGCCTTCATCATCTTTCCCGACAGCACCCTGCGCGCGATTGCGGCCGTTCAGCCCCGCAGTCTGGCCGATCTGGAAGGCATCAGCGGCATGGGCCAGAAAAAACGGGAAGCTTACGGTGCCGAGGTGTTGCGGGTGGTCAACCCGTGAAACCCATGTGGCGGCGCTCCCTCACCTCCGGCTTCAGCCGGTGCTCCGCTTCGAGCTGATCCAGAAAATCCGCCGGGGTCGGCGTCTCGCCCAGGATGTCCCACTGCCGGCGAACGGCGGCAAAGTCCCCCGTGCAGAGCTGATCGAGTTGACGCAGGCGCGAGGTCCAGTCCGGGTCCAGCGTGGAAACATCGGTCGTCTGCAGCACCTCGCGGGCAAACAGGGCCAGCCGCTGCTCGAGTTTCAGCGGCAGGAAGCGGAGCTTGAACGTGAACCGTCGCAGGGCGGCCGCATCGATGCGGTCCATGAGGTTGGTGGTGCAGACAAACACCCCCCGAAAGCGCTCCATGCCCTGCAGCATCTCGTTGACTTCGCTGACCTCGTGACTGCGATGGGCGCTCTTGCGATCCAGCAGGAAACTGTCGGCCTCGTCCAGCAACAGCACCGCCTGTTCCGCTTCGGCTTCGGCAAACATGGCGGCCATCTGCTGTTCGGTCTCGCCAACGAACTTGCTCACCAGATCGCTGGCGCGCCGGATCATCAGTGGCCTTTCGAGTGTCCGCGCCAGATGCTCCGCCAGCCCGGTTTTTCCCGTGCCAGGCGGCCCGTGAAAACACAGGGTACCCAGCCCTTTGGCCTTGAGGGCAGCCATCATGCGCGGCAGCTCGTGGCGCGACTCGATGTGGATCCATTCCAGGCCATAGTCCATCGGCTGGTCACGTTCACCGGCCCCGACCCGACGACCCAGGGCCTGATCGGCATGCTGCAGCTGCCGCTCGATCAGCGCATCCAGGTTGCCGTCCTCGCAAGCCGGTTCGTCACTGCTGGCCACCAGACGGGCAAAGCGCATGGCGGTGTGGATCTGGGCAGGGGTGAGTCCTGGGCGCCCGGACAATCGGGCCACCATCGCTTCCGAGACCGCCTGCCCGTCCACCGCCTTGCGAACCAGCTGTTCGCGGGCGCCGGGCGGCGGGCTCTTGAGCTCCAGGTGATAGGCGAATCGGCGCCGGAATGCCGGGTCGATCTGGTCAATGCGATTCGTGATCCAGACCGTCGGCACCGGGTTGGTTTCGAGCACCTGGTTGACCCAGGCCTTCCCACTGCTGCCCGCCGAGGGCGGAGCCAGAGACGGAAAGACGTCTTCCACCTCGTCAAACAGCAGGGCGGATCGGGTGGTGCCTTTCAGAAACACCTGGGCGATCTGCATGGAACGGTAACGGTCCCGCCCCATCAGGGAATGGCCTTCGCGGTCGGCGTATTCCACTTCGAACAACGTCAGCCCGGCTTCACGGGCCACCACCTTGGCCAGCTCCGTCTTGCCGGTACCCGGTGGGCCATAGATCAGGATGTTGACCCCGCTCTCCCGTCGGCCGACCGCTTCGCGCAGCAGTGCACACAGGAGGCGGGCGTCTTCGTTCACGAAAGAAAAGTCAGCCAGCGTCAGGGCGGAGGTCGAAGCCGGCCGGGTGAATACCGCCATCAGCGCTTCGCGATCCCGGTACTCGCGCATGAGCATGGGCGGCAACCGCTCATTGACCTTCATCAGGTCACCCATGTCCGTGATGTTGTGTTCCGACAGCAGGTTGTCTACCAGGCCGATGCGTTCCAGTCGTGAGCCTGCGCGGAGTCCTTCTCGGATTTCAGCGGCATCCACCCCCGCGACTTCGGCCAGCAGGGCATGGGCTTCGGGCGCGTTGTGCACCTTGAACTCCACCAGCAGGTTGCGGAGTTCGCGCTGGTATCGAGCCAGCGTGCCGTACAGCAGCAAGGCCTTCTCGCCTGCATTCAGCTGGAGCAGATCACCCAGGGCCTCGATGTTGCGAGCGAGCAGGTTCGGGCGTCGAGACATGGCCTCGGTCAGCCATTCGGTGGTGGCTGCGAGCACCGTCATCACGTCTTTCGGGGCTTCGCGGGCGTAGTCGTCCAGGTGGAAGAACAGCGTGCTTTCTTCGAACGGGCCCTGCCAGGTGCCGTACGCCTGCAAAAAAGCGGCCGCAGTCAGCTTTTCATGGCCTGCCCAGGCGTCGTGGTGTTTGCAACGCAACTGCAGGAACCCCCGCAGCCGCTCCAGCACCGCCGGTGGCCAGACCAGATGTCGACCCACCAGACCCAGGAGCGAGTTCAGATCACGCCGGATCTGGAAACGCGGACCCAGCCGGGTGACGAGGCCGAGCACGAAGTGGGAACACATCAGATCGAGCAGGGAGGACTCTTCCACGACCGGCGGCAAGGGGGCACGCCTGGCGACCAGGGATCGCTCACGCATCACCTGCCCGCTGGCTCTGGGTGTTGTCGAACGCTTGACCATGCGATGCTGTCTCCTGCTGTCGGCCTGACCACCATGGGTCTCTGGCGCTTCGGGCGAACCATAACCCAGCTTGATCCGACATGGAAGACCCTGAACGAATAATTTGAGATGTCCCAAGTGGCATCGATGGACGGCACAATCGCAGCATGATCACTTTTCAAGACATCGAGTCGGCTGCCGGACGTTTGCAGGGGCAGGTCCTGGAGACACCCTGTGTGGAGTCCCGTACCCTGTCACACATCACCGGTGCCCAGGTGTTCCTGAAATTCGAAAACCTGCAGTACACGGCTTCGTTCAAGGAGCGCGGGGCCTGCAACAAGCTCACGCAACTCGATCCTCAGGCCCGCTCCCAGGGGGTGGTGGCCATGTCGGCGGGCAACCACGCTCAGGGGGTGGCCTACCACGCCCAGCGCCTGGGTTTGCGGGCCGTGATCGTGATGCCCCGCTTCACCCCCGGTGTGAAGATCGAGCGGACAGAGGGTTTCGGTGCCGAGGTGGTGCTGCATGGCGATTCCCTTGATGAAGCCCGCGCGCACGCCCGTGCCCTGGCCGATCGCGAAGGCCTGACCTTCGTGCATCCCTATGACGACCCCGATATCGTGGCTGGTCAGGGCACCGTGGGCCTGGAAATGCTTCGGGCCCAACCGGATCTGGACACCCTGGTGGTGGCCACGGGCGGCGGTGGGCTGATCGCCGGGGTGTCTCTCGCCGCGCACGCGCTCAGGCCCGATCTGGAGATCGTCGGGGTGCAGGTGCAGCGCTTTCCGGCCATGGTCAATGCCATGACAGGCAGTCACTGGCCACAGGGGCAGACGACGATTGCCGAGGGCATTGCGGTCGGAACCCCGGGTGAGTTGCCCAAGGCGATCGTGCGGGAACACGTGGCCGACTGGCTGCTGGTGGACGAGGGCGATATCGAGCAGGCCATCGTGATGTTGCTCGAAATCGAGAAAACGCTGGTCGAAGGGGCCGGGGCCGCCGGGCTCGCCGCGCTGCTTCGCCATCCCGATCGATTCCGTGGCAAGCGTGTCGGTCTCATCCTGTGTGGCGGGAACATCGATCCGTTGTTGCTGGCGTCCATCATCGAGCGAGGGCTGGTGCGCGCCGGCCGACTGGCTCGCATCCGCGTGAATGCGCGCGATGTGCCTGGCCATCTCGCCCGCATTGCAGCCGTGGTGGCCGACGCGGGTGCCAACGTGAACGAGGTGCATCACCAGCGGGCGTTCAGCCTGCTGGCGGCCCAGAATGTGGAAATCGAACTGGTCTTGCAGACCCGTGGCGCCGCACACATCGCCCAGGTGCTGGATGCCTTGCGGGCCGCCGGTTTCGAAGCCGTCGCGATTTGATTAAAATCAAGTGCAAAACCCCCATCATTGATCATCCAGGAGTTCGATATGTCCCACGCCCCCCAGCACGACCAGCATGCCGGTGAAGTTGACCCGGCCGAGGCCATCATCGATGTGGTGCCGTGGCTGATCCCGCTGGCCGGCGCCGTGCTGATTTTCCTGCTGGCCTTCATTGCCGTGTTCATGGCTTGAGGCGCTGGCTAGCGAGCTGAAAACCGGCCTCGGCCGGTTTTTTTGCGCCTGTGCGACAGTGGGGCGGCATCAACCCATGCAAGTTTTGCATGAAAACCAGATGACGATTTCACGTGGTTTTCATAAAATTCAGCCCTCTTGCCCGTGGTGCGGGCCAGACAACAGTCCCTCGGCCAAGAAAGGGATATGGAAAGCCTGACGCCATTCCCTGAGATCTTGTGACTCCCGGTAGCGGCGTGGTCTTTCCACATCCGCTTTCTTATCTTTGGAGTTGATCTCATGAACGCACCGGTGATGCAGGGCCTCGAATTGAATGTGCCCGATTACGTCAAGAACGCCAGGTTGATCGCCTGGGTGGCCGACATGGCCGCGCTGTGCAAGCCTGCCCGCATCGAATGGAGCGATGGCAGTGAAGCCGAGTACAACCGCCTGTGCGACCTCATGGTTCAGGCCGGCACGCTGAAAAAGCTCAACCCCGCCAAGCGCCCCAATTCCTACCTGGCCTGGTCCGACCCATCGGACGTGGCCCGTGTGGAAGACCGCACCTTCATCTGCTCGGAAAAGCCCGAAGACGCCGGCCCCACCAACAACTGGATGGCCCCGGCCGAGATGCGTGCCACCCTGAACCCGCTGTTCGACGGCTGCATGAAGGGCCGCACGATGTACGTGATTCCGTTCAGCATGGGCCCGCTGGGCTCGCACATCGCCCAGATCGGCGTGGAACTGTCCGACAGCCCCTACGTGGTGGTCAACATGAAGCACATGACCCGCATGGGCCGTGCCGTGTACGACGTGCTGGGTGTGGAAGGCGAATTCGTGCCCTGCGTGCACACCGTGGGCGCCCCGCTGGCCGAAGGTCAGCCCGATGTCGCCTGGCCTTGCAACCCCACCACCAAGTACATCGTCCATTACCCGGAAACCCGTGAAATCTGGTCTTATGGCTCGGGTTACGGTGGCAACGCGCTGCTGGGCAAGAAGTGCTTCGCGCTGCGCATCGCCTCCACCATGGGGCGCGACCAGGGCTGGCTGGCCGAGCACATGCTGGTGTTGGGCGTCACCTCCCCGGCGGGCA
>CAZEZY010000070.1:0-12408 GCA_964516635.1 uncultured Tepidimonas sp. | reverse complement strand
CGTTGAGCAGGCAGATGCCGAACACGTGCTGCTCGGCCTCGGTGATGGCGATGGGATCGCCCAACGCATTGCCCGTGCCGATGAACACGCCCAGTTCCAGTTCGATGTCCATGCGCTGGCTGGCGCCGAGAACCGGGGCTTCGGCATCGGGCTTCTTGATCTGGCCTTTGGGCCGGTGGAAAGCCTGACCCGACACGCCGATGCTGGACGCTCGACCGTGGTAGCCAATGGGCACCCACTTGTAGTTGGGCAGCAACGGGTTGTCGGGCCGAAACTGCTTGCCGATGTTGGTGGCGTGGTACACCGAGGTGTAAAAATCGGTGTAGTCGCCGATGCGGGCGGGCACGTCGTGCTCGGCTTCGGACTGGGGGACCAGGCAGGCCTGCAGCGCCGCCTGCTGGGCACTGCCCGCTCGCAGGCCACGCGACAGGGCCAGCCGCAGGGCCGACCAGTCACCCTGCCCCAGCGCCATCAGCGCGTTGAGCTTGTCCTGCGCGCCGGCCTGTGCGGCCCGGGCCGCTTCGCCGGTGAACACGCCGGCCTGGGCCACCGCGGCCAGGTCGACGATCTGGTCGCCAATGGCCACGCCCCCGCGCCACGCTTCGGCCGAACCCTGGCGGCGGAACACCGCAAACGGCAGGTTCTGGATCGGGAAGTCGGTGCCGGCCGCGTTGGCCGACGCGACCCAGCTGGTCAATGCCGGGTCGTGGGTTTCGTTGAGTTGCGTCATCCGGGGGTCCTCAGCTGGCCATGCTGCCGTCGTGCATCCAGGCGGCGTGCTTGGGGGCCTGCTTGGTGCGGCTCCACTCTTCCAGCATGTCCCACTTCACCTCGTCAAGCTTGCGGTACATGTCGGGGGTGCCGGTGTCGGCGGCCAGTTCCAGACGGTGGCCGTTCGGGTCGAAGAAGTAAATGCTCTTGAAAATGGTGTGATCGGTCGGGCCAATCACGTCAATGCCAGCGGCCACCAGCTTCTCCTTGGTGGCGAGCAGCGTGTCCATGGAGTCAACCTTGAGCGCCAGGTGCTGCACCCAGGCCGGGGTGTTCTCGTCGCGGCCCATGGGCTTTTGCGTGGGCAGTTCGAAAAAGGCCAGGACGTTGCCGTTGCCCGCGTCCAGAAAGATGTGCATGTACGGGTCCGGCGCCTTGGTGGAAGGCACTTCGTTTTCGGCGATGGCCAGCACGAACTTCATGTCGAGGTGCTGGGTGTACCACTCCACGGTTTCCTTGGCGTCCTTGCAGCGGTAGGCCACGTGGTGGATGTTCTGGATCAATGACATGGTGTGTCTCCGATGGATGGACCGATGAGGTGGGATCAGGCGGCCGCCGCGTGGCTGGGCACCACCGGCGTGATGGCCGACTTGTCGACGATGGAATTGACGGCGGGTTCGCCCGCCTCCGGCGCAGCGCTGTGGCGCGCGACCCGGAAGGCCTCCTTGAGCACGGCCAGGTCGCCAATGTGGTTGGCCAGCAGCAGCACCAGGCGGGCATTCATGGCGTGGCTCTGCTCGGTGCTCAGACCGTTGTGCGCGGCAATGAGCGCCTCGTACATGTCGTCGTAGGGCAAGGCGGTGGGTTGGGTGTTGAGCATCTCGATCTCCTGGCGGTTCAGGCCGCAACCGCCATGCGGCTGGCCTGCTGTGCCGTGGCGGTGGCCAGTGCGGCGCGCACAGTGGCTTCGGTGGGATGGCGCCAGCGGCCCGCCACGTGCTGGTCGGGGCGGATCAGGTAGGCAGTGCCCGGGGTGGCATCGAGCCGCTGCTGCACCAGACCCTGCACGTCTCTCAGGTCCTGACCCACGGACATGGCGGTGACGTGGGGCAGGCCTTGCGCCCAGGCTGGCACGGGGCCGAACACGAGCAGCGTGAAGTCCTCGGCGGTTTCGCGCAAGAGCCAGCTGGCGGTGCCGTCGGCGCGCTGCACCGGGGCATCGGTCAGGGGCGCGCCGGGCACCATCTTGCCGGCAAAGGCATCCCCGTCCGGGGTGTTGAGGCGGGAACCGTGCAGCGTGGCTGGCACCGACAGGCGACCGCTGTTGACGATGCGACGGGCGAAATCGTGCTCGCGGGCCAGGTCGAGCGTGGCGTCGCGGAACAGACGGCTGATCTCGCTCTTGGGTGTGATGAAGTCGGTGGCGCGGGTGGAGTTCAGGATGTTCTCGTCGGCCGCGTATTCACGCTCGGGGCCGTAGGTGGCCAGCAATTCGGGGCCGGCCCAGCCTTTGAGCAACCAGTCCAGCTTCCAGGCCAGGTTGTCGGCGTCCTGCACGCCGCTGTTGGCGCCACGGGCACCGAAGGGCGACACGCCGTGGGCGGCATCACCGGCAAATATCACCCGGCCGTGGATGAACTGGTCCATGCGCAGGCAGGCGAAGGTGTAGACGCTGGCCCATTCGAGGGTGAAGTCCGCGTCTTTGCCCAGCAGTGCCTTCACGCGCGGGACGATGTTTTCCGGCTTCTTCTCTTCCTCCGGGTCGGCGTCCCAGCCGAGCTGGAAGTCGATGCGCCAGACGTTGTCGGGCTCGCGGTGCAGCAGCACACTCTGGTTGGGATGGAAGGGCGGATCGAACCAGAACCAGCGCTCGGTCGGGAAGTCGGCCTTCATTTTCACGTCGGCAATCAGGAAGCGGTCCTGAAAGATGCGGCCCTTGCTCTCCAGCCCCATGAGGCCACGCAGAGGCGAACGGGCACCGTCGCAGGCCAGCACCCAGCCGGCGTCCAGGGAGTAAGCGCCTTCAGGGGTTTCGATGGTCAGCAGGGCACCGTCGTCGCGCGGGGCGATGCCCGTGACCTTGTTGCCCCAGCGGATCTCGATGTTGGGCAACTGCAGGCAGCGCTCCACCAGATAGGCCTCGCAGTAATACTGCTGCAGGTTGATGAAAGCCGGGCGCTCGTGCGCGGGCTCGGGCAGCAGGTTGAACTGGTACACCTGCTGGTCCTTGAAGAACACCTTGCCCACGTTCCAGGACACGCCCTTGTCCACCATGGGGTCGCCCACGCCGAGGCGGTCCCAGATTTCCAGCGTTCGCTTGGCGAAGCACAGCGCCCGGGAGCCGATCGAGAGTTTGAAATCGTTGTCCAGCACCACCACCGGCTGGCCGCGCTGGGCCAGGTCGATGGCCAGCGTCAGGCCCACCGGGCCGGCGCCCACCACCACAATGGGGTGATGCACCGGGGTGGTCGCGTCTTGATCGGGCGATCGGCGGTAGGGAAACTCAATGGCCTGCACGGCTTCACCGGTGCCACGGAAAGGGATGCGGGAGGCGTCGATCGGGGTCATGGGTGTCCTCTGCGGTCGCGGTGTTCGGGTTGGGGCGGGGCGATCAGCCTTCGAGGGCTTCCCACATCTGGCGATCGCGCTCGGCGGTCCAGATGCGCGGATCTGGGTAGCCGGTGGCTTCGTCGTAAGCGCGGGTCACGTCGAACGGCATGCAGTGGTTGAAGATCACCCACTCGCCGTACTTGGGCTGGAGCCTCGCAAAGGTCTCTTCGTAGACCTTGCGCAGGTCGCGCCCGGCATCGGCGCCGGCTTTCACACTGGCCCACACGTCACTGACGAAGGCGCGTGTGACTTCCAGTCCCTTTTGCACCTGGGCTTCGCCACGCAGCGCCGGGCCACGGCCGGGCACCAGGGCCAGCGGGTTGAGCTGGGCGATGTTGTCCAGCGTCTGCGGCCAGTCCTGGAAGTAGGCGTCCCCGGCGTAGGGCGTGGCGTCGAATTCCACCAGGTCACCCGACAGCAGGGTGCGTTCCTGGGGCAGCCACACCACGGTGTCGCCTTTGGTGTGGCCACGGCCCAGTTGCAGCAGTTGCACTTCCAGCTTGCCCAGCCACAGGGTCATCTTGCCGGTGAAGGTCATGGTGGGCCAGGTCAGGCCTGCGGGCACCGTCTCCAGGTTGCGAAACAGGCGCGGGAAGCGGCCAATCTCGCTGGCTTTGTCCTGCTCGCCGCGCTCCACGATCAGGTCGTAGGTGTCCTGACTGGCCAGGATCTGCTGCGGCTGGTAGGCGCTGGCGCCCAGCACGCGCACGGCGTGGTAATGGGTGAGCACGACGTACTTGATGGGCTTGTCGGTGACTTCGCGGATCCGGCGCACCACGTCAGCCGCCATGGCGGGGGTGGCTTGCGTGTCGGCCACCAGCACGGCGTCGTCGCCAATGATGATGCCGGTGTTCGGATCGCCTTCGGCCGTGTAGGCCCAGGCATGCTCCGACAGCTGCTCGAAGCTCACTTGCTTCTCTTCCAGGTCAGCCGCCGAGGCGAAGGTTTTGGTACTCATGTGCTTGGACTCCAAAATTCAACAATGACGAACACGTTTGCTATAGATCAATGAGTGTATGGTAGCGTTAAAGTTCGATATTGACAAACGGATTGGTTTAGGTAAAAACCCTTATTTGCCACCGTGACGCCGACATCGGCATGGACAATCGCCCCATGAGCCACCCAGACCACATGCCGCCCCCATTGGAGGAAACCGAAGGCCGCACCTCGCGCGGCATCCAGAGCGTGGAAGTGGGCGGCCAGTTGCTGAAAGCCCTGGCCCACACCGGGCGCGCGCTGGCCCTCAAAGACCTGGCCCGCGAAGCCGACATGACTCCCGCCAAGGCCCACCCTTACCTGGTGAGTTTTGGGAAGCTGGGCCTGATCGAGCAGGACCCGGTCAGCGGCCATTACGGCCTGGGGCCACTGGCCATGCAGCTGGGCCTGATCAGCCTGCAGCAGGTGGACCCGGTGCGGCTGGCCACGGCCGAACTGCCAGCGCTGGCCCAGCGCGTCGGCTGCACCGTGTCGGCCGCGGTCTGGGGTGGCGAAGGGCCGGTGATCATCCGCGTGGAAGAAGGCCCCACCCCGGTGTATGTGGCCATGCGACATGGCTCGCCGGCCTCCCTGCGTCACACCGGAACCGGCAAGGTGTTTGCGGCCTTCTGGTCGCGACCCGCCATCGAGAAGGCGCTCGCCAGAGAAGGCATGCCCGGCGCCCTGGATGACCCCGCCTTCTCGGCCGAATTGCAGGCCATCCGGCAGCAAGGACTCACCCGGGTGCAGGATGAACTGATGCCCGGCATCAGTGCCATGGCCGCGCCGGTGTTTGACGGTTTTGGCCGGCTCGCGCTGGCCATTGCGGCCATTGGACCAAGCGCCCTGCTCAATCCCGATCCGCAGGGCCCGCAAGCCAGCGCCCTGCTGCAGACGTGCCGCGAACTGTCGGAAAAGCTCGGGGCCGGCGCGTCCTGACGACCGTCTGCGTGCTTTTCAGCACGCGTTGAACCGGGGGGGTCGGCGCTCCGCAAAAGCCGCCCTGCCCTCGGCAAAGTCGGCACTGGCCTTGGTCAGGGCTTCGCGGGCTCGCCAGTCTGCGAGCCGGTCTTCACCCCAGGCGATTTCCTGGATGGTCTGCTTCATGCCCTGAAGCGCCAGGGGCGCCAGGGCGGCGAAACGCTGCGCCAGCGCGTCCACCGTTGCATCCAGAGCCGCAGAGGGCACCAGTTCATCCAGATAGCCCATGGCCAGCAGTTCGGCGGCTGGCGTTGCTTCGGCACGCAGGAACAAGCGCCGCGTGGCACCCAGTCCGATGCGAGCCACAAAACGCCGGAGGCCGCTGGGGTAATAGTGCAGGCCCAACGCGGCGGCCGGCATCCGCAGTTCCATGCCTTCCACGCCCACCCGGAAATCGCAAGCCAAGGCCAGATCGGTGGCACCACCATAGACGCTGCCACTCAAGGCACACAGCGTGATCACCCGAAGTCGGGCCAGGGCGTCGGGCACGTGCTCGAAGTCGATGTCACCCCCTGCATGGCCACCCTGGAAATCGCCGATGTGGTAACCCGCGCTGAAGACCGGTCCGGCGGCCGGGGTGACGGCCCGCAGCACCAGCACACGCAATTCGTGTCGGGACTCGATCGATTCGAAATGGCGCAACAACGTGAGCAGGTCTTCGTTGTGCAGGCGATTCCGGTGGGCGGGACGGTTCAGCGTGATCGTCGCCACGGGCCCGTCCAGCCTGAGCAAAGGGCTGCTTTCGGGAGCCGGGGGCGTCATGCGGCACTTTCCCCATGCACAGCCGGGGGCTGCGTCAGCAACTGCTCCACGAAACGGCGACGGCACGCCTGCTGCGACCCGCCACCCAGTGAACGGAACAGCGACTCCCCCTGCATGTAGCTGTACAGCAGAAAAGCCCGATGCCGGGCCTGATCGTCGGCAAAGCCCAGTTGCATGAAGACGTGCCGGATGTACTCGAGTCGAACCGAATCGACCTCGTCCACCACCGCCCTGGCGCGCTCGTCTCGTCGGGCCCAGGCCCTCACGGCCAGCTCGATGGATGCACCTCGCTGGGCAGATGCCCCACGGAACGGCAACCCTGCCAGGTCGCTGATCACGGCCTGAGGGGTCAGCCCTGGTCGTTCGTGAGCGGCAATCACCTGCTCGGTCTGGCGTTGCTTCCAGGAGGCCAGCAGGCGAGCCAGCAGATCGTCCCGATCGGTGAAATGCCAGTAAAAACTGCCCCGTGTGACCCCGAGCATCCGGGCCAGCACGTCAACCCGAACCCCTTCCACGCTTTTTTCCACCAGCACGTCGGCCGCCTGGCGCAACCAGTCATCCGGGGTGAGCGATGCACGGGCCTGATCGCGCGCCACCCTCACCCGGGTCAGGGGACTGTGTGTGGAAACAGAGGAAGGACGCTCATTCATGGATGAATCATAACGACCCGCACGCTCGGTTCGCGTTTTCCCTGATGGGCAAGGGCTTCAACAGTCATTACATTCCGATTCACATACAGATATGTATTGAAACCATTTCGCTTGACCGAACCCCATCCCCACAAAACCCACGCTTTTGGTTATACTTAATAACGTTTAATCGGATCCAGCCCTCATGACCTCCAAGACCGCCAACCCCGCCCAAGACGCTGTCCAGCTCACCATGCACGGCGATGTCGCCGTGGTCCGCCTCTGCCGGCCAGCCAAGCGAAATGCCCTGAGCGACGGGCTGATTCTGGCCATCCGCGACACCTTCCAGAACCTGCCCGCAAACGCACGCGCCGCCGTCATTCATGGCGAAGGCGATCACTTCTGCGCCGGTCTTGACCTGTCGGAACTGCAGGAACGCGATGCCGGCGAAGGCATCTTCCATTCGCGCATGTGGCATACCGCGCTCGATGGTGTGGAAAAGGGCACGGTGCCCGTGGTGGCGGCCCTGCATGGCGCCGTGGTGGGTGGCGGTCTGGAACTGGCGAGTGCCTGCCACATCCGCGTCGCCGACGAATCCGCCTTTTACGCCCTGCCGGAAGGCACTCGGGGGATCTTCGTGGGTGGCGGGGGATCGGTGCGCATTCCCAAGCTGATCGGCGCCGCCCGCATGACCGACATGATGCTGACCGGCCGTGTGTACAACGCCCAGGACGGTGAGCGCATCGGCCTGTCGCAATACGTGGTCCCGGCTGGGACCGCTCTTGACAAGGCACTGGAACTGGCCACCCGGATTGCCACCAACGCCCCGCTCACCAACTTTGCGCTCATGCATGCCCTGCCTCGCATTGCCGAGCAGCCAGGTGACCACGGCTTCTTCACCGAAGCCCTCATCTCTTCGATTGCCCAGGCCGCCCCCGAAGCCAAGGCCCGTGTGCGCGCGTTCCTGGAAGGCAAGGCCGCCAAGGTCCAGAAGGCCTGAATCACCCCACCGCAGAGGCAGACAAGATGAGCACGACCCCCAAGTTCCGCCCCCTCACCTTCGGCGTGACCCGCGTGACCCTGCGCGATGGCCCGACAGGCGTCCACTATCTGAATGCCGATCAGGCCTTGCAGCCCTACCCTGGCCGGCTCGCGGACCGCTTGCGTCAGTGGGCGGAGGTGCGTCCACAGCAGACCTGGATGGCACAGCGCCAGCGGCTGACGGACCCCCAAGGCAAAACCACATGGGGCGACTGGCGTCATGTCACGTACGGGGAGGCCTGGACGACGGCCCGACGCATTGCACAGGCCCTGATCCATCGCGGACTCGATGCCGATCACCCGGTGGTGATCCTCAGCGAGAACAGCCTGGAACATGGCCTGATCGCGCTGGGCTGTCTGCTGGCCGGCGTGCCCTTTGTCCCCACTTCCCCGGCCTACTCGCTGGTGAGCACCGATTTCGACAAGCTCAGGCATGTGCTGAGAACCGTCACCCCGGGCCTGGTGTTTGCCCAGGACGCCCGCTATGCCCGGGCCATCCAGTCGGCGGTGGGGCCTGAAAGGGAGGTCGTGCTGGCCGAGGGGTCGATCGACGGCCGCGTCACCACACCGTTCGAGGATCTGGCACAGACGGCCGACACATCAGCCGTGGACAACGTGATGGCCAGCACCGGGCCCGACACCATCGTGAAGTTCCTGTTCACCAGCGGCTCGACCAAGCTGCCCAAGGCGGTCATCAACACCAACCGCATGTGGTGCGCCAACCAGCAGCAGATGACGCAATCCATGCCCGTCCTGCAGGAAGGTCCGCTGGTCCTGCTGGACTGGCTGCCCTGGAACCACACCTTCGGTGGCAACCACAATTTCGGCATGGTGCTCTACCACGGCGGCACGATGTACATCGACGACGGCAAGCCCACCCCGGCCCTGATGCACGAAACCCTGCGCAACCTGCGCGAGATCGCCCCCACGCTGTATTTCAACGTCCCGACGGGTTTCGAAGCGATTGCGAACGCCATGAAGGCCCCCAGTGACGACGGCCGAGCCCTGCGCAAGACCTTCCTGTCCCGCGTCAAGATGTTCTTCTACGCCGGGGCCGCCCTGGCCCAGCCGGTGTGGGACAGCCTGTATGAAAGCGAGGAGCAGGAGATCGGCGAGCGCATCGTCATGACATCGGGACTGGGCATGACCGAATCCGGTCCCTTTGGCCTGTTCGTCACCAGCCCCAATGTGAAGGCCGGCGACCTGGGCGTGCCCACCCCCGGCATGGAAGTGAAGCTGGTGGACATGCAGGGCAAGACCGAGGTGCGCTACCGCGGCCCCAACATCACCCCGGGCTACTGGCGCGCCCCGGAGGAAACCGCTGACGCCTTTGACGAGGAAGGCTTCTTCTGCTCGGGTGACGCGGTGAAGTGGATCGACGAGACCGACATCCACCTCGGCCTGAAGTTTGACGGCCGCATCGCCGAGGACTTCAAGCTCGCCACGGGGACTTTCGTCAGCGTGGGCCCGCTGCGCGGCAAGATCATCGCCACCGGTGCCCCCTACATTCAGGACGTGGTCATCACCGGCCTGAACATGAAGGAAGTGGGTGCCATGGTGTTCCCCACCCCGAAAGTGCGCGAGCTGTGCGACTTGCCTGCCGAATCCTCGCTGCACGACGTGCTGGATCACCCGGCCGTGCTGGCGAAGTTCCAGACCATCGTCAACGAACTGGCCCGTACCGCCACCGGCAGCGCCAACCGCATTGCACGTCTGTGCCTGCTGGCCGACCCACCCACCATCGACCGTGGCGAGATCACCGACAAAGGCTCGATCAACCAGCGCGCCGTGCTGAGCCACCGCGCCGACACCGTGGCCAAGCTCCACGCCGACGAGTTGCATTTCATTGTCAAGCCACAGGCTTGAACCCCTGTTCAGAAGGAATAACCATGGCCCACAAGGGATTTTTCAACGCCTTCAACGACGTGTGGATGCTGGACGGCGTGCGCACGCCGATGGTGGATTACTGCGGCGCGCTCGGCCACCTTTCGCCCACCGACCTGGGCATCAAGGCTGCCCGCGAGGCGCTGGCCCGCAATGGGGTGAATCCGGCCGACATCGGCTCGGTCATCACCGGCAACATGGCGCCCGGCGACTTCGACCAGTTCTTTCTGCCGCGCCACATCGGGCTGTACGCGGGCGTGCCGCAAGACGTGCCGGCCATCATGGCGCAGCGCATCTGCGGCACGGGGTTCGAACTGTTTCGGCAAGCCGGTGAACAGATCGAGGCCGGCGCCTGCGACGCCGCGCTGGTGGTGGGCACCGAGAGCATGACGCGCAACCCCATCGCCGCCTTCGACCACCGAACCGGCTTCAAGCTGGGAGCGCCCGTGGGCTTCAAGGACTACATGTGGGAGGCACTGAAGGACCCGGCCGCTGGCATCAACATGATCCAGACCGCCGAAAACCTGGCCAGAAAGTACGGCATCAGCCGCGAGGAGGTGGACCAGTTCGCCAGCAACTCTTTCGCCAGGGCCGTCGCCGCCCAGGAGGCTGGCTTCTTTGACGGTGAAATCGTGCCGGTGGTGACAGAGAAGTTCGAGCTGGAGGGCTACAAGTCCCGGGGTATCCGGCTGCAGGGCAAGGTCACCAGCGTGGACCGCGACACCCACCCGCGCATTTCGCCGGTGGAGGTGCTGGCCAAGCTCAAGCCGGTGTACGAGGGCGGTGTGCAGACCGGTGGCAACAGCTCCGCGCTGGTGGACGCGGCGGCAGCCTGCGTGGTCACGTCTGGCGCTTATGCCAAAGCCCACGGCAAAAAGCCTGCCGCACGTGTGGTGGCCGCCGCCTCGGTGGGCGTGCCACCCGAAATCATGGGCATCGGCCCGGCCCCGGCCATCCGCCTGCTGCTGGAACGCACCGGCCTGCAACTGGGCGACATTGGCCGCTTCGAGATCAACGAAGCCCAGGGCGCGCAGACCCTGGCCGTGGGCCGCGAACTGGGCCTGGACCTGGCCAGACTCAACGTCAACGGCGGCGCCATCGCGCTGGGCCACCCGCTGGCCTGCACCGGCGTGCGCCTCACCCTCACCCTGGCGCGCGAACTGCGCCGCAGCGGCCTGCGCTATGGCATTTCCAGCGCCTGCGTGGGCGGCGGCCAGGGCATTGCGCTGCTGATCGAGAACCCGGACGCGGCCTGAACCTCACACCAATTCAAGGATACGACATGGACATTCAAGGCAAAGCAGCCCTCGTCACCGGTGGCGGATCCGGCTTGGGCGAAGCCACCGCCCGCGAACTCGCCCGCCTGGGCGCCCAAGTGGCCGTGCTGGACGTGAACCTGGACAACGCCCAGCGCGTGGCCCATGATCTCAACACCTTGCACGGCGCCGGCACCGCGCTGGCCTTGAAGTGCGACGTCACCCAGGCCGACAGCGTGCAGGCCGCCATCGAAGCCGCCGCCGCAGCCCACGGCCCGGCCCGCATCCTCATGCAGATCGCCGGCATCGGCACCGCCAGGCGCGTGGTCGGCAAGGACGGCAACGCCGCCCCGCTGGAAGACTTCGCCAAGGTGATCCACGTCAACCTCATCGGCACCTACAACGTGGCCCGGCTGTTCGCCGCCGCCTGCGCCAGGCTGGAGCCGATGGAAGACGGGGAGCGTGGCGCCATGGTGTTCACCGCCTCGGTCGCTGCCTACGACGGCCAGGTGGGCCAGCAGGCCTACAGCGCCTCCAAAGCCGGCGTGGTGGGCATGACCCTGCCCATGGCGCGTGACCTGGCGCAACACGGCATCCGCGTCTGCACCATCGCCCCTGGCCTGTTCGCCACTCCGCTCATGGCCACCCTGCCGGAACCGGTGCAACAGTCGCTGGCGGCCAGCATCCCCTTCCCCTCGCGCCTGGGCAAACCCAGCGAGTTCGCCGAACTGGCCTGCCACATCGTGAGCAACGGCCACCTCAACGGCGAAACCATCCGGCTCGATGGCGCCCTGCGCATGGCCCCCCGCTGACCACCGGCGAACACAGGACACCCCATGACCGAAAGCACCCCCAAAACCGTTGTCTACGAAGTGGACGTCATGTTCGGCGACTGCGACCCCGCCGGCATCGTCTTCTTCCCCAACTTCAGCAAGTGGATGGACGCCTCGTCTCTCAACTTCTTCGTGAAGTGCGGCGTCCCGCCCTGGCGCGAACTGGTCAAGACACGCGGCATCATCGGCACGCCACTGCTGGAAATCCACACCAAGTTCATGCGCCCCGCGACCTATGGCGAACGTCTGCAGGTGCACACCAGCATCATCGAATGGCGCGACAAGGTCGTGATCCAGAAACACGTCGTCATGCGTGGCGACACCGTGCTGTGTGAAGGCCTCGAAACCCGGGCCTTCTGCATCAGGCACCCCGAAGATCCCGATCGCATCAAGGCCATCCCGGTACCGGAAGACATCAAGGCCTTGTGCCGCTGATCCGAAGCCCACCCCAGCGGAAGACCCCATGTATTACGAACCCGGCATCACCCCCCATGGCCTGCCGCATGACCCGTTCAAGTCGTGCGTCATTCCCCGCCCGATCGGCTGGATTTCGACCGTCGATGCGCAGGGCCGCCACAACCTGGCCCCGTACAGCCAGTTCCAGAACGTCACCTTCGACCCGCCCATCGTCATGTTCAGCGCCAACCAGACCACCGCTGGCGAACGCAAGGACTCGGTGCGCAACGCCGAAACGACGGGCCAGTTTGTCTGTGATGTGGCCCAAAA
>CAZEZY010000069.1:0-12720 GCA_964516635.1 uncultured Tepidimonas sp. | reverse complement strand
AGGGCACGGTGGACTTCATTCCCAACTACGACGGCTCCACCGAAGAACCGAAGCAATTGCCCGCGCGTCTGCCGTTTGCCTTGCTCAATGGCGCCAGTGGCATTGCCGTGGGCATGGCCACCGAAATGCCCAGCCACAATCTGCGGGAAGTGGCCGATGCCTGCGTGGCCCTGGTCAAAAACCCGAAGCTGACAGATGACGAACTCTTCGCCCTGCTGCCGGGGCCGGACTACCCCGGCGGTGGGCAGATCATCAGCCCGGCAGCAGACATTGCCGACGCCTACCGGAGCGGCCGTGGCAGTTTGAAAGTGCGCGCCCGCTGGAAGATGGAAGACCTGGCGCGGGGCCAATGGCAACTGGTGGTGACCGAATTGCCCCCCAATGTCAGCAGCCAGAAGGTGCTGGAAGAAATCGAGGAGCTGACCAACCCCAAGGTCAAGGCGGGCAAGAAGGCGTTGACCCAGGAGCAGACGCAACTGAAGGCCAGCATCCTCGCGGTGCTGGACGGCGTGCGCGACGAGTCCAGTAAAGACGCGCCGGTGCGCCTGGTGTTCGAGCCCAAGAGCAGCCGCATCGAGCAGCAGGAGCTGATCACCGCCTTGCTGGCACACACCAGTCTGGAGACCTCGGCCTCCATCAACCTGACGATGGTGGGGCTGGACGGCAAGCCCGTGCCCAAGACCCTGCGCCAGATGCTGGAGGAATGGATCGCCTTCCGCCAGACGACCATCACCCGCCGTTCGCAGCACCGCCTGAACAAGGTGCTGGACCGCATCCACATCCTGGAAGGGCGGCAGATCGTGCTGCTCCACATCGACGAGGTGATTGCCATCATCCGCGCCAGCGACGAGCCCAAGGCCGCGCTGATCGCACGCTTTGCCTTGAGCGACCGGCAGGCCGAGGACATTCTGGAAATCCGCTTGCGTCAGCTGGCGCGGCTGGAGGCTATCAAGATCGAGCAGGAATTGAAAGAGCTGCTCGAAGAGCAGGGCAAGCTGGAAGACATTCTGGCCAACCCGAACAGCCTGCGCCGTCTGATGGTCAAAGAGATCGAAGCCGACGCCAAGACTTTTGGCGACGAGCGCCGCACGCTCATTCAGGCCGAGAAAAAGGCGGTGGCCGAGATCAAGGTGGTGGACGAGCCGGTGACGGTGGTGGTGTCCAGCAAGGGCTGGGTGCGGGCACGCACAGGCCATGGGCACGATGCCGCCGGCTTTGCCTTCAAGGCGGGCGACGGCCTGTATGGCACGTTTGAATGCCGCACGGTGGATACGCTGATCGTGATGGGAAGCAATGGCCGCGTGTACAGCGTGCCGGTGGCCAGCCTGCCGGGCGCGCGCGGCGACGGCCAGCCCATCACCACCCTGATCGATCTGGAAGCGGGTACCCAGCCGGTGCATTACTTCGCGGGCGCCGCGAGCACCACACTGCTGCTGAGCGGCTCAGGTGGCTATGGCTTCCTGGCCAATGTGGAAGACATGGTGAGCCGTCAGAAGGCGGGCAAGGCATTTGTCACGCTGAACGAAGGCGAAACCCTGTGTGCCCCGGCGCTGGCCAGCGGCGGCCTGGTGGTGCGCCTGGCGGGTCAGGAGGGCGGGGTCATTGCGCCGCCTGCTGCGCCTGAAGGGGGGGAAGCCAGTGCGGCCATGGCGCCAGCCACCCATGTGTGCTGCGTGTCGGCCGGTGGTCGGATTCTCACGTTCGAGTTGTCTGAGCTCAAGTTGCAACCGAAAGGCGGGCGTGGTCTGATGCTGATGAGCCTGGACGGCAAGGACACCCTCGCCGGGGCAGCGGCCTACACGCGAAGCGTGCGCATCGAAGGCATCGGTCGGGGTGGCAAGCTGCGTGACGAAACGCTGGAAATCCGCAGCCTGAACAATGCCCGAGCTGTTCGTGGACGCAAGGGCAGGGATGCCAGCTTTGGCTTCAAGCCGGCACGCGTGTTCAGGCTGGTGTGATCCGAATGGGGCACTGGCCCCGATGGGTCAGGCCAGTTCGGCCATCAGTTCGATTTCGACACAGGCTCCCATGGGGAGTTGGGCCACCCCGAACGCACTGCGCGCATGCGCGCCCACCGTAGGCCCGAACACCTGACCCAGGAGCTCGGAGCAGCCGTTGGTCACCAGGTGCTGTTCGGTGTAGGTGTTGGTGGAATTCACCAGGCTGAGCACCTTGACGATGCGCTTGACCCCGTTCAGGTCGGTGCCAGCGGCCACGCACGCCGCGTGGAGGGTGCCCATCAGGTCGATGGCGACGGCGCGAGCGGCGGCTTTGGCTTCATCGGTGGTCATGGTGAGCCCTACCTGGCCCACCCAAGGTTTGCCTTCCTGTTTGGCGATGTGGCCACTCAACAGCACCAGCTTGCCGGTTTGCACAAACGGCACGTAGGCGGCGGCGGGAACGGCTACCGGGGGCAGTTCGATCTGCAGGGATTTCAGGGTGTCGTAAACGCTCATGGGAGTCTCCGGAGTGGCGAAAGAAATTCGGACCCGTGGTGGCAGGTCAGGAAGGCAGCAGGCTGCTGAACTCGGCTTCGGGGGCGACGGTGACGGCCACTTCCAGGGCGTGGGCACCGCCACCCTGGATCACGCCTCTGAGAGGGGACACATCGCCAAAATCGCGTCCCCTGGCCACGGTGACATAGTCTTCGCCGGCACGGTGCAGGCCGCAGCGGTTGTTGGTCGGGTCGAAGTCGACCCAGGCATCGCCGTGGGGAACCGATACCCAGGCGTGGGAGGCGTCGGCGCCGATCAGCCGGGGCTGGCCAGGCGGGGGCTGTGTGAGCAGGTAGCCGCTGACGTAGCGGGCGGGCAGCCCCAGGCTGCGCAGGCAGGCAATCATGATGTGGGCAAAGTCCTGGCACACGCCTTTTCGTTGCGCCATGGCTTGCAGGGCCGGGGTGTTGACTTCGGTGCTGGCGCTTTCGTAGTCGAAATCGGCATGCATGCGGGCCATCAGGTCGTGGCAGGCGTCGAGAAAGGGGCGTCTGGGCGCAAACACCGGTCGGGCATAGTCCGAAAAGGCCTCGTTTCGGGGCACGAAGGGGGAAGGGAACACGTATTCGGCGCAGGCCTCATAGGGCGCATGGGCGCGGTATCGCATCTGTTCCCTGACCGCTTCCCAGGGGGGGCTGTCTTCGAGGGCTTCGCCCGGCGAGGTCTCGACCAGGCTGCTGGCCATCACATCGAGGGTGTCGTGAGGGCTCTGTAGCGAGAAGAACGTCCGCCAGTTGCCGAAGGCGTCCTGGGTTTCCTCCTTCAGCAGGGGCTGGGGACGGATGCGCAACTCATGCGCTTTCACGAGCTGCCCGGGCAGGGTGAGCGGCCGCAGGTGGGCCAGATGCTGGGCCACGACCACGGGTGCCTGGTACTCGTATCGGGTGTGGTGCAAAACGCGCAGCAACATGATCAGAGGAGGAAGCTGCGGTTGACGCGGTCGGCGTGGCTGAAATAGGCATGACCCAGGCGGTCTGACAGGTCGTAGGCGGCCTGGGTGCAGGACTGCAGCAATTCGACCAGAGCCAGGTACGCCGACTGCTGACCTGCCGGGCCGGCCATGGCGCCGCTGAGCGCAATGAGGTCCCAGGTGTCGGGGTCGGGCATGCCCTCGAGCAGGCGGTTCACCCCACCGGTGTGGGCAATGGGCAGTTTTCTGACCCGAGAGCGCAGGGTGGACAGCACCCAGGCCAGGGAGCGGGGGTTGTCTCGCTGGGTGACCAGCATGTCCAGCAAGGCCACCAGATCGCGGCGCTGCTGGTACTGGGCATGGAAGGTGATCGTGCTGTCAAAAAACGCCAGCAGGGCTTCGAAGCCGCTGTTTTCAAAGGCCGCGCCGGTTTGCAGGCCCTCGGACAGGGCGTTTGACAAAGTGGCCAGTCGCTCGATGTGCCGACCGATGCTGAGCATGCGCCAGCCATCATCTCGCATCATGCGGTCGGTCTGCGCGCCCGTGATGGCCGACAGCAGTTCGCTGGCTTCCTCGAGGGCTTCGAGTGCTTCCTGCGAGGCGAAATCGTCTTCCTGGCTGAGCCCTTTCATCTGCCGCGCGAACTCGCTGTCCACCCGGTCGATCAGGTTGCGCTGCTCCTGTGACAGCCGTTCGCGCACGTTGCTGGCGGCTTGCCGCAAGGCGCGCAGGTTGAAACCGACGCTCTGGGCATCGGCGTCGGCGGCCAGCATGGCCACCAGCGACCGCTCGAACACGCGGGGCGCCTGATGGGCATCGGGAACACCGGGCAGCACGAGGCCGTTGGACTTCGCGCAGACCGACAGCCATTTCATGAGCTCGGGGGTGCCTTCATCCTCTCCCTGGAGGCATCGCAGGGCGGTTCGGGCCAGGCGCAGGCTGTTTTCGGCGCGTTCGGTGTAACGACCCAGCCAGAACAGGTTTTCGGCGGCCCGGCTGGTGATCACCCGTTTCTGCAGCGCCATGCTGAGGGTGCTGGGGGCGCTGTGGAGCAGACTGGTGCGGTCGACCTCGCCGTGCGTCAGCACCCAGCAGTCGGCGCTGCTGCCGCCGCGCTGCATGGAGGCGATCTGCTGGCCTCTGGGCGCCAGCCGCACCATGCCACCCGGGAGCACGCGCCAGGATTCGGGGCCGTCGGCCAGGGCAAAGACCCGGAGCATGGCCGGTCGCGGCGCGATGTCTCCACCGCGCCAGGTGGGCTGTTGCGACAGCGGCAGATAGGACTGGAGGGTGTATTCGTCGGGTTGGCGGACGATCCGGCCGGTGAGTTGATCCACGCCGGATGGGGTGAGGCTCGGGCCGATGATGGCTTCGCTGCCACGGCTGGGCCAGGTGCTCTTGATGACGCTGTGCCGGATCAGGGGGAGACCGCTTTGCAGACTTGCGGCTTCCCCACACCACCAGGTGGCCAGCGACGGCAACGCCAGGGATTCGCCGAGCAGGTGTTCGCTGATGGCGGGCAGGAATCCCAGGAACGCGCTGGATTCCAGCGGTGCGGAACCCGGCGCATTGGCCAGCAGGACGTTGCCGGACCGCACGGCCTGCATCAGGCCGGGTACCCCCAGCGCCGAGTCGCTTCGGAGTTCGAGCGGGTCCAGCCACTGGTCGTCCAGTCGCTTGATCAGCACATCCACCGGTTCGAGGCCGTGGAGCGTCTTGAGGAACACCCGGCGATCGCGAACCGTCAGGTCGCTGCCTTCGACCAGGTTCAGGCCCAGGTACCGCGCGAGGTAGGCATGCTCGAAGTAGGTCTCGTTGTAGGGGCCTGGGGTGAGCAGGGCCATCCGGGCCTCCCGGCCTTTGGGCGACAGGTTGGCCAGCCCCTGCATCAGGGCTTTGTAACTCGCTGCCAGGCGCTGGACCCGCATCTCGCTGAACGCCTTGGGAAACTGACGGGAGATCGCGATCCGGTTTTCCAGCAGGTAACCGAGTCCGGAAGGGGCCTGCGTCCGGTGCGAGACGATCCACCACTGGCCGTCAGGCCCTCGGGCGAGATCGAAAGCAGCGATGTGCAGCCAGGTGTTGCCGGGGGGCACCACACCCTGCATGGGCCGGAGGTAGCCTGGCTGGCCCTGAACGAGTGCGGGCGGCACAAAGCCCTGCCGAAGAAGTTCCTGCGGGCCGTACAGGTCGGCCAGCATGCGGTTGAGCAGACGGGTGCGCTGCAGCACGCCGGTTTCGATCTTGGCCCATTCCTCAGGCGCGAGGATCATGGGGAACAGGTCCAGCGACCAGGGGCGTTGCTGGCTGTGCTCGTCGGCGTACACATTGAAGGTGACACCGTTGTCTCGCAGTTGCTGCTCCAGGCTCTGGCGACGACGGTTCAGGTCGCCGAAACCGTCGAATCCGAGGTGCTCGAAAAACGGCTTCCAGTGTTCATTCAGTGGCTGACTGGGGTCGCCGTTCTGCCTGAGCTCGTCGTAGTGTCCTGCGGCTGCGGGCAGCGCCACCGAGGCGGCCAGTGCGGAAACACTGGTCACGCCGGTATCGCTGTCAAACAGGGGCAGGCTACTTTTGGTCACGGGCTGGCAGTATGCCCCAAAGCTTGCCGGGTGTCAGTCAGGCTCATGGACGACGCAAGTCCAGCGTGAAGGGAAACTCCTTGTTCTGCGGTGCCTCCACGGCCTGCATGCGCCCGGGTGTGTGACCCATCTGGAAGAACCGGGCGAGACGGCGGCTTTCGGCTTCGTAGGCGTTGATGGGGAAGGTGTCGTAGTTGCGGCCACCCGGGTGGGCCACATGGTACTGGCAGCCACCGAGCGAACGGTTCATCCAGGTGTCCACGATGTCGAACGTGAGCGGGGCATGCACGCCGATGCTGGGGTGCAGGCTCGACGGCGGGTTCCAGGCTTTGTAGCGCACACCCGCCACATACTCGCCCACCGTACCGGTGTTCTGCAAGGGCAGTGCTCGGCCGTTGACGGTGACCACGTAGCGGCTGTCGTTGTAGCCGCTCACACGCACTTCCAGTCGTTCCAGCGACGAGTCCACGAAGCGGACGGTACTTCCCGCAGAGCCTTCTTCGCCCATGACGTGCCAGGGCTCGAGGGCATTGCGCAGCGTGAGCTCGATGCCTCGTGCGGCCACTTGTCCGATCAGCGGGAAGCGGAATTCGAAATGAGGGTCAAACCAGCGCTTGTCGAACGCATAACCATGCTGGGCCAGGTCGTCAATCACGTCGTCGAAGTCCATGCGCACAAAGGTGGGCAGAAGAAATCGGTCGTGGAGCTCGGTGCCCCAGCGGGTCAACTTGCCATGCCAGGGTTCTTGCCAGAACCGAGCCACCAGTGCACGCAGCAGCAGTTGCTGCGCCACACTCATGCGTGCATGAGGCGGCATTTCGAATGCGCGAAGTTCCAGCAGGCCGAGGCGGCCGGTGGGGCCATCGGGGCTGAAGAGTTTGTCGATGCAGAACTCGCTGCGGTGGGTGTTGCCGGTCACGTCCACCAGAATGTTGCGCAGGGTGCGGTCGACCATCCAGGGGGGCATGTGGGCACCGTACACCTGGCGATTCTTCTCGATCTGATTGAGCGCGATTTCGAGTTCGTGGAGCTGATCGTTGCGGGCTTCGTCCACGCGCGGCGCCTGACTGGTCGGACCGATGAACAGGCCGCTGAACAGATAACTCAGGCTCGGGTGGTTGTGCCAGTAAGCGATGAGGCTGGCCAGCAGTTCCGGCTTGCGCAGGAAGGGGCTGTCGGCAGGGGTGGCGCCGCCGAGCACGAAGTGGTTGCCGCCGCCGGTGCCGGTGTGGCGCCCATCGGTCATGAACTTTTCGGCGCACAGGTGGATCTGGTGGGCCGCGTCGTACAGGAATTCGGTGTGTTCGACCAGTTCGCTCCAGTGGTGAGCGGGGTGGATGTTGACCTCGATCACGCCAGGGTCGGGGGTGACCTGAAGCATCTTCAGGCGGGGGTCGCGTGGCGGTGGGTAACCTTCCAGCACGATCTGGACCCCCAGCTTTTCGGCAGTGGCCTCGACAGCGGCCAGCAGGTCCAGGTAGTCTTCAAGCCGCTGCAGCGGGGGCATGAACACATACAGGTGGGCACTCTTGCCACCGATGGTGGTTTCGGCTTTGGGGCCATTGGCCCGCTGCGGGTCGCGAGCTTCCACGCAGAGAGCGGTGCGGGTGAGCCAGGCGGCCGATTCGCCCCGTTGCGGGAAGCGCCCGCTCATGGGTTGTGCCGGCGCGGCGCCAGCCACGCCGAGGCCAGCCGGATCGCCCTGCCAGACCGGTGTGTCGCCTTCGGGGTTGCCGTTGCCGTCGAGGTGCCAGCCGTATTCGCTGCCCTGCATGGACACCACGCCGCCTTCTGCAAAGCCTCCGCCTACCTGATGCGGCGCGTACTGGTGGCGGAAGGCCGTGCCTTCGGGCAGGGCATCGCGCGGGGCGGACGGGTCCTGCTCGATGTGGTAGGGGTAGTCGCTGGCGGCCACCCACGGCAGAGAATCCAGCGGCAGGCGGTAGCCCATGGGCGAGTCGCCGGGGATGAGGTACATGCGCTCGTCGCGGAAAAACCAGGGGCCTGTTGACCATTGCGTGGTGGCGGCGCCACTGCGAACGCCTTTGGGCTGGCCATTCGGCACCGCATGGGCCTGCAGTGGCAGAACATAACCCACCGTGCGGTCCAGCCCCTGGCCGAACACCCGGCGCAGTCGAACGCGCTCGAGTTCGTCGCTGAGCTTGGCATCGAACGGGTCTACGTTCACCGGCAGCTTGCGCTCACGCCACAGGTAGTACCAGGTGTCTTCAAAACCGGGGGTGATGTGCTGGGTGCTCAAACCCAGCTTGCGCGCCAGCGTCTGGATGAAGCGCTGGGCGTCGGCGTCGGTGTACTGGGCCGGATCACGTTCGTCGGCAAACAGGGCCGGCTTGTGCCAGATGGTCTGGCCGTCGGCCCGCCAGAACAGGGAAAGCGCCCAGCGCGGCAGCTGCTCACCGGGGTACCACTTGCCCTGGCCGAGGTGAACGAAGCCACCGGAACCGTATTGCTCTCGCAGCCGGTGCAGCAGTTCGGTGGCGTAGTTGCGCTTGGTGGGGCCCAGGGCATCGGTGTTCCATTCGGCGGCGTCGCGGTCGCGGGTGGCCACGAAGGTCGGTTCGCCGCCCATGGTGAGCCGCACATCACCGGTTTTCAGTTCCGCGTCCACCTGCTCACCCAGGGCGTTGATGGCGGCCCATTGTGCGTCGGTGTAGGGCTTGGTCACGCGCGGGGATTCGTAAATGCGGGTGACCTGCATGTGGTGCGCGAACGAGACTTCGCATTCGTCGAGCGCGCCGTCGATGGGGGCGGCGCTGGAGGGTTGCGGGGTACAGGCCAGTGGAATGTGGCCTTCGCCCGCCAGCAGACCGGAGGTCGGGTCCAGCCCGATCCAGCCAGCGCCTGGGAGGAACACCTCGCACCAGGCGTGCAGGTCGGTGAAATCGGCTTCAGGGCCACTGGGGCCATCAACGGCTTTGACGTCGGGCGTGAGCTGGATCAGGTACCCCGATACAAAACGGGCCGCCATCCCCACGTGGCGCAGCATCTGAACCAGCAGCCAGCCGCTGTCGCGGCAGGAGCCACTGGCCTTGGTGAGGGTTTCTTCGGGCGTCTGCACCCCGGGCTCAAGGCGGATGGTGTAGGCGATGTCCTGTTGCAGTTGCTGGTTGAGCGACACCAGGAAGTCGATCGTGCGCATGTCGCCCTTGGCCAGCAGACCACGGGCCGTGTCCAGGTAGGCATGCAGCTTCGGCGTCAGTTCGCCCAGCACCAGATATGGGGCGAGTTCGGCCTTGAGCGCATCCGGGTAGGCGAAAGGCACTGTCTCGGCGTAGGGCTCAAGGAAAAAGTCGAAGGGGTTGTACACCGCCATTTCCACCACCAGGTCCACCGTGACCTTGAATTCCCTCATGGGCTGAGGGAATACCAGCCGGGCCTGGTAATTGGCGAACGGGTCCTGCTGCCAGTTGATGAAGTGCTCGGCGGGCTCGACGCGCTGCGAATACGACAGAACCTTGGTCCGGCTGTGAGGGGCCGGACGCAGGCGCACCACATGGGGCGCCAGATTCACGAGCCGGTCGTAGGTGTAGTGGGTTATATGATTCAGGGCAACGTGGATCGCCATGGTTGTCTTTCAAATAAAAACAGGGAGTGTCAGATGGAATGCAGCGTTGAGAACCGGGTCAGGGGTGTTGCCTCGACCATGTTAGCAAGTATTGAGCCAGTTACGATGTCCACCCGGGGTTGACAGGTGGCCTGGATGGTGGGTCTGCTGGCTGTGCCCGCAGGCGTCTGGATGCAGCTCCATCAGGCTGAGCTGTGGCCTCTTGAGGGCTACCTGGCCTCTTGGGGTATTGCCCTTTTGTGCCTCGTTCTGGCACGGCGGGGTGGATGGCCGTCCAGGGTCTGGTGGTTTCTGGCCATTGCGCTGGCCTTGTTCAGTCTGACCGGCGGTCGCGCCCTCTGGTTTCAGCACCATGCCCTCCCCCCCAGTCTGGAAGGCAGGGATCTGCTGGTCGAGGGGTGGGTTGCTGGTTTGCCGCGCGAGACCGATTCCGGTTTTCAGTTCGAATGGGCCACCGATCACGCCTGGATCGATGGGGTGTCCGTTGCCCTGCCGTCACGGGTGCGCGTCTCCTGGCGTGCGCAGCCTGACCGGCCGGTGCCGGCGCTGAAACCGGGTCAGCGCTGGCGCCTCACCTTGCGCCTCCAGCGGCCGCATGGATTGTCCAACCCCGGTGGGTTCGATACCGAGTTGTGGATGTGGGAACAAGGCTTGCAGGCAAGTGGCCATGTTCGCCGGGGGCGGGGTGTGGCCGATCCCTTGCTGCTGGAGCAGACCTGGCGGTATCCGGTGTCCCGAGCCCGACAGGTGGTTCGTGATCGCCTGATGCGTGAAGCCGCTCCTTCTTCGGCAGCAGGTGTCCTGACGGCCTTGATCACCGGGGATCAGGGGTTGATCCCCCCGTCCCAGTGGGACGTGTTCCGGATCACCGGCGTCACGCATCTGGTGGTGGTGTCGGGCATGCATGTGACGCTGTTTTCCTGGCTGGCCATGATGGTGGTGGGCGGGGTCTGGCGCGGGGTGGGGCGGCGCAGACCCGGACTCCTCCTGGCCATGCCGACACCCGTGGCTGCCGCTTGTGGCGGGGCCTTGCTGGGGCTGGCCTATGCCGTGTTCTCGGGCTGGGGTGTGCCTGCCCAGCGGGCCGTGCTGATGCTGCTGACCGTGGTGGCGCTGCAGCTGAGCGGCCGTCGCTGGCCGTGGCCTTTGTTGTGGCTGAGTGTGATGGCGGTGGTGCTGCTGATTGACCCGTGGGCCATGATGCGTGCCGGTTTCTGGCTCAGTTTTGTGGCGGTGGCCATCCTGTTTGCCACGTCCACCCCCTGGGATGTATCGGAAAAGGGGTGGAAACGATCCCTCTGGACCCTGGTGCGCACCCAGGCGCTGGTGACCGTGGCGTTGGCACCATTGACCCTGATGTGGTTTGGCCAGTTCTCGCTCGTTGGCCTGCTGGCGAATCTGCTGGCCATCCCCTGGGTCACGCTCGTGCTCACTCCGCTCGCACTGGGCGGTGTGCTGTTTGCGCCACTCTGGACGCTGGGAGCCTGGGCCGGTGAAGGCCTGCTGCTGTGGTTGCAGTGGTTGTCCACCTGGCCTGCGGCTCAGGTGGTCCGGCCGGCAGCGCCGTGGGGGCTGGCGCTGCTGGGGGCCCTCGGTGGTGTGCTGCTGGTGGCACGCCTGCCCTGGGCATTGCGGGGCTGGGGGCTGCTCCTGATCTGGCCGGTTCTGGCGTTCACCCCGCCGCGCCCGGCACACGGCGAATACGAATGGCTGGCGGCTGACGTGGGTCAGGGCACGGCGGTGCTGGTCAGAACCCGTGAGCACACCCTGGTTTTCGATACCGGGCCCCCCATGGGCCCACATGCCAATGCCGCCCAGCGGGTGCTGCTGCCCTTGCTGCAGCGCCACGGCGAAACCCCCACGCGTGTGGTCATCAGCCACAGCGACAGCGACCATGCCAGTGGCATGGAGGTCCTGGCGCAGGCTTACCCGGACGCCGACTGGCGCCTGTCATTCCCGCCCCCGCACGGCTGGCGGTCTGCGGCGGCGCCCTGTGTCGCGGGTGAGTCTTGGGAGTGGGATGGCGTGCCGTTTCGCTTTCTTCACCCATCGCCGGCAGATTACGGTTCCGGCCTGACCACCAATGCGATGTCGTGTGTGCTGCGAGTGGGTCCACCCGACAACGCCCTGATACTGACCGGTGACATCACCATGGCCGAAGAAACCCGCCTGGCGCTCGGTCAACCCGATCTGCGGGCGCAGGTGCTGTTCGCCGGACACCATGGGAGCAAGACGTCCACCGGACCGGTCTGGCTCAACACCCTGCGTCCTTCGGTGGTGGTGATCCAGTCGGGTCACCGCAACCCGTTTGGCCATCCGGCGGCCGAGGTCCTCCGACGACTGGAGGCGCGGGGCATCCCCTGGTTTGACTCGCCCGCCTGCGGTGCGGCCCAGGGCCAGAGCCGACAGCCCGATCGGGTGGTTTGTCATCGTCAGCAGAGAAAACGCTACTGGCACTTTCAGGCAACCCCGGAAAACTGAGGGATACTGTGCAGGGCACCGCAGACGGGCCGCATGGCCGGAACGGGCTGGCCTGCTAATTGCTAGGTGATGAATGGAGAAGGAATCGATCATTCCCCGGAAGAGCTGACATGAGCCAACACACATTCGACGAAATGTATGCCGCCCCCGAACAGGTTCGGGCCCACTATCAGACGTACGCTCGCTGGCTCGCTGAACAACCGCCCGAGGTGATGGCGGACATGCGTGAAGAAGCCGAGATGATTTTTCGCCGTGTGGGTATTACTTTTGCGGTTTATGGCGACAAGGACGAAGACGGCTCCGGTACCGAGCGCCTCATCCCCTTTGACCTGATTCCCCGCGTGATTCCGGCCCATGAGTGGCGCAGCATGGAAAAAGGGTTGATCCAGCGGGTCCATGCCCTCAACCGGTTCATCCACGACATCTACCACGATCAGGAGATCCTGAAGGCTGGCATCGTTCCACGCGAGCAGATCGAGGCGAATGCCCAGTTCCGGCCGGAAATGGTGGGCGTGGACGTCCCAGGCCAGGTGTATTCGCACATCGCGGGCATTGACATCGTGCGCGCGCCGGTGCCGGGTGGTCAGGGCGAAGCCGAATACTACGTGCTGGAAGACAACCTGCGTGTGCCCAGCGGCGTGAGCTACATGCTGGAAGACCGCAAGA
>CAZEZY010000068.1:0-13216 GCA_964516635.1 uncultured Tepidimonas sp. | reverse complement strand
ATGTCGGCCGCCATCGCGCTCAGGTTGGCGATGGTGTCGAGGAGGCTTTCGCCCTTGGCCGTGGAACTGCGCGCGATGTCGAGTGTGTACACGTCGGCACTCAGGCGGGTAGCCGCGATGTCGAAGGTGGTGCGGGTGCGGGTGCTGTTCTCGAAGAACAGGTTGAACACGCTTTTGCCGCGCAGCAGCGGCACCTTTTTCACCTCGCGGTCGCTGACGCTGACAAAGTTGTCGGCCGTGTCCAGGATCTGCGTCAGGATGGCCTTGGGCAGGCCTTCGGTGGAGAGCAGGTGAATCAGCTCGCCGTTTTGGTTGAGTTGGGGGTTGTGGGCCATGCGTTCAGGCCTCCAGGCGGTGTTCGACGACAAAACTGAAGGTTCCCGCCTCGCTGCGCGCCAGTTCGAACGACTGATTCCGTGGCAGTGGCAGGCGGGTGGCGGAAAAGTCGGCGGCCATGGGCAGTTCGTGCCCGCCCCGGTCCACCAGCACCGCCAGCTTCACGCTGGACGGGCGGCCATAGTCGAACAGCTCGTTGATGACGGCGCGCAGGGTGCGGCCGGTGTAGAGCACATCGTCGATGAGAAGCACGTTTGCGCCGTTCACGTCAAAAGGCAGTCGCGTCTGCATGGCGGTGGCGCTCAGGCCACGCTGGGCAAAGTCGTCGCGGTGCATGGCCGATGAAATCACCCCCACCTCGCCGGGCAGGGCCAGTTCGCGGTGCAGGCGTTCGGCCAGCCAGGCGCCGCCGCTGGTCACGCCCACCAACTGCATGGGGGTGGTCGCCAGGAGGTTCTGCACCCCTCGTCTGAGTTCGGCGTACAGCGCTTCTGCGTCCAGTTGCAATTGACTCAAGGCAGACTCCTCAAAAACTGTTCCAGGATGATGCAGGCCGACGCAGCGTCAGCGTCTTTCGCGCCGAGGCTGTGGGCCTCCGTGGTGCTGTAGCGCTCATCCACTTCATACACGGTGTGGTTGAAACGCCCGCGAAGCTGGCGGGCGAATTTCAGGGCGCGCGCGGTGTTCTCGTGCGCCGCACCGTCCGGGTGGGTGGGTATCCCGACCACCAGCGCATCGGGCTGCCATTCCTTCAGGCGGGCCGCGATCTGCACAAAGCGGGCATCACCCTCGGCCCGGATGGTGGCTTGGGGCGTGGCCGTGCGGGTGAGGCGGTTGCCACTCGCCACGCCGGTGCGCTTGAGACCAAAATCAAATGCGATGAAGCGCTGGTGCGCGGGTGGCACCTCGGGAACGGCGGTCATGCGTGCCCCGATCCCGGCGCGAGCATCCAGGGCTGCAAACCCAGGAGCGCCATGGCTCTCTCGTAACGCTGTTCCACCGGCGTGTCAAAGATGAGCTGGGGGTTGGCCTCGACCGTCAGCCAGCTGTTTTCGGTGATTTCCGACTCGAGCTGACCCTCCCCCCAGGACGAATATCCGAGCGTGAGGAACACCTTGCGGGGACCGGCACCGGAAGACAAGGCTTCCAGCACATCCCTCGATGTGGTCATCTCGAGGCCATCGGCCATCCGCATGGTGGACGCATACGCGGAAGGCCTGGGTGGCAGGGCTTCGGCCCCTTCTTCCGTGCGCGGCGACCCGGGGGCATCGGCGGGTTCATCGTCCTCCAGACCCGACAGGGCCTCCCGGATGGCACGGGCCACCGCCGGCGGCGTTTCGTCGGCCCCCACAGGCTCCGCATCACCCATGGCTTCATGCAGAACGAACCCGCGTTCGGTTTGCAGCGGCCCCCCGCAAAACACCGGCAATGCAGCCAGTTCAGTGCGCCGCAAAGGCAGATCGACCTTCTCGAACAGGTCGCCCACGGTGATTTCGCTGGGTTTGTTGATGATCAGCCCCAGCGCGCCCCTGGATGTGTGCTCACACAGGTACACCACGCTGCGGCCAAAGAGCTCGTCGTTCAAACCCGGCATGGCGATCAGAAAATGGTGCGACAGGTTGATGGTGGGCGTTTCCGAGCTCATGGTCTGATTTTAGTGGCCGCGGGGCTGTTGAAACGACCCGCCCTGCAATGGGCGGGGTTCCGCTAAGCTTTCGTCCATGTCGACCCAATCCCAAACTTATGACACCGGCCTCATGTGGTTCCGCCGCGACCTGCGGACCGATGACAACGCCGCGTTGTACCACGCGCTCAAGCGCTGCAAAAAGGTGTGGTGCGTGTTCGTTTTCGACACGGCCATCCTGCAGCCCTTGTTGGACCGGGGCCTGCGGGCCGACCGACGCGTCGAGTTCATCCACGAAAGCCTGATCGACCTGGACGAGCAGTTGCGCGCCCTGGGTCGTTCTAACGGGGTGGAAGGCGTGGGGCTGATCGTGAGACACGGCAAGGCGACCGAAGAAATCCCGCGTCTGGCCGCCCAGCTGGGGGCACAAGCCGTGTTTGCCAACCACGATGACGAGCCTTACGCCCGATCGCGCGACGCCCAGGTGCTGGGTGCGCTGGCTCATGGGGGAGCCGTCTTGCAGACCTTCAAGGACCACGTGATTTTCGAACGTCACGAAGTGCTGACGCAGAACGCCCGGCCCTTCACGGTGTTCACGCCCTACAAGAACGCCTGGTTCAAGGCAATCAGCGAGTACCAGCTCAAGGCCTATCCGGTGGAGCGTTACGCCCCCGCGCTGGCCCCCTGCCCCGACATCTCACCGCCAGGCGTGCTCTCGCTGGAACGCCTGGGTTTTCAGCCGACCAACCTGCGAGAACTCAAGATCCGGACCGGCAGTCGGGGGGCCCGCGCGCTGTTCGAGGACTTCGTCAGCCGCATCGACCACTATCACCAGACACGCGACTTCCCGGCGGTCAAAGGCCCGAGCTACCTGAGCGTGCACCTGCGCTTTGGCACCCTCAGCATCCGCTCGGTGGCCAGCGTCGCCTATGCCATGCACCTGCAAGGCCTGGCAGGCGCCACCGCATGGCTCAACGAACTCATCTGGCGCGACTTTTACCACCAGATCCTGGCCAACTTCCCGCATGCGGCCGAGAAGGCCTTCAAGCCCGAATACGATGCCATTGAATGGGAGCGCGGCAAGCACGCCGATGCCCTGTTTGCCGCCTGGTGCGAAGGCCGCACCGGCTACCCGCTGGTGGACGCCGCCATGCACCAGATCAACCAGACGGGCTACATGCACAACCGCCTGCGCATGGTGGTGGCCAGCTTCCTGACCAAAGACCTGGGGCTGGACTGGCGGCGTGGCGAAGCCTATTTCGCGGACCACCTGATCGACTTTGACCTCGCCGCCAACAATGGCGGCTGGCAGTGGGCTGCCTCCAGCGGCTGCGATGCACAGCCCTACTTCCGGATTTTCAATCCGGTGAGCCAGAGCGAGCGCTTCGATCCGCATGGCAAGTTCATCCGCCGCTATCTGCCCGCACTGGCCGGCTTGCCCAGCCATGCCCTGCACGCACCCTGGCTGGCCAAGCCGGTTGAACGGGCGTCGGCTGGACTGGTGCTGGGCAGAGACTACCCGAATCCGGTCGTGGACCATGCCGAAGCCCGAGCCAACACACTGGAACGCTACGCCGTCGTCAAGAAACGCTGAATCGGTCACACCTCAGCGCGGTACGGGCGCGAGCCGGGCATAAGTCTGAACCAGCGCCAGCAGTTCTTCTTCGGCGTAGGGTTTGCCGAGGTAGTGATCCACCCCGAGGCTCTGGGCATGTTCGCGGTGTTTGTCTGCCAGACGCGAAGTGATCATCACCACGGGCAGATCGGCGGTGGCCGGCTCGCCACGCAAGCGCTGGACCAGTTCGAACCCGTCCATTCGCGGCATTTCGATGTCGCAAAACACCACCACCGGCATCTCTTCCTGTATCCGTTCCAGCGCCTGCATGCCATCGGCCGCAAGCGCCACGCGGTAACCCTCCCGCTTCAGCAGGCGCTGGGTCACGCGGCGCACGGTGATGGAGTCGTCCACCACCAGGACCAGCGGAGCCAGCGCAGCCATGTCGGCGTCTGCTGCGACCGAAGCTCGGGACTGATGGCCCTCTGCGCGTTGTTGGCGTGCCCAGGCTCGAGCCGATTCGCCGTACAGTGCCGACAGGGCAACCGGGTTATAGATCAGTGCCACGGCGCCCGACGCCAGCACGGTGACCCCGGCCAGACCAGGCAGCCGGGACAACTGGGCACTCATGGGTTTGACCACCACCTCCTGATGACCCAGCACCTCATCCACATGCCAGGCCACGCGCTGACCCGCCGTATGAAACTCGAGGACAGGCCAGTTTCGGGCCTCATGGGCCAGCGGATCGTTGCTTTCGGGCGACAGCGCCAGCAAGGCGCCCGCCCAGTGAAACGGCATGGGCTCACTGCCTTCACGCCACTGACCACCGACATACGCAGCCGTCAGCTCCGGAGCCTGCGCCCTGCGCACCGCCTCCACCCAGGGAGTGGGCACACCGAACACCATATCACCCACCCGCAACAAGACCACCTGGGTCACGGCGGTGCTCAAAGGCACCACGAGGCGGAAGGCCGTGCCACCTGCATCGGCGCGGAGGTATTCGATACGACCTCCCAGACCGAGCACTTCATTGCGGACCACGTCCAGGCCAATCCCGCGACCCGCCAGTTCGTTGACCTCGTCAGCCGTGGAAAACCCGGAGGCAAAGATGGCACGTGCGGCATCGTCTTCCGTGAAGGGGGCTCCCGAGGCATGCAAATGCATGACCACGGCCCGCTGGTGGATGCGCTGGACATCGAGACCGGCCCCATCGTCAGACACGGTGATGGCCAGATCGTTGCCGCGGGGCTCCAGCGTGAGCCAGACATGCCCTTCGACCGGTTTGCCCGCCAGCGATCGCCGCTCGGGCGTTTCCACCCCGTGCACAACCGCATTGCGGAGCAGGTGTTCCAGCACGGGTGTCAGTCGCTCCAGAACGGCCCGGTCGACCTCCACGCCACCTTGTTCCAGACTGAGCACAACCTGCTTGCCCGACGCCTCAGCCGCCTGCCTCACCACCCGGTGGAGGCGCTCGTCCAGCGTGTCAAAGGCCACCAGTCGGGTTCGCAACAGGTTGCGTTGCAATTCACGGGTCTGGCGAGCCTGAGCCGCGAGGTTCCCTTCAGCGGCCTCCACCGACCGTTGGAGGTGATGCTGCACCGTCGCCACGTCATTGACCGACTCTGCGAGCAGGCGGGTCAGTTCCTGAACACGGGTGTAGCGATCGAACTCGAGGGGGTCGAAACGGGCATCGGTCTCGCGACTCAAGGCCATGCGCGACTGCAACTGCATTTCCGTCTGCAGCTCCAGATCGCGAAGCTGGTTTCGCAGGCGCTCGATGTTGCTGCTCATGTCCTTGAAGGACTGCCGCAGGGCGCGCATGTCGCTTTCCAGCCGGGTGCGGGCAATCATCACATCGCCGGTCTGGGTCATGATCTGGTCCAGCAGATCGGTACGCACCCGGACCGTCGACTGGGCACCCGGCATGGGCTCGGGTGGCACGGGGAGGGTGGGCGGGGGCAAACCTTCCGGGGCCTGCAGCCGAATCCCGTCCGCATCGGAGCCCACGGCGAATGGCGTGGATTCCCGGTCTCGATCGGTTCGACACAAACGGTCAAACCGTGCCACCACCTCGTCGAGCTTCAGAAGCAAGGGAGCAATCTGGCCGGCCTCTGGCTGGTCCGGCAAAGCCAGCACATCGGACTCGAGGCCGTGGACCCTTTCACCCAGGCGAAGCGCACCCGCCAGTCGGGCACTGCCCTTGAGTGTGTGCAGATTGCGCAGCACCTCGGCACGAGCCCCTGCATTGTCGGGCCGCGCCACCCACTGTCTCAAGGCCGAAGACAGCCGGGGCAGCAGTTCTTGCGCCTCGACCTCAAAGACGGCAAACAGATCGACATCGAGTCGGTCTTCGAGCGCAACCGGTTCCACCACAGACGGTGATGAATCGGGTGCAACAGGCTCAAAAGCCATGGCATCCAGCGCCGCGAGTGTGTCCTGCCCGGGCTCCCTGAGGAAGCCGGCTGCGAACTGATGCAGAAGGTGCCGGGCTTCCTCAGCGGCCCTGACCCAGGTATCTGATTGCGCCGGTGTGATGGCAGCAGCGGGCGACACGGCCAGCGCCCGGTCGAGCGAATGCTCGAGGGATCGGGCGAGCAGAGACAACCCCTGATAACCGACGGTGGCCGAACCGCCAGCCAGCGAATGGGCCAGCGCGGACCACTCGGCCGGCAGAGGGCCTGTCGGCGCCAGCTGCCATTCCGCCAAACCCTGGCACAGACGCCTTGACCACTCGTCGGCCTCGTTCAGGAAAACGTTGTAGAGATCGAGATCCACCCGCAATGGCCCGATGACCTTGACTGCCTCTTGCAGCACCGGAATGTCGGGCACCACCTCTTGAACGCTCACCACTTCTTCCAGAACGGGCGGCTCGAATGGCAGTGGCGTGATCTGCTCGGGTGTGGATGGCTCCAGGGGGATCACCTGACCAACTAACCGCAAGGCATCGGCACTGGCCCTGATGCGTTGTGAATGACCGGCTTCGGCTTCCGTCTGGCCTGCCTGCAAACCGAGTAACCATTTCTTCAGATAGCGAAGTGACTGCTCACTCAGAACCAGAAGATCCTGATTGACAGGGTTCTGGTCTGCCAGCCAGGTGTTGAGCAACTGCTCCATGGCCCAGGCCGCCTCACCCACGTCGGACAGCCCCACCATGCGGGCACTGCCCTTGAGGGTATGAAAACCCCTGCGCAGAACGGTCAGGTCCGGAAGACTCGCGGGGCGCTGTCGCAGCACCTCCAGGGTGGCCCAGGCGCTGTCAAACACCGCCATGGCTTCATCCATGAAAATGGCCAGCAGTTCAGCGCCATCGTCTTCGTGGTCATCGGCCAGCACCACGGGTTGCCGTGCGTCGGTCGTCGGCAAGGGATCAGGCGCGGCTGCAGGAGAGATCGATTGAACGCCCCCCTCGGAGGTGGACGGCGCCACGAGGGATCGGGTCGCCTGGTCGAAGACAAACGACTCGCGCGCGAGCCGGGGTTGACGGCCGAAGGTCTCCAGCAACCAGCCGAGGGCCGAGATGTTGGGCCCCAATCGGGCCGCTGCCATGTCCAGAACGTCGTCAGTCGGCGACGGCTGGGTTCCGATCAGTTTCCGGATTTCCTCGCGGATGACCTCCAGCGTTTGCCGGGCCGCAGGCAGTTCGAGCAGGGTGGCAATGCCTCCCATGGTGTCCAGCCGTTGCTCGAGTGCGCTCTCGGCCAGGAGGGGTTGCAGCGACTTCTGTCGAAAGACGGCATCCAGTGCCCGCTCGACCTCTTCCAGCTCGGCCCTCCATTGCGCCACCACCTGAACGAGGGTGCTGTGCTCGCTGGCTCGCTGGTATCGGCGGGTCATCCAGGGTTCAGGTTCGGGGGCTGGCAACCCGGCCAGCACATCGTTCAGGCGCTTGGCCAACGCCATGTGTCTCACGGGCGAGTCAGCATCCCAGGGATCGAAATCGGCCAGTTCCGCTTCCAGCAGCAACAGGCCATTGGACACCTCCAGCCCCAGACCCTGGGGTGAAGGCGCCGATGGATCGCACCGTGAGGCAACCGCCAGCCAGGCTTGGCCGAGTTGCTCGAGCGCTGGCGCTTCAGGCTGCAGGCGGCTCAGTCCATCGGCCATCTGTTGCAACAAGGCCTGCAACGGTGGGGCCATGGACGCAGGGCCATCGGTCCAGACAGACCAGGATTGCTGGGCAGCATGCACGGTCTGACGAAGTGCCTCCAGAGCGTAGGGATCGTACATGCCCAGGCGCCTTGCATCGACATCCCAGGATTCGACCACCTCCCAACCCTGAGCCCGCCAGACCGCTCGCAGGTGTGCCTGACCGGAATCGAGCGGATCCGGCCGGACGCGAGAAGCCAGATAGAGCAGGTCATGGGTATGACCTTCCAGGCTCTGGGTGTCGCCATGCAGGAGTTGTGAATACTGCAGCAGCACGCTGGACGCAGCCCGCTTGACGTATTTGACGTCGGGCAACCCCCCGGCAGCCACGGCTTCGAAGTAGGCCGCCGCAACCGCCCAGAACCGGCGAACCGCCCGATCGGCGGTACCACGAGCCAATCCACCGCTCAGTTGAGCCAGGGGGACGGCGGCTTGCGGACTCAACGACTTGACCACCGGCAGCACCAGCCGATCCAGGTGCGACCGGACAGACGGTCCGGGTCGGTAGACCTTGCCAGCAGGCAGATCCACATCGGCATGGTCCTGCGCCCAGAGGTCTGACGGGTGCGCTCGCGAGGCACCGGCCAGTTGCTGCCAGTCGCTGTAGGTAGGAAACAGCGCGAGTGCAGGAACGGTCTGTTCTCGCATCAGGCGCGACAGGTAGTCGACCACGGCGTGAGATCCGGCCCTGACGATGACCGCGGCTTGCGGGGTTGCCAGGGCCGGCTTCTGGACCAGGCGCTGAATCCCGGCCTCCAGCGAGCGCAACGTGGTGGCTACGGCACCCAATCCCACCATGTCCAGCGCACCCGCCGACTGATGCAGCGCTTGCCGGGCCATGCGCAGCGAGGTGCTGTCGACCTCGGCCAGATCGGTCTGGCGAGAGGTCTGGTTGTCGCTGACAAACTGGGCGACCGACTGGACAGCGTCATCCAGCGTTCGCTTCAGTTCGTCCATGACCCAGGCCAGAGGGCCGAGGTCGCGCAAGGGGGCGTTCACGACTGAACCCTCATTCGATCTTGAAGCGCGACACCGATTGCCGCAACTCGTCAGCCACTCGCGCCAGCTCGCGCACCTGCTGAACCGTGGATCGGGTCCCCTCCCCCGTCTGCTCGGTCACGGCAAAAATGTGCTGGATGCTGCCTGCGGTCTGAGCAGCCAATTCGGCTTCGCGGGTGGCGGTGTCGGCAATCTGTTCGATCAGGCCAGTCACCTCTCGCGACAATCGATCGATATCGGCCAGCGCAGTGCCGGCATGGTCGGACAGGCGTGCACCTTCCACCACCTCGCGGGTTGAACGTTCCATGGCCAGAAAGGCGTCCTGCGTGTCGGTCTGAATGGTGCGAACCAGCGCCGCGATCTGACGCGTGGCATCGGCCGAACGCTCGGCCAGGCGTTGAACTTCCTCGGCAACCACCGAGAATCCCCGGCCGGCCTCCCCCGCCGAAGCGGCCTGGATGGCGGCATTCAGGGCCAGCACATTGGTCTGTTCCGTGATGTCGGAAATGAGCTCCGTGATTTCGCCGATTTCCTGCGAAGACTCACCCAGCCGCTTCATCCGTTTGGCCGTTTCCTGAATCTGTTCCCGGATGGTGTTCATGCCACCAATGACATTCTGCACCGCCTCGGCTCCAGCCTCAGCGGCCTGCCTGGCCTGCCTGGCCGCGGCGGCCGAACCCTGAGCCTGAGTCGACACCCCGAAAATGCGGGCCGAAAGATCCACCACGGACTGTCCGGTTTCGCGGATTTCACGCAACTGCTCGGTGGAAGCGGCGAGCAGTTCGATCGAGGTGTTTTCCACCCGCGCCGTGGTTTCTGTCACCCGCCTCGCGGCCACCTGAACCTGGCCAACCAGGGTTCGCAGCTCTTCCACCGTGTAATTCACCGAATCGGCAATGGCGCCGGTGATGTCTTCCGTCACGGTGGCCTGCTGGGTCAGATCCCCTTCGGCCACCGATTGCAACTCGTTCATCAGGCGCAAGATGGCGGCCTGGGTCGCATCGTTGATTCGCTTGGCCTCTCGCTCCTGTGCCTGGGCATCGGCCTTGGCACGCTCGACGGCATGCTGCTTGCCCTCGGCAGCCAGCCGCTGGCCCTTGACCAGCCATGCAACAGACCCCACCGCGAGCAATCCGAGGCCGGCCGGAATCAGTGGCCAGGCGTCGAAGCCTGGATCCCCCAGCCAACCCCAGACGGACACCGCCAGCATGCTCAGGATCGTCAGCCCGGAGATCGTCAACGGGATGGCCGATGAGGACCTGGCTACCCCTGACGGCGTGACCGAGACCGGACCTGCTGCCTGGCCCTCAACCGTCGCTGGTTTTGGTGACACCTTGGAAGGCGTGAGGCTGGAGAGTCCATACTCCGATGTGCCCAGCGACGAACCGAGTTGAGTCACCACACTATCGGCCGTTGCAGGCTCGTCGCTGGGGTCAGAGGACTTTCGTCGCTTCAATACATCGAGCATCTGCGTTCCTCATCCTGCCAGTGGGGAAGAAGGTCGGGCCCATGCCGGCGACCGGGGATCCAGAAATTCGGGTGACTGCGCAAGCGCGACCAGATCGAGCTCCAGCCAGCGGTGACCCGCCGCATCCCGACAGAACTGCCGGACCCCCGCAGGGCAGGCACCCGCGTCTTCCGGCACGAGATCCGCGGCAGCGTGCAGGCCCATCAGCTGGTCGACACAAAGCGCCGAGGGCATACCGATCGCCGGGTTGAAACTCACCCAGTAGACCGTGTCTTCACTTCCCGGTGTATGGGCCTGTGCGGGCAGCCCCAGAAAACGGACCCAGTCGATGACGACCGTGACGGTGCCTCGCAGGCTGGCCACGCCCATCACCCAGGGCTGTGTGTGCGGCACGCGCTGCATGGGCGTGGGATTGAAGATCTCTCCCGCCTGCGCCAGCGGTAACAGCGCCCTCACTCCATGCCAGGAGACCCCGAGCCAGCCAGCCGTCGCAGGCCGCTCGGCCGATTCGGCCAGCTTGCGCGCCAGTTCGGCCTGAAAGGCCTGAAGGGTGGGGCGGGTGCTCTGGTTTGGGGACATCGCAGGTGAGGGTCAGGCCATGGACTCGATCTTGGACAGCAGCAATTGCGCATCCACCGGCTTGGTGATGTAGTCTTTCGCGCCCTGTCGAAGCCCCCACACGCGGTCGGTCTCCTGGGACTTGCTCGAACAGATGAACACCGGTACGCGGGAATACGCCGGATGACGGGCAATGTTGCGCGTGAGTTGAAAACCGTTGCCACCCGGCATCACGACATCCATCAGGATGAGATCGGGCAACTGGTCCTGCAAGGCCAGCCAGGCCTGCTCGGCGTTCTCCGCGGTGCGGACGTGGTAGCCATTGCGGGTCAGGAGCTTGCTCAGGAAAAGCAACTCGGTTTTCGAGTCGTCAACCACCAGAATCTCGCGAATCATGTGGCTGCTCCCTGAACGTGCCGTTCCACCGCTTCCAGCAGTTGCTCCCGGGTAAAGGGTTTGGTCAGGTGCTGCTCCGAGCCAGCCATGCGCCCTCGGGCCATGTCAAATACCCCGTCCTTGGACGACAGCATGACCACCGGGACGCGGGAGAAACGGGGATTGCGCTTGATGATGGCGCAGGTCTGGTAACCGTCCAGTCGGGGCATCAGGATGTCGCAGAACACCAGATCGGGCTGGAATTCGTGCATGCGAGCCAACGCATCAAACCCGTCATCGGCCAGAAGCACCTCATGGCCACCCTGCCGGAGAAACAGCTCGGCCGTGCGCCGCACCGTCTGGCTGTCGTCCACCACCAGCACCTTGCGTGAAGGAGAGTCGCTGGTGTTCAAGGCAGTCATCCCGAGTGTCTGGCCCGACTTGCGTCAGAGTTGCACCATTTCAAAATCTTCCTTGCGGGCCCCGCATTCCGGACAGGTCCAGTTCATGGGCACGTCTTCCCAGCGGGTGCCAGGCGCGATGCCCTCGTCGGGGGCGCCCGCCTCCTCGTCGTAGATCCAGCCGCAGATCAGGCACATCCAGGTTTTGCTTGCACTCATGATTGAAAAACGCTTGTCTTAGAATGGGCTCATTGTATATAGGCAACAGGGCCCCGATTTCGAATGACCCCTTCTTCCGAACCGCCGTCTTCGAACCCCCATGGCGCCCCGGTCAGCGAAGCATCCCTGCCGTGTGTCGTGACCTTCAATGTCAGCGACCCCAGCGGGGCGGGAGGGCTGTCGGCAGACCTCACCGCCATGTCCAGCGCCTCCTGCCATGTGCTGCCCATCGTGACCGGTGCCTACGTCCGTGACACCCGGCAGGTCCACCACCACCTTCCCTTTGACGAAGACGCCATCGAGGAGCAGGCCCGCTGTGCTCTCGAAGACATGGCGGTACAAACGTTCAAGGTGGGATTTGCCTGCAGCGCCGAGGCGCTCAGCACGATTGCCGAAATCCTCAGCGATTACAGCGACATTCCGGTGGTCAGCTACATGCCCGAACTGGCCTGGTGGGACGAGGTCGAGCGCGAGAACTACCTCGATGCATTTGCCGAACTGGTGCTGCCCCAGACCAGCGTGCTGGTCGGCAACCACAACACGCTCTGCCGCTGGCTGCTGCCCGACTGGTCGGATGATCGACCTCCCGGGCCTCGTGAAGTGGCCAAGGCCGCGGCCGAGCATGGGGTACCGTACACCCTGGTGACCGGGTTCAATGCCCCGGACCAGTACCTCGAAAGCCATCTGGCCTCGCCGGAAGCCGTTCTGGCGACCGCCCGATACGAACGTTTCGAGGCCACATTCACCGGCGCCGGTGACACGTTATCCGGTGCCCTGGCCGCCCTGCTGGCCAACGAAGGCGACCTGCAAGCCGCGTGCGCCGAAGCCCTGAACTATCTGGACCAGTGCCTGGATGCCGGGTTCCATCCGGGCATGGGACACGCGGTACCTGATCGTCTGTTCTGGGCGCACGATGAATCGGACGATCCGCAGACCGAGGCCGACAGCGCTGAAACACAGGCCCATCGCCTCGAAGATTTTCCCACCGACACCACTCCCCATTGAAAGACATGACCGACCGCAACCAGACCCTGTTCGAACGCGCCAAACAACTCATCCCGGGCGGGGTGAACTCGCCGGTCCGTGCATTCAAGGCCGTTGGGGGTACGCCGCGATTCGTGCAACGCGCCCAGGGCGCCCACTTCTGGGACGCCAACGGCCAGCGCTACATCGACTACATCGGTTCCTGGGGCCCGATGATCCTGGGCCACGGCCACCCGGCCGTGCTGGAAGCCGTGCAGAAAGCGGCGCTGGACGGGTTCAGCTTTGGCGCGCCCACCGAACGCGAAGTGGAACTGGCCGAGGAAATCGTCCAGCTCGTCCCCAGCATCGACATGGTGCGCCTGGTCAGTTCCGGCACGGAAGCCGGCATGAGCGCCATCCGCCTGGCGCGCGGTGCGACCGGACGCAAGAAGATCATCAAGTTCGAGGGCTGCTACCACGGCCATGCCGACGCCCTGCTGGTCAAGGCAGGCTCGGGCCTGGCCACTTTTGGCAACCCCACCAGCGCGGGCGTGCCGCCCGAAGTGGTGCAA
>CAZEZY010000067.1:0-13298 GCA_964516635.1 uncultured Tepidimonas sp. | reverse complement strand
GGTGAAACTCCAGGGTTTCCTTGGAGTAATGGGGTTCCAGGGCGTCAATCGCGTAAGGCAAGGACGGGAGGGTGTGTTCCATGTGATTATTCCTTCCAGTTGGGGTTGATACCTTGGGGATTGTAGGCAAGCGATCAGCTCCCTGACGGCTTTACGGTCAAATCGATCTGACCATCGGCGAGGCGTGCCGACACATCCTGCCCGGGTTTCAGCTCCTGGACCGATGTCACGGCATGCCCGTTGGCATCGGTGATGAGCGCATACCCGCGTTGCAGCACCAGTGTCGGGTCAAGCAGTTTCAGCTGCCCTTCCAGTTGTTCGACGCGTCCGTGGCGACGCTCCAGGTCGCGAGCCAGGGCCGCAGCAAAGTCACGGGGCCAGCGTGCCAGCCAGATCCCATCGCGGTCCAGCCGGCGCCTGGCGGCCTGATGCAAGCGGTGGGCGAGCACCAACTGCCGTTGCCGTTCACCATGCACACGGTCTGACGGTCGTGCGAGGCGCTGGGCCATGCGGTCCAGGCGCTGGGCCTGTTGCTCCAGCCAGCGGGTCACCCCTTGGTCCAATCGCTGGGCCATATCGTCCAGCGCCTGCCGCTGCATCGCCTGGGCCGGGGCGCACATCTCGGCGGCAGCGGTCGGCGTGGGTGCGCGCAGATCGGCTGCAAAATCGGCCAGGGTGAAGTCGGTCTCGTGGCCCACCCCACACACCACCGGCATGGGCGCCTCCGTCAGCTTGCGAACCAGCAGGGGGCTGTTGAATGCCCACAGATCCTCCAGCGAGCCGCCCCCTCGCACCAGCAGCAGCACCTCGCATTCGCCGGTCAAACGGTGGTGGTTGTAGGCCGCCTCCAGCGCCGCACACAGCGCGGCTGGTGCGGCATCGCCCTGTACCGGCGACGGAAACACCCTCACTGGCAGATGCGGCACCCGGCGGCGCAATGTCGTGGCGACATCGCGCAGGGCTGCTGCGTCCAGCGAGGTCACGACCCCCAGGCTCTGAGGCGAGATGGGCAAGGTCCGCTTGCGCGCGGCGTCAAAACAGCCTTCGGCCTCCAGAGACGCCTTGAGACGCATGAACTGCTCGAACAGACTGCCCTGTCCTGCAGGGCGGGCGGATTCCACAATCAGTTGCAGGTCGCCTCGCGGACCATAGACATCCAGCCTGCCCTCCACTTCAACCAGTTGGCCGTCACGCCAGTCGAGTGCGCTCGCCTGCGCAGCCCGGCGGAACATGGCACAACGCAATTGACCTTGATCGTCCTTCAGCGAAAAGTAACAGTGTCCGCTGGCGGCTCGAGAAAACCCCGACACCTCACCCTTCACTCGAACCGGGTTGAAGCGCACCTGCAAGGCATCGGCCACCGCCCGCAACAGAACCCCCACGCCCCAAACCGGGCGATCTGGCCCTGGGGGAAATGGCTCAGACGAGGTCCACATGGGGCCAACCCGGATGCAAATGTCCACACCACAAAGAGGTAGGCCCTGTCAAGCCCCCACACAGGTCCGCCCGGGTATAAAGATGGCAAGCAGTTGATTTCAAACGATATTCCTGAGATCTGACAAAGCCGGCGTGTCCAAAGCAGGTGAAATCGCCGAGAGCCTGCTCTTGACCCAAGAGGTTACACACAAAGTTATCCACAGTGGCGACCGGGTAAAGCATCGTGGCTGCGCCATAATGAATGCCCTGCGTGTTTGCGTCCGTGAGCGAGGAGTCTTGCATTGTTTTCGATCATACAAGCCGCTGGCTGGCCCATATGGCCCCTCATTGCCTGCTCGGTCATCGGCCTGGCGCTCATCATCGAACGCTTCATCAGCCTGAAGAAGGCCCGTGTGGCGCCTGCCGATCTCGTCGACGAAGCGATCATGGCATCCCGCCAAGGGCTTCCCCCACCACCAGTCGTTCAGCTACTGGCCGAAAACTCCGTACTGGGCGAACTGCTCGCTTCGGGCTTCCGCACCCTCCATGCCAACCCGGCAGCCACCGAAGACGAAATCCGGTCTGGCCTCGAATCGGCCGGGCGGCTCGCGTCGGCGAAGATGGAGAAGCACCTGGGTGCCATCGCCACCATCGCCTCTGCGGCACCCCTCATCGGTCTGCTGGGCACCGTCATCGGGATGATCGAGATTTTTGGTTCACAGGCCGGTGCAGGAGGTCTCACCCCTGGCGGCGGGAATCCCGAGCAACTGGCACGGGGCATTTCCATCGCCCTCTACAACACCGCCTTCGGCCTCATCGTGGCAATACCGGCTCTGATCTTCTGGCGCTACTTTCGCGCCCGGGTTGACTCCTACCTGTTGCAGATGGAAGTGGGCGCCGAGCGATTCGCCCACCACCTGCTGACCCTTCGGCGCTGAACGGGGGCATCCGGCCATGGCCATCCAGTTTCGCAACGGCAGTCGGGAAGAGCCTGAAATCAACCTGATCCCTTTCATCGACATCCTGCTGGTGGTGCTGATCTTTCTCATGCTCACGACCACCTACAGCAAATACACCGAACTGCAGGTGAACCTGCCCGTGGCCGATGCCGAACCCAACCGGGAATATCCGCGGGAAATCATCGTTTCCGTGGGTCAGGACGGCCGCTACGCAGTGGCCGGCTCGGTACTGGACAACACCAGTGTCGATGCCCTCGTGCGAGCCCTCCAGCAAGCGGCGCAAGGCAGCCCCGAGAACGTGGTCATCATCAGCGCCGATGCGGCAGCCACCCACCAGGCGGTGGTCAATGTCATGGACGCGGCGCGTCGCTCCGGTCTCAACCAGATCACCTTTGCCACCCAGCAATCGCGTGGCCGCTGAAGCTCCCACGACCGTGCGCCGCCAGGGCTCATCCTGGCGCCATCAACTGCAACAGGCCTGGCTGCAACGGGGCCCGCTGGCCATCACACTGTGGCCGATCTCGTGGCTGTATGGCGCGGCCTGGGCCTTGCGGACCCTGCTCTACCGCTTGGGGATCAAGCGCAGTCACCGCCTGCCCGTGCCTGTGGTGGTGGTGGGCAATGTGGTGGTGGGGGGAGCCGGCAAAACCCCCACGGTCATCCAGATCGTCCGGCATCTCCAAGCCGCTGGCTGGCAGACCGGCGTCATCTCGCGCGGGCATGGCCGATCTCGTGTGGCCGTTCAGGCCGTCATGCCCGACAGCGATCCGGCCCTGGTCGGGGACGAACCCACCCTCATCGCCCAGGCCACTGGTGTACCGGTGGTGGTGGGGCGGGATCGCGTGGCAGCGGGGCTTCACTTGTTGAAGAAGCACCCCGAGGTCAACCTCATCGTCAGCGACGACGGGATGCAGCACTGGGCCCTGCAGCGCGATGTCACGGTGGTGGTTTTTGACGCACGAGGCACCGGCAACGGCTGGCTGCTGCCGGCTGGCCTTCTGCGTGAGCCCTGGCCCGCCCGGTCATGGGGCAACGGCCCGCTGCTGGTGGTGCAAACGGGGCTGTCCAGACTGCCTGCCTGGCCATGTCCCGCCCATGCAGCCCCCCGTCGTCTCGCGCCATACGCCATCAATGCCCATGGCGACCAACGGTCCCTGGGCGATTTTCAGGCCAGCGCCGCGCTCGGGGCGCTGGCGGGCATTGCCCAACCGGACGCGTTCTTTGACATGCTTCGGCAACTTGGCCTGCCCGTGCACCACACCCTGGATCTGCCTGACCACGCCAGCACAACCGATCTGCTGGCCGCCCTGGCCCATCACCCCGACGTCATCACCTGGCTGTGCACCGAGAAAGACGCCGTCAAACTGTTCCCCGCCTTCGCCTCGGCTTTCGCGCACACCCCAGATGTCTGGGCCATCCCCCTGGAACAGACCATTGAACCGGCGTTCTTTATGGCGCTGGACGCTGCACTCCCGCTATCATCCCGGCATGGACACCAAACTCCTTGAACTGCTTGTCTGCCCTGTCACCAAGGGCCCGCTGGTGTACCAGCGCAACACGCAGGAACTCATCTCCCGCAGCGCCCGACTGGCCTATCCCATCCGCGATGGCATCCCCATCATGCTGGAAAACGAAGCGCGCGAAATCACCGAAGAAGAGGCCGCCCGCCCTCCTGCTGCACGCCCGGTGGCCTGACCCCCATGGCCGCCCACGCATTTCACGTGCTCATACCGGCACGGCTGGCTTCCACACGCCTGCCCAACAAACCGCTGGCCGATCTGGCCGGTCTGCCCATGGTGGTTCGCGTCGCCCAGCGGGCCGTGGCCAGCGGGGCCGCCAGTGTCACGGTGGCCGGCGACGACGCCTCCATTCTTGATGCCTGCAACCGCCACGGCATATCGGCCCTGCTCACACGGCCCAACCACCCCAGCGGCAGCGACCGCCTGGCGGAAGCCTGCGAGGCGCTGCAACTGCCCAAAGGAGCCGTGGTGGTCAACGTCCAGGGCGATGAACCCCTGATGGATCCAGCGCTCATCGTGGCCGTGGCAAGGCAACTGCACGACCGGCCCGATTGCGTCATGAGCACCGCCGCCCATGTCATTCACGACACCGCTGAATTCCAGAATCCCCATGTGGTCAAGGTGGTGGTCGATCAGCGAGGGACCGCCCTCTACTTCAGCCGGGCACCCATCCCCTGGTGGCGCGATGGCCCTACCGAACCGGGGCAGCCACCCGCCCTCCCCCGGCATCCTCCGGCCCTTCGTCACATCGGGATCTATGGGTACCGGGTGGGGTTTCTTCGCCGGTTTCCCCTGCTGGCACCCGCTCCCGTGGAGGCCTGCGAGTCGCTGGAACAGCTGCGCGTGCTCTGGCACGGTGAGCGCATCGCCGTGCACATCACCGACCAGGCTCCAGGCCCTGGCGTGGACACGGCTGCGGATCTGGAACGCGTTCGCGCGCTGCTGACGCAGCCTTACCCCCCACTGTAAGCCTCTGTCGGGATCGGGCGTGCTATCCTCTTTGCGTTCGTTCCTCTCTGTCGGGAGGTGGCACCTTGGAGACGGGTGCCTGCACGCATTTGAAACTGTGAAGCTAAAAGGAAAGTCATGAGACTGATTCTGTTGGGCGCACCCGGCGCCGGCAAGGGCACCCAAGCCTCCTTCATCTGCCAGAAATACGGCATCCCCCAGATCTCCACCGGCGACATGCTGCGCGCCGCTGTCAAGGCCGGCACCCCCCTGGGTCTGGAAGCCAAGAAGGTCATGGACGCGGGCGGTCTGGTCTCCGACGAACTCATCATCAACCTGGTGAAAGACCGTATCGCCCAGTCTGACTGTGCCAACGGCTTCCTCTTTGATGGTTTCCCCCGCACGATTCCCCAGGCCGACGCCATGAGGGCCGCCGGCGTCAAACTCGACTACGTGCTCGAAATCGATGTGCCCTTTGAAGCCATCATCGAACGCATGAGCGGCCGCCGCTCCCACCCGGCCTCGGGCCGCACCTATCATGTCAAGTTCAACCCTCCCAAGGTGTCTGGTCAGGACGACGTGACGGGCGAACCCCTGGTCCAGCGCGACGACGACAAGGAAGAGACCGTGAAAAAGCGCCTGGACGTCTACAGCGCCCAGACCCGCCCGCTGGTGGACTATTACAGCAACTGGGCCAAAGCCGATCCCGCCGCTGCACCCAAGTACCGTGCAATCAGCGGCATGGGCTCGGTGGACGACATCACCGCGCGCGCCTTCGCAGCGCTGGAAAGCTAAAACCTCAGAGCAGCCGCAGCAACAACTCAAGCCGCGCCTTGGCGGGGGGCAAAGGCGTGGCCGGGACAGGGCAATCGGCCCCGTCGATCACCCGGCCATTCGCGCAGCGCGTGGTGCGCCACACCGCGATTCCTTCAGCCATGGCTTCCAGCAGGGCGGCTTGCAGATCGGCATGCAGTGTGCCGTTGCCCGTGCCTGCCACCACCAGGCCTCGCAAGGGGCGGTGGTCTGCGGCGATCCGGTTTTGCAACACCATGGCCCTCACCATGGCACCGTGCTGCCCGCCGTGGCTGGTGATCCATTCCACCCGGGGCCACTCGGTGGCGCTCACCAGCCGGTCGAACAAGGCGGGTTCGAAGCTGTCTGCAGGCGACTGCGGCCAGGGGCGCCAGCAGGTCAACCGCCCTTCCTCCAGCACCGCCACCGGGCCGGCATCGCCCGAATCGAACGCATTCAGTTGGTGGTTGTGCACCTTGCGCACGTCCCACGCCGAATGCACCCGCCCCGCACACACCGCCACCACGCCGCGCACCCCCGATGTGGAGGCCAGGCGCAAACCGTCGGCCAGGTTTTGCGGGCCATCGCGCAGGGCGGCACTGGCCGGGCGCATCGCACTGACCAGCACCACCGGCTTGGCCGGGTTGAGCACCCGCTGCAGCAGGTAGGCCGTTTCCTCCAGCGTGTCGGTGCCGTGGGTCACCACCAGGCCCTGCACATCGGGGCGGGCCAGGTTCCGCTGCGTGGCAACCAGCAGACGGCGCCACACATCGTCGCTCATGTCCTTGCTGTCGATCTGGGCCACCTGCTCTGCCTCCACGGCAAAACCGGTGGGCACGGGTACATCGCCCAGCAGTTCAGACACAGGCACTTCACCGGCCTTGTAGCCGATGTTGTCGGCAGCCGATGCCGCACGTCCGGCGATGGTGCCGCCGGTGCCCAGTACGATCAGTTTCGGGGGCATGGGATGTGAATCGCTTTCCGCGGCCCGAAAGCCGCTATTCAAAAACGGCCGCGTCGGCCAACCAGGGAGCGTTCTGATCTTTCGCCGCGAGCAAAGGTGCCCCCTCTAAAGGCCAGTCGATGACCAGTTGAGGATCGCTCCAGCGCACGCTGCGCTCGTGTTCAGGAAACCAGTAATCGGTGGTTTTGTAGAGGAATTCGGCCGTTTCGCTCAACACCAGAAAGCCGTGCGCAAAGCCAGGGGGCACCCACAACTGCTTTTTGTTGTCGGCACTCAGCACTTCGGCCACCCAGCGCCCGAAAGTGGGTGAGGAACGGCGCATGTCCACGGCCACATCAAACACCTCACCCTGCAGCACGCGCACCAGCTTGCCCTGCGGGTGCTGGATCTGGTAATGCAGACCGCGCAGCACGCCCTTCGCGGATTTGCTGTGGTTGTCTTGCACAAAGTGCACACCCTGGAGGCCCGTGGCCTGCTCGAAGTGGCGCTGGTTGTAGCTTTCGAAGAAAAACCCTCGAGCATCTGCGAAAACCTGAGGCTCCAGCACCAGGACTTCGGGGATGGCCGTGGGCGTAGCGATGTAAGGCATGTCGGTGATTCTGGATTATTTCAGCAACGCGCGCAGGTACTGACCATAGCCGTTTTTGATCAGGGGTTGGGCCAGTTGGTGGAGTTGCTCGTCATCGATCCAGCCGCTGCGCCAGGCGATTTCTTCCGGGCAGGCCACCTTGAGCCCCTGGCGGCGCTCCAGCGTGGCGATGAACTGGCTGGCATCGAGCAGGCTGTCGTGGGTGCCGGTGTCAAGCCAGGCATAGCCCCGTCCCATGGTTTGCACATTCAACTGGCCTTGCTGCAGGTAAGTCTGGTTCACGGTGGTGATCTCGAGCTCGCCCCGGGCACTGGGCTTCACGGCCTTGGCCATATCGACCACCTGAGAGTCGTAGAAATACAGGCCCGTGACCGCAAAGTTGCTTTTGGGCACCTTGGGTTTTTCTTCGATGCTGATGGCCCTGCCCTCGCGGTCGAACTCGACCACGCCATAGCGTTCCGGGTCCGTCACGTGGTAAGCGAACACGGTGGCGCCCGTGGTCTGCGCGCTGGCGCTTTTGAGCAGGGGCTGGAAGTCATGGCCGTAGTAGATGTTGTCGCCCAGCACCAGCGCGCTGGGGGAGTGGCCGATGAAAGAGTCACCGATAATGAAGGCCTGTGCCAGTCCGTCGGGGCTGGGCTGGACGGCATACTGCAGGTTCATGCCCCATGCCGAGCCATCACCCAGCAACTGTTGGAAGCGCGGCGTGTCCTGAGGGGTGCTGATGATGAGCACATCCCGCATGCCAGCCAGCATGAGGGTACTCAGCGGGTAGTAGATCATCGGCTTGTCGTACACCGGCAGGAGCTGTTTGCTGATGGCCAGCGTGGCCGGGTGCAGCCGGGTGCCGGAGCCTCCGGCGAGGATGAGGCCTTTGCGGTGCATGAAGGTGCTCCCTGTTTGTTCACACTGGTTGCGATGTTAAGCGTAATACGAAAGAAAACGGACTTGACCTTGACGCCCATCCGTCGCCTGAGGGGAGCCTTGGCATGAGACAGAAATCTGCCGGACCAGGCCTGGGACAATGGATGTACCGACTGCTGGCCTACGCCCTGACCCTGCCTGTGCTGCTGTGGCTGGTGTTGCGGAGCTTCAAAGAACCGGGTTACCGAAAAGGCTTGGGCGAACGCCTGGGCGTGATTCAGCCGAATCCGTCGGTCCGAGGGGGGCTATGGGTCCATGTCGCCTCTGTAGGCGAAGCGCAGGCGGGCTTGACGCTGCTCCATGAACTGCAAGCCAGTTGGGGGACTGAGTCGCTGGTCTGGACCACGCAGACGCCCGCCGCCAAAAGACTGCTCTCGGAGCGCTTGCCTTCGGGGTCTCCGATTTTTTTTGCACCGCTCGACCAAGCGGGTGTGGTCAAGCGCTTTTTGCGTCATGCCCAGCCGCGTGCCTTGCTGTTGCTGGAAAGGGAGTTGTGGCCCGAGTGGTTGTGGCAGTGCGAACAGCATGCGGTGGATGTGGTGGTGGCCAATGCCCGGCTGCGTGCCACCAGCGTTGACCGATGGCCGTACCGTTCGTTGTGGATGCGCGAACGGCTTCGCAGCCTGCGACTGATCTTGTGCGCTGACCCGGCCAGTGCCGAACATTTTGGTCAACTGGGGGTTGAGCCGGCGCGCATTCACACCCTCGGCAATCTGAAATTTGACCAGCCTCTGCCCGTCGCCTCCAGCAACAAGATCGCGATGGCTTTGGCCCATCGAACCGTGATCGTGGCAGCCAGCACCCACGCTGGCGATGAAGAGATCCTGCTGCCCGGCTGGCTAAACTTTCTGCGGTCTTGGCATCAAGCAGCCCCCGCTCATGCGCCCCCACCGCTTCTGGTGCTGGCCCCCAGGCACCCACAGCGTTTCAGCGAGGTGGCTCGCCAGCTTGAGGAGAGACTCGGGCTGCAAGCCGGAAAAACGCTCGCCATTCGAAGCGAGGACCACGCGTTGAATGCCGACACGCAGATCTGGCTGCTGGACTCGATCGGTGAGCTGGCGCAGGTGTACGCATCAGCCCGGCTGTGCCTGATGGGCGGCACCTGGGCGCCGGTGGGTGGGCACAATGCACTGGAAGCCTTGGCAGCGGGTTGCCCGGTGGTTTTTGGCCCCCACACGCATCAGTTTCCGGACCTGTACAACCAGATGGTGGAAAGGCAATGTGCCCTGCGTGTGTCTGCCTCGGGGTTGTGGCAGGCGGCGACCGAGATCACCACCGATGATGCCAGCCACGCCGCGATGCAGACGGCGGCTCAGCGATTCGTTGCCAGCCAGCAAGGCAGCGCCCAGCGAACCTTGCATGCGTTGCGCACGCTGCCCTCGTGGCCACGCCAGCCCATGCCGCCGATCCGGGCGGTCGGCTCGGCAGGGAATGTCTGGTGGCGGGTGGCCAACGCCACCGCCGATGCATCGGCAGACGTGAGTGACGAGGCCCTGTCACGGCAGCTGGACTCGGTCCTGCAGAGCCCCCAGGGCGTGAATCTGGCTGCAGGCAGTGGCCGTGGGCAAGCCTACCGCGTGGAGCACAATGGTCGACTGTGGGTGCTCAGGCATTACCGTCGAGGCGGGTGGATGGCACGGCTCACCCACGACACCTACCCCCCCACAGCGCCCGCTCGAAGCCGGGGCATGCAAGAACTGGTGCTGCTGCGCGCCATGCACAGCATGGGGCTGCCTGTGCCTGCGCCAGTTGCGGCCCATTACCAGCGCACGCATGCCCTCATGGGGCAATTCAGCCGATACCGGGCAGACATCGCGATGGAATGGCTGCCCAATACCCGGAATCTGATTCAGCTGTTGCGTGAGCGCGCCCTCTCGGCGCATGAGTGGAAAGCGGTCGGTCAGGCCATTGCGGCACTGCACCGGCATCAGGTCTTCCATGCCGACCTCAACGCCCACAACCTTTTGCTCGACCCTCAAGGTCAGGTGTATGTGGTGGACTTTGACAAATGCGAGCGGCGCGGCGGAGATGATTGGAAAACGCGCAACCTCGCAAGACTCAGGCGATCACTTCTCAAAGAACACAAGCGGCAGGCTTTGCACTGGCAGGAAGCTGAAGACTGGCCCGCCTTGCTGAACGGTTACGACGCCAGCCCCTGATACCAGGCCACCACCGCTTTGGCACAAGCCCCCATGTCGATGGATGCCATGTCATCCGGCTCGTGGTGCTGGGTGTCTGGGCTGAACGCCAGGGTGCGGCCTGGGGCGTTGCAAGGCCGCCACCGCAGCGCAGTCGAAGATCGTTTGGCCGGGAAAAACCCGACGGTGGGCACATCCAGCACACCGGCCACATGCAGCGGCCCAGTCGAGCCCGCGATCAGCATCTGCGCAGTAGAGAGGCTGCGGGCGAACGCCGCCAACCCATCCTTAGACCGATAAACCACGCCACCCATCCCCGCACACAAGCGATTCAATGCCTCGGCTTTGGCTTCTTCGCCCGGCCCACAGGTGAATACCCATTGAACCGGTTCAAGGCCACGTAGATGGATCTGCTGCACCAGCACCGCGTATTGTTCGACAGACACATTGCTGGCCGAACCGCCGGAGCCTGCATGCACAAAAAACCAGGGGCGCGAGGCATCCACCCCCAGGCATTGCGCCAGATGCGCCCGCTGCAGACGGACCTGTTCGGATGGCAGGGGCCAGTAAGGCGCTGATGGCTCAACAGCGGGCACGCCCAGTTGCTGCAAGAAGGCGCGCGCCAATTCCAGGTTGTACACGTACTCAGGCTTTTCTGAACGGGAACGGCGTTGCACCACGCGATGGTTGTAGAACAACTGGGCCAGCTTGGTGGCCGGTGCCATGCGCACGGGAATGCGCCCCTTGAAGACCTGCCAGCCGATACGCCGGGTCGAAAACAGGGTCAGCACTGCATCAAAGCGCTTGCGATTCACTTGACTCAGTTCGTCCGGGTCGGTCAGAACGCCATCCACCCAGGGGCAAATCATGGCCAGTTCCTGGGTGTAGCGCGGCACCAGGACCGTGAGGTGGGCGTCGGGCAGAGACTGCTTGAGCATGGCCAAGGCAGGCCACGCGAGCATGAAATCCCCCAGCTTGTCGTTGCGGACGACCAGAATGCGTGGCGAGGTCATGGCGATTTTGGCGTGTCCACCTGAGAACGCTGCGGCTGACCGCGCAACCAGAGATCTGCGTATTTGACGTAGGTGGAGTGGGCCGAGAGCAGAGCCAGCAGCAAACCGCGCCGGCCGTCCAGAAAACCGGCTTTGAACAGATACATCCGCACAAAGCAACCCACCCCATGCAAAAACGCTGCTGTCAGGCTGGTGGTGCGCCCCTGCGCATGCCGCGCCTGGGCCCACAACTCGGCATACTGGGCCGACTTGACCAGGTAATGGCGCATGCTGTCGTAAGTGAAGTGCAGCAAATCGCCCTGCAAACGCTGGACAGGCAAGCCTTTCGGGTTTTGCAACTTCTCGTGAACCAGCGCGGCGTTGTACTGCGCTGCAGCCCGAGGGTAGAGACGATCAACCGGATCCGGGTACCAGCCTGCATGGCGAATGAAGCCCCCGAAGCACCAGCTCAAACGGGCCATACGCCCAATCACGAGCGGGCCTTGAATGGTGCGCTGGATCGATTGCTGCAATTCGGGGGTGACACGCTCGTCGGCATCCACCATCAACACCCATTCGCACCGGGCCAGCGCTTGGGCACGCTGGCGCTGCACGCCAAAGCCCTGCCAGTCCGCAGCCTGCTCGACACGCGCACCATGCCTGGCTGCGATGTCGCAAGTGGCGTCCGTGCTGCCCGAGTCCAGCACGATGATTTCATCGGCCCACTGCAAGGTCTGCAGGCACTGCGACAGGTGCGCTGCCTCGTTTTTGGTGATGATGATGGCGGAGAGGGTGGTCATTTAACGAACTTTAGCAGGCTGCCGCTGTATACTTTGTCAATGGATGAAACAGCGAAAACAAACAGGGTACGAGCAGCTGACTTTTCAACAAAATACCTCAAAGGCAAAGTACTTGATATTGGCTGCGGAAGTGACATTGTTTGCCCTGGCGCACAACCGTTTGACAAAGAACATGGCGACGCTCAGCGCATCGCCGATTTTTTGCCAGCTGAAAGTTATGACACAGTCTACAGCAGCCATTGCCTTGAACATATGCCCGACCCAAAGTCAGCAATTGAACAGTGGTGGTCTCTGGTAAAACCAGGTGGATTTCTGGTGACTGTGGTGCCCCATGAAGACTTGTATGAACAAGGGATGTGGCCCAGTCGTTTCAATAGCGACCATAAGGTCACCTTTCGCTTAGGAGGAAAAACCAAATTTTCTCCGGTGTCTTACGACATTAACGAATTGATTTCCCAACTGCCCCTAGCCCAAATTGTGGACATTCAAGTTCAAGACCAAGGTTACAACTACGGTTTGATATCACCCAAGCAAGGCACAGTTGAAACGCCCTTGATTTCTTTGAAGTGGGCTCGCAAAATGCTAAGGGCAATTTTGAAACCGTGGCCGGACAAAAGAAAACAGGTCACCTATTGGGTCGAAGACTTATATTTTCACCGTTATGGCTACCCAGTGGACCAAACCAGCCGCGATGCACTGGCCCAAATTCAAGTCATTGCTCAAAAAACTGTAAACCAGACCTGAGTTCCAACTGCTCTTCAACGCTGAACTGGGGTGACCCAATCAACACAAATTGACACGCGGCCTGCGGACTGTTGGCATGCCAGCATTGAAAGTTCACTGTATGAGGCCCATCGTCGGCATAGAGCGCAAGCAAGGGTTTCCCTAGACCTGAAGCGATGTGAACCATGGCGGTATCGACAGACACGACGGCATCACAGTGAGCCACCTGTGAACACAACTCAAAGAAGTCACTGGTTGGCTGAAACACCATCTTTCCAAACCATGGTTTGTGCGCAAAGACCATTTGAATGGCATGCACTTGATCCGGCAGGACAATCATCAACAAGCTCGTGCCTGATTGTGACAGTATAGTTTCGGCCAAAAATTCGATTTGCCCATCGGACAAATGCCTGCGCTTGCTGGCCCCATAGGGACAAAGACCCACCACCTTGCCATTTGGCCATTGGGCAGCCACCTTGGCAGCAGCATGTGGGCAACGGGGTATCCAATACTGTCGATTCGTCGTATCAACC
>CAZEZY010000066.1:0-13396 GCA_964516635.1 uncultured Tepidimonas sp. | reverse complement strand
GAACACGAAGGCAAGCCCGAACTGGTCAAGGCTTTCCAGGACGCCACCGCCGCCTTCGACTCTGCCGGCATCTGCGTGTTCACGAGCTTTGCCTGGACCCTGGCCGATGTGGCCCCGCAAGTGCAGGCCGCTTGTGGTGAGGAGTTCACCATGGAGCACCTGAATCACATCGGTGAACGCATCTGGAACATGGAGCGAGAGTTCAACAACGCCGCGGGCTTCACCAAGGCCGACGACAACCTGCCCAAGCGCCTGCTGACCGAAGCCGCCAAGACCGGCCCGGGCAAAGGGGTGGTCAGCCGTCTCCCCGAGATGCTGCCCAAGTACTACGAAGTGCGTGGCTGGGACCCCGAGGGTCGGCCCACGGCCGATACCAAGGCTCGACTGGGGCTCTGATCCGTCTGCCAGTTTCTGCGCCTCCCTCGGGGGTGCAGGCTGGTCCGGGGTGGTACAGGCGGTGTGGCCTGCCCACCCTTTTTTGTTTGTCAGCGGAGTGCATTCAACATGACCCATCACCTCATCCTTGGCGCGGGCCCAGCGGGCGTCATCGCGGCAGAAACGATCCGCAAGCATGCGCCCCACGACCGGATCACCCTGGTGGGTGACGAGCCAGAACCGCCTTATTCGCGCATGGCGATTCCCTACCTGCTGGTGGGCAACATCGACGAGCATGGCACCTATCTGCGCAAAGGGGGCAACCACTTTGCCGATCGGCGCATCGACATCGTCAACGCCAAGGCCACCCATCTGGATGCGACGGCCCGAACGGTGACGCTGGACAACGGCCAGACGCTGAGCTTCGACAAACTGCTCATCGCCACGGGGTCTCACCCGGTGCGTCCTCCCATCCCGGGCATGGACTTGCCGGGTATCCACCCCTGCTGGACCCTGGAAAATGCGCGTGACATCGCCAAGCTGGCCCAACCGGGCGCACGGGTGCTGCAGATGGGCGCGGGCTTCATCGGCTGCATCATCATGGAAGCGCTGAAGCAGCGTGGCGTCGAGCTGACCGTGGTCGAGATGGGTGACCGGATGGTGCCTCGCATGATGGGGCCGGCGGCGGGCGGGATGATCCGTGAGTGGTGCGAAGCCAAGGGCGTCAAGGTCTACACGGGCGCTCGTGTGGAGGCCATCGAGCAGGACACGCCGCCTACCGGTCTCCTGAACCGTTTGGCCAGTGCCGTGGGACTGGCTGGCAGTCCGTCTGCCGCCGGTCCGCTGAAAGTGCGGCTGTCGAACGGTCAGACGCTGGAGGCGGATCTGGTGATCAGTGCCACCGGTGTGCGACCCGCCATCGGATTTCTCGAGAATTCCGGTGTGTTGTGCCTCCTCGGGGTACTGACCGATGAGCACATGCAGACCAATGTTCCTGGCATCTATGCGGCCGGTGACTGTGCCGAGGCCTTCGACAAGGTCAGTGGCAAGGCCATCGTGAGCGCCATCCAGCCCAATGCCGCCGATCAGGCCTACGTGGCCGCCATGAACATGGTGGGCAAGGCCGCCGAACTCAAGGGGGTGACCCAGATCAACGTGCTCGACACCCTGGGCCTGATCTCGACCTCTTTCGGGAACTGGGAAGGTGTGCCTGGCGGGGACAAAGTGGAGCTGTCCGATCCGGTCAACCACAAGGTGCTGAGCCTGCAGTTCGATGGCGACGTGATGGTCGGATGCAACAGCGTGGGCTGGACCGACCACGTCGGCGTGATGCGGGGCCTGGTGGAAGGCAAGGTGAAGCTCGGCGAATGGAAGGATCACCTCATGGAAGATCCGACGCAGCTGATGAAGGCCTACCTGGCCACCGCGCAGGCGCAGAGCCACTGGAGTGGCGCGGCCGACGCGCGGCGCCGTTGATGCCCATGCAAGTCACCTTGAAGCTGTTCGCGACCCTGGGCGACTACCTGCCGCCCGAGGCGAAGTTCAACCAGATTCAGCTCGATCTGCCTGAGGGCACCTCGGTGCAGGCGCTGGTCGAACGCTACAACCTGCCGCCGAAACTCGTGCATCTGGTGCTGGTCAACGGCCATTTCGTTCCACCGCCTGAACGGTCTGTGCGCGCGTTGCAGGACGGCGATGTGCTCGCCATCTGGCCGCCCATCGCCGGCGGCTGAGCGCGGGGACGGATGGCCTGATGCAGTCACGCTACGAAGCCGAGTTTTCCCGCGACATGGCCTGCAGTGCCGCCGAATGGTTGTCCAGGCTCCCGCTGGCCTGTGAACCGAACGCCGTGGTGGTGGGTACCGATGCCGCTGTGGTCGACTTTTCGACGGGTCGGCTGTTGCTGACGTGGTCGCCCTTGCCCGACCGGGTCATCGCGCTGTTGCGCATGCCCCGTCTGTGGGTGCGGTTTCAGTTTGAGGGCCTGGCCGATGACGATCGACAGGCCTTCATGAAACGGTTCGACCTGACGATGCAGCGCGGTGGAGGGTAGGCCTCAGGGCCGACGCGCGAGCCAGGCCAGCACGGGCCACAGGCCCACCATCACGGCAGCACCCGCGCCCGCCGAACTCGCGCCCAGGAACGCCCAGTCCACCCAGTACTTGAGCTCGCTCAGGCTGGAGGCGGTGAAGCTGGGGGCCAGTACAAACACCACCAGGGCCGCAAACACGCCCACGATGAGGGCCGACGGAAAGGCTTTTTTCCAGTTGGCCTTGCTGGAGCGCGCCACCGCCACCAGCAAGATCAGCCAGGCGAGGGCCAGCACGGTCAGCAGACCCAGAACCGGGCGCACGGTTTCATAAGCGATGTTGAGTCCCAGCCAGATTTCGTACATGTGTAGTCTCCTTGATCAGGCGCGGCCTTTGAGCACCGCCATGTAAGCCGGCTTGAGCATGCGGTGTTTCATCACCCAGGCGAAGTAGCTTTCCTGCATGGGGTCGATCATCGGCAGGGTGGGGGTGAGCTTGCCGTCGTAGTCGAACTCGATCAGCATGGCCGAGCCTTCGCGCAGGATCAGCGGGCAGGAGGTGTAGCCATCGAAACGCTGGCTGGGCTCGCGACCGCTGATGAGGTCGATCAGGTTGGTGGCCACCATGGGGGCGCTCTTCTTGATCGTCGCGGCGGTTTTGCCGCGGCGGGTGCCGTTGATGTCGCCCACCCCGAACACATTGGGGTAACGGCGGTGCCGCAAGGTTTCTTCATCGACCTCCAGCCAGCCGCCACCCGCAAAGGGCCCCGCTTTCCACGACAGGTCGCTGTGGCGAACCACGTCGGGTGCGCTCATGGGGGGTACCACGTGAATGAAATCGTAGTCGACGGTGGTCTGCTCGCCCTCCGGTGTGGCGAAGGTGGCGCGGCGGCTACCGATGTCGATGCCCGTGAGGCGCTGGTTGTACTCGACGTCCACGCCCAGGTCGGTCCAGCGCTGGATGATGCTGTCGTTGACGGCCTTGACCCCGAAAACGGCACCGATACCGGAGTAGAACGTCACGTCAGACTGAGCCAGGGTGCCCGCCTGGCGCAGACGGTCGGCCAGCATGAAGGTCATCTTGATGGGGGCACCCGCGCACTTCAGCGGTGTGGCGGGCAAGGTCATGACGGCCTTGCCGCCTTTGCCCCGGAAGGTGTCCATGGCCGACCAGGTGGACACGGCGGCATCGGTGCTGGCGTAGACCGAGGTGAGGCCGTTCTGGCCAATGGCCGACACGTCCATGCCTTCGATCGCACCGTAGTTGAGCTGTACACCAGTGGCCACGACCAGGTAGTCGTATTCGATGCGCTTGCCGCCCCGGGTGATCACGGCGTTGCGGGCCGGATCGAATTCGGCCACGTGGTCCTTCACCCATTCGGCGCCTGAAGGGTGGTATCTGGCGTTGGTGTCAATGACCTTGCTGACGGGCCAGATACCGCTGGCCACCAGTGTCCACCCAGGCTGGTAGTAGTGGGCCTCGCGACCATCGACGATGGTGATGCGGGCGCCGTCCAGCGCGTGACTGAGTCGGTTGGCCACGGCAATGCCACCGAGTCCACTGCCCACGATGACGATGCGGGCGCTGGTTTTGACCCTGGCCAGTGCCGGTGTGCCGGCTGTACCCAGCGAGGCGGCCAGCGGGACAGAAGCAAGGCCGCCCAGCAGGCGACGTCGCGAGGTGTCGGTAGGCTTCATGAAGGGTCTCCTGACAAATATACTCCTGGGAGTTTTAATCTAAACCCGATCACGCGATCGGGCCTTGATCTTTGTCAAGCCTTCACGAAGAAAGCCTCAGCGGAAGGTGCGCCGGGCAGGGGCGGCTGCGGATGCGCCTGAGCGCTGCTCGATGTGGCGGAAGGTGATCCGGCCTTTGGTGAGGTCGTAGGGCGACAGTTCGAGCGACACCTTGTCACCCGCCAGAATGCGGATGTGGTGCTTTTTCATTTTGCCAGCCGAGTAGGCGATCAGGGTGTGACCGTTCTCCAGGGTGACGCGATAGCGGGAATCGGGCAGCACTTCGTCTACCTTGCCTTGCATTTCGATGAGATCTTCTTTGGCCAATGTGTTTCCTTTGAACGGTTGTTGCGCCAGATGGCCATGGCCATCCGGGGTTTGGGTCTGCGTCGCGGCCACCGCCCTGCCCCAGGGAAGGCCTGGACAGGTTGTAAGGCAAACGGAGGCCAGCGCGAACAGGTGCCCGCCACGAACATTGAAGTTGACGCCTAGGAAGGACCACACGGCGCTTCAAGGAGGCTACAGGCCCGCGGAGGGCCAGGGCATGTCACACGACAGAGGTTGCGACGACGAGCGAGCCGCAACCTTTCCATTTTAACCTTTTACGATCTGGCGTGCCACAAAGCCTGGGCCGTGAGGATGCCACCCCAGGTGAGCAGAAGGGAACCGGCCACATGGAGCAGGGTGTTCGCCACCGCCAGCGCCGCTTTGCCGCTCTGGAGCATGGCCACCGTTTCCACGGAAAAGGTGGAGAAGGTGGTGAGGGCACCCAGCAGGCCGGTCACGATGGCCAGCCGCCAGACCGGGTCCAGGCCACTGTGTTGCTGGAAATAGACGACGGCGAGGCCGACGAGGTAAGCGCCGATCCAGTTGGCGGCCAGCGTGCCCCAGGGCAGCGAGGCGCCGGTGTTGAGCCATGCGCCCAGTTGCCAACGACCGAGGGCGCCGAGACAGGCGCCGAGACAGATCGCCGCAACGGTCATCATGGCAGCAGTTCACCCCCCAGCGCTTCGGTCAGGTCGTTCAGCAGCGCGCCGAGTTCACCGGTGGCGATGGCCACATCGGCATCAAACCCTCCTTCGTCTTCGGACGAGGCGCTGTCTTCGAACACGCCGTCCAGGAAGGCCACTTTGCTCAGGACCGTGCTTTCGGTGAGGACGAAGCTGACACGGCCATCCCAGTCCAGCGCGAGCTTGGTGGGCAGCTTGCCCTGGCCAATGTGGAGCTTCATCTGATCGTCGTCGATGGGGTGCCGGGTGAACTTGACCACGGACTTCAACTCGTCGGCCGACTTCAGTTCCACCTCGCGACCGGGCGCGAAATGGGCGGGCCAGTCGTCGGCGCCGCCGGTCAGCCAGGCGGTCATGGCGGCCTGGGGTGACATCTGGGTGTTGAAGGGGCTGAGTTGCAGGCCGGCGAGCCCTTTCACCAGCGCGGTGATGACTTCGTCGGCGCGTGTCTGGCTGCTGGTGTCGAGGATCAGTCGACCCGCCTGCAGGTCCATCCAGACCATGATGCTGGCGGTCTTGGCAAAGGCCATCGGCAGCAGATCTTGCACGATCTCGTCGCGCAGGTCGCGGCTTTCCTTGCGGCCGGGTTTGCGGCCTTCCTTCGCCTCGATCTGCGCCACGCGTTCGTCCAGGTGGCGCTTGATGACGGCACCAGGCACGGCCTTGGTTTCGATCTGAAAGCGCAGGATGCGGTGACCGCCCACCAGCTCGACCAGGGCGCCATGGGCCTGGCCACGCGGTGGCACCCAGCCGACCGATTTGTCCTGCGTGGCGCCGCAAGGCTCAAACGGCAGGGCCGCCAGCGCTTCCTCCATCCGTTCCACCGGGGCCGTCCAGTCGGCGCCGATGCGGTAGATCATCACATGCTTGAACACAGGTACCTTTGTTTCGCGTTGTCAGCCCGGCATCTTAGTGGATGCCGGGCGCCCCCCAGACGGGGCGAGCCGGGGAAGGCCGGTTTACATGCGAGAGGGCAGCCAGGTGGCAATGCCAGGGAACCACCACAGCAGCAGCAGTGCCACTGCCATCAGCACAAAGTACGGTGCAGTGACCCTGGCGATGTAGGTGATCTCCCGGCCCGTCATGCCCTGGAGCACGAACAGGTTGAATCCCACGGGTGGCGTGATCTGCGCCATTTCCACCACGATCACCACGAAGATGCCGAACCAGATGAGGTCGATGCCGGCCCCGCTGATGGTGGGGACGATGACGCCCATGGTCAGCACGATCATGGAAATGCCGTCCAGAAAACAGCCCAGCAGGATGTAGAACAGCGCAATGGCCAGGATGAGCACGCCCGTGGACAGGCCCAGCCCGGTGACGAACTCGGCGAGCTGGCGTGGCAGGCCGATGAAGCCCATCGAGAGCGTCAGAAAGGCGGCCCCGGCCAGGATGAGCGCGATCATGCAGTAGAGGCGGGTGGCACCCAGCAGGGAATCCCGGAAGGTGCGCAGGTTGAGCGAACCTTGCAGGGCCGACAGCAGCAGGGCCCCAACCACGCCGATCGCAGCGGCTTCCGTGGCCGTGGCAATGCCGGTGTAGATCGAGCCGATCACCCCGCCGATCAGCATGACCACCGGCAGCAGATGGCGAGACTCCCAGAGCTTGCGGCTCAGGGTGGTGGCGGCGTCTGCGCGGGGCACCTGGCTCGGGTTGAGCAGGGCCCACACCATGAGATAGCCGCTGAACAGCGAGGCCAGCAGCAAGCCGGGCAGCACCCCGGCCATGAAGAGCTTGGCGATCGACACTTCGGCGGCCACGCCATACACGATCATGATGATGGAGGGCGGGATGAGCAGCCCCAGCGTGCTGGCGCCGCCCAGCGATCCGATGATCTTGTCGGCGGGGTAGTTGCGCCGGGTGAGTTCGGGAATGCTCATCTTGCCCACGGTGGCGCAGGTGGCGGCCGACGAACCCGAGACGGCGGCAAAAATGGTGCAGCCCACCACATTGGTGTGCAGCAACCGCCCGGGCAGCGGGTTCACCCAGGGGGCCAAGCCTTTGAACATGCTCTCCGAGAGTTTGGTGCGGAAGAGGATTTCCCCCATCCAGATGAACAGGGGCAGGGCCGTGAGCGTCCAGCTGCTGGAAGCGCCCCAGATGGTGATGGCCATGGCGTCACCCGCCGGCCGTGAGGAAAACAGCTCCATGCCGATCCAGGCCACGCCGGCCAGGGTGAGGCCGATCCAGACGCCACTGCCCAGCAGGGCAAACAGCGCGACGATCAGGGCAAAAGTGAGGATGGCCTCATTCATGGGGAGCGTCTCCGGCTTGGGCAACGACCGGTCGGCGCAAGCCACGCCATTCGAGCACCCATTCGTCGATGAGGGCGATCAGCAGGACCAGCGTGCCGATCACCATGCTGATCTGGGGAATCCACAGGGGGGTGGCATCGCTGGAGGTGGAGATGTCGTTGAACAGGTGGGATTGCCAGGCCAGCCGGGCCGCATAGAAGGCAAACAGCCCCGCCAGCAGGACGGCCATCGTGAGTGACCACAATTCCAGCGCACGACGGGCCCGACCCTGAAGCCGGCCGATGATGAGCGTGACGCGGATGTGCTCCCCCCGCTTGAGGGTGTGCGCCAGCGCCAGAAAACCGGCCCCGGCCATGGCGTAGCCGGCGTAGGCATCGGTGCCCGGCACGTAGAAGTGAAACAGGCGGCTGACGATGGACAGCAGCACCATGAGCAGCACCCCGAGCATGAAAAGCGCCGCCAGCCAGGCAGCGCTCAGGTAGAGGGCGTCGAGCAGGCGGCGCATGGGCACTTACTTGCGGAAGGTGGTCATCAGGGCCTGACCTTCGGCGCCTGCCTTGTCCATCCATTCCTTCAGCATGGTTTCGCCCACTTTCTGCATGTCGGCCTTGAGCTGGGCAGAGGGCGGCAGCACTTCCATGCCATTGGCCCGCAGGACGGCCAGGGTGTCGGTGTTGACCTTGCGTGAGGCCTCCCAGCCACGCTTCTCGGCGTCGGCGGCGGCCTTGAGCACGGCGTCCTGGGTCGCCTTGTCGAGTGCATTGAAGGCGCGCTTGTTCACGATCACGGCGTTCTTGGGCAACCAGGCCTGAACGTCATAGTAGTACTTGAGGTGTTCGTAGAGCTTGCTGTCCACACCGGTGGCGCCGGACGTCATGTTGGCTTCGACCACGCCCGTGGCCAGGGCCTGCGACAGCTCGGCGGCCTGGACCGTGACGGGCTGGGCACCCACGAGCTGGGCAATGCGGGTGGTGGAGGGGCTGTAGGCACGCCACTTGCTGCCACGCAGATCGGCGGCGCTGTTCAGCGGCTTCTTGCTGTAGATGCCCTGGGGCGGCCAGGCCACCGAGTACAGCAGCATCATGCCTTGCTCGTCGAGCTTCTTCTGCAGAATGGGCTTCTGGGCCTGGTAGAGCTTGAACGACTCGTCGTAGCTGGTGGCCAGGAAAGGAATGCCGTCGGCACCGAACATTTCCCATTCGTTCTGGTAGGCGGCGAGCAGGATTTCGCCAATCTGGGCCTGGCCGCCTTGCACCGCCCGCTTGATTTCAGGCGCCTTGAACAGCGAGGCACCCGGGTGTACCGTGATCTTGAGCTTGCCACCCGAGGCCTGGTCGACATCGGCGGCAAACTGATTCAGGTTGACCGAATGGAAGTTGGTGGCCGGGTAGGCTGACGGCAGGTCCCAGCGGGTCTGGGCCTGAGCGTGGGTGCCAAAGGCCAGCGCACTGGCCGCGAGGGTGAGGGTGAACAGGCGACGCTTCATGATGACTCCGATTGGTACGTGGGGGTTGAGGTCGGGGTTGAAAGGCTTCACCATTTTGGCGGGAGATGTTTCAGGTGTCATACGTGTTTTCCCTAAATGTCAATAAATTGTTGGCATTTTGTTGGAAAAATTCTTAGACTTCCAGACATCCTTTTCACCAGGAGACATGTCCATGCCACGCCCGAGAGCCGGCTCCCCCCAGAATGCCAATCCACCGGACAAACCGCGCATCGTGTCGTCGGCGCACCTGGTGTCGCCCCAGAGTGCCGAGATGAGCGAATTCGAGTTCGGCCTGATCGTCGCGGGCAACGCTTTTCACCGCTGGATCATGCACTGCATGAGTGCGGCCGGCCTGAAGGACCTGACACCGCTGGACGTGCTGGTCCTGCACCATGTGACGCATCGGGCCCGCGACAAGCGACTGGCCGACATCTGCTTCATCATGAATGTGGAAGACACCCACCTCATCAACTACTCGCTCAAGAAGCTGCAAGGTTTGGGGGTGGTGGCGTCGAGCAAGAACGGCAAGGAAGTGACCTACGCCGCCACCGACACCGGCAAAGCCTATGTGGAACGCTACCGGGCGATCCGTGAGACCTGCCTGATCCATGCCTTGAAGGCGGATGATGCGCTCAATCGTGACATCGGTGAACTGGCCCGGCTGCTGCGTGTGCTGTCCGGTGTCTACGACCAGGCCGCCCGGGCAGCCGCCTCGATGTGATTCTTCTTCGTAACCTGACATGCAGACCACCCCCATGCAAACCCCTGATGCGCGCTGGCAGTTCTGGATCGACCGCGGTGGCACCTTCACCGACATCGTGGCCCGCCGGCCGGATGGCACCCTCGCCACGCACAAGCTGCTGAGCGAAAACCCGGAGCAGTACCGGGATGCGGCCGTGGCGGGCATCCGGCACCTGCTGGGCCTGCGGCCGGGTGAACCCATCACGCCCGATCAGGTGGCCTGCGTGAAGATGGGCACCACCGTGGCCACCAACGCGCTGCTGGAACGCAAGGGCGAGCCCACGCTGCTGGTGACCACCCGGGGTTTTCGCGACGCGCTGCGCATCGCCTACCAGAACCGGCCACGCCTGTTTGACCGCCACATCGTGCTGCCCGAACTGTTGTACGAGCGGGTGATCGAGGCGCAGGAGCGCGTCGGTGCCCAGGGCGACATCGTTGAACCCCTGGATGAACGGCACCTGCGCGAACACCTGTGGGCCGCTTTCGACGCCGGTTTGCGCAGTGTGGCCATCGTGTTCATGCACGGCTACCGCTACACCGCGCACGAGGCCCGCGCCGCCGAACTGGCGCGCGAGGTGGGCTTCACGCAGATCAGCACCAGCCACGGCACCAGCCCGATGATGAAATTCGTCAGCCGGGGTGACACCACGGTGGTGGATGCCTATCTCTCGCCCATTCTTCGCCGTTATGTGGACCAGGTGGCGGCCGAAATGTCGGGGGTGCGCCTGTTCTTCATGCAGTCGTCCGGCGGCCTCACTGACGCCCACGTGTTTCAGGGCAAGGACGCGATCCTGTCCGGGCCAGCCGGCGGGATCGTGGGCATGGCGCGCACGGCCAGCCTGGCCGGGCACGCCAAGGTCATCGGTTTCGACATGGGGGGCACCTCCACCGATGTGAGCCATTACGCAGGCGCCTTCGAGCGCGAGTTCGAAACCCAGGTGGCCGGTGTTCGCATGCGTGCCCCCATGATGAGCATCCACACCGTGGCGGCGGGTGGCGGCTCGTTGCTGCAGTTCGACGGCGCACGCCTGCGTGTGGGGCCCGAAAGCGCGGGCGCCAACCCTGGACCAGCCTGCTACCGCCGAGGTGGCCCGCTGGCCGTGACCGACGCCAACGTCATGGTGGGCAAGTTGCAGCCGGCGCATTTCCCGCGAACCTTCGGCCCGCGCGCCGACCAGCCGCTTGACGCCGACGTCGTGCGCCAGCGCTTTGCCGAACTCGGGGCGCAGACCGGCCTGAGCCCCGAAGCCTGTGCGCAAGGCTTCATCCGCATCGCCGTGCAGCAGATGGCCAACGCCATCAAGAAAATCTCGGTGGCGCGTGGCTACGACGTGACGCGCTACACGCTGCAATGCTTTGGCGGCGCCGGTGGCCAGCACGCCTGCCTGGTGGCCGACGCGCTCGGCATGACGAAGGTGTTCGTGCACCCGCTGGCGGGCGTGCTCAGCGCCTACGGCATGGGTCTCGCCGATCAGAGCGTGATGCGGGAGCAGGCGGTGGAAGCCCCGCTGGAAGAGGCCGCGCTGGCCGGCATTGCCGCACAGCTGGATGCGCTGGCAACCGCCGCGGTGCACGAATTGCAGCGCCAGCAGGTGGGGCAGGGCCCGGTGGCGGTGCACCGCCGGGTGCATGTGCGCTACGCCGGCAGCGACGCCGCGCTGGTGGTCCCCTTTGGCGACCACGCATCGATCGTCGCGGGTTTTGAGACGGCCTACCGCCAGCGCTTTGCCTTTGTGATGCCGGGCAAGCCCCTGGTGGTGGAAGCGGTGTCGGTGGAGGCGGTGGTGGGCGGTGAAGCCCCGGCCGAGCCGCTGTTGCCCCTGTACTCCGACAGGGAGGTGCCCCGGCGCGACACCGTGCGCGTGTACACCGAGGGGGTGGACGGTGCCGACGCCTGGCATGACGCGGCCCTGGTGGTGCGCGAGGATCTGCGCCCGGGCGACGTGATTCCCGGACCGGCCATCATCGCCGAGAAGAACGCCACCACCATCGTGGAGCCGGGCTGGCAGGCCCGCCTGACCGCGCTCGACCACCTGGAACTGGTGCGCACCGTGCCGCGCGCCCAGCGTTTTGCCGCCGGCACCCAGGTGGACCCGGTGCTGCTGGAAGTGTTCAACAACCTGTTCATGAACATTGCCGAGCAGATGGGCCTGCAACTGCAGAACACGGCCTATTCGGTCAACATCAAGGAGCGGCTGGACTTTTCCTGTGCCCTGTTCGACGCCGAAGGTCACCTGATTGCCAACGCTCCCCACATGCCGGTGCACCTGGGCAGCATGGGCGAAAGCATCCAGACCGTGATCCGCGAAAACCGGGGCCGCATGAAGCCCGGTGACGTGTACGTGCTCAATGACCCCTACCACGGCGGCACCCACCTGCCGGACGTGACCGTGATCACCCCCGTCTATGTGGGTGATGCGGCCGAGCCCACCTTCTACGTGGGCTCGCGCGGCCACCACGCCGACATCGGCGGCACCACCCCGGGCTCCATGCCGCCGTTTTCCACGCGCATCGAGGAAGAGGGCGTGCAGATCGACAACTTCCTGCTCGTGCAGGGTGACGGGCAGGGTGGCGGCGCGCTGCGCGAGGCCGAGTTGCTGGCGTTGCTGAGTGGTGGTGCTGCCATCGCTGGGCCGCCCCAAGATGGCAGGGCCCCCTCGGGGGGCAGCGCAGGCACGTCAGTGCCAAGCGTGGGGGCCAAGGTGCTTTACCCGAGCCGCAATCCGCAGCAGAACCTGGCTGACCTGAAGGCGCAGATTGCCGCCAATGAAAAAGGCGTGCAGGAGTTGCGCAAGATGGTGGCGCAGTTCGGGCTGGACGTGGTGCAGGCCTACATGCGCCACGTGCAGGACAACGCAGAGGAAGCGGTACGCCGCGCCATCGCCCGGCTGGCCATGCGCCTGAAAGATGGCCAGTTCACCCTGCCGCTGGACAACGGCGCGCAGATCCGCGTGGCGGTGCACATCGACCCGGCCAGCCGCAGCGCCGTGATCGACTTCACCGGCACCAGCGAACAGCAGACGAACAACTTCAACGCGCCCAAGGCGGTTTGCATGGCGGCGGTGCTGTATGTGTTCCGCACCCTGGTGGACGACGACATTCCGCTCAACGCAGGTTGCCTGAAACCCTTGCAGGTGCTCATCCCCGAAGGGTGCATGCTCAACCCCAACCCGCCGGCCTCGGTGGTGGCGGGCAACGTGGAAACGTCGACCTGCATCACCAACGCGCTGTTCGGTGCCTTGGGCGTGATGGCCGGGGCCCAGCCCACCATGAACAACTTCACCTTTGGTAACGCGCAGCACCAGTACTACGAAACCATCTCGGGAGGCAGCGGTGCCGGCGGCGAGTTCGATGCGCAGGGGCAGCTGGTGGGCGGTTTTGAGGGCACATCGGTGGTGCAGACGCACATGACCAACTCTCGCCTGACCGACCCCGAGGTGCTGGAATTCCGCTTTCCAGTCCGTCTGGAGAGTTATGCCATCCGCAAAGGCTCGGGAGGCGCCGGGCGCTGGCAGGGTGGTGAGGGTGGCGTGCGTCGCATCCGTTTCCTGGAGCCCATGACGGCGAGCATCCTGTCCAACGGGCGGGTGCACCCGGCGTTCGGCATGGCCGGTGGGCAACCCGGCGCACCCGGGATCAACCGGGTGCTACGGGCCGATGGCCGTGTGGAGACGCTCGGCCACATCGGACAAGCCGAGATGGACGTGAACGACATTTTCGAGATTTCGACACCAGGCGGCGGCGGATTCGGTTCCTGACGGCC
>CAZEZY010000065.1:0-13470 GCA_964516635.1 uncultured Tepidimonas sp. | reverse complement strand
TGTAGTCTTCCCAGCGGCGGCGGCTTTCTAGGTCCATGGGGCTGAGCTTCCACTGCTTGAGTGGGTCGTGAATACGGCCCAGAAAGCGCAGGTGCTGCTCGTCGTCGGTGATGGAGAACCAGTACTTGATCAGCACAATGCCCGAGCGGACCAGCATGCGCTCGAATTCAGGCACCGTGCGAAAGAACTCCTCGTATTCATCGTCGGTACAGAAACCCATGACCTTTTCCACGCCGGCGCGGTTGTACCAGCTGCGGTCGAACAGCACCATTTCACCCGCGGCCGGCAGGTGCGGCACATAGCGCTGGAAATACCACTGGGTGCGCTCGCGGTCGTTGGGCGCTGGCAGCGCCACCACCCTGCAAACGCGCGGGTTCAGGCGCTGGGTGATCCGTTTGATCACGCCACCCTTGCCCGCGGCATCGCGCCCTTCAAACAGGATCACCACCTTCTGACGCGTGTGGGCCACCCAGTCCTGCAGCTTGACGAGTTCGCCCTGCAGCTTGAACAGCTCGCGGAAATACGAAATGCGTTGCTGCTTGTCGTCATCCGTATTGCCCTGCCCCAGGTCACCGGTGTACCCCGCCGGATCGCGATCCTCGATTTCAAGCTCCAGTTCTTCGTCGTAGCTGTCGAGCAGGTCGCGCTCGATGCGGCGCAGGATTTCGTCGTGAGGCAAGGCCATGGTGTGAAGGCAAGAGTGGTGACTCCATCACGATATGACGCCCCTGTGACGGTTTCATGACGCCCCGACAGGGGCGGGCACGCGTCGCTCGAACAGCGCCTGCCCCGCCTGGATGCCCTGCCCGCCCGACACCCCGGGCGCCCATCGGGCATCGGGTGGCCCGAACACGATGATGGTGGAGCCGTGCTCGAACCAACCGAGCTCGTCGCCTTTCTGGACGTGGGTTGGGCAATCCATCACCTTCGCGCCCTGCTCCCGCAAAGGCACGGGGTGGGGCAGGCAGTGCAGCCGGATGCTCGCCACCAGAATGGCGGCGACGGGCACCAGCGTGAGTCGGGCGTCATCGGCCAGCCGGCATTCGATCACCGCCCGCTCGTTCCTGCAAAAGAGCCGTTCGATGCGCTTGAGCGCAATCGGGTTGACGTTCCAGGTGTCGCCACTGATGTAGGTGACCCGGTCGATGCGCAGGGCCTGCGGCGCATGAAACCGGTGGTACATGCTGGACGTCAGCCGCAGGGTGACGTAGGGGCAACCTTCGAGCTGGCGCGCCAGATCGGCCGATCCCATGAGTTCAGACAGCGTGTACGGAAACCCCTTGGCCTGCAGCACGATCCCCCGCTGAACGGTGCCCATGGCGCCCACAATGGCATCGCAGGGGCTGGCCAGCACCGATTCACGTGGATCGAAAGGGCGTGCGCCCTCGCGCAATTCGCGGATGAAGCAGTCCCTCAGGCTGTCAAAGCGCTGATGTTTTGCCTCGCTCAGGTCCAGATCGGTGAACAGGCGCCACACCGCAATGGACCACCGCGTCAGCCATGGGCTGCGGATGCGGCTGTACCAGCCCATGAAGCGCGTGAGGGCCAGCCGGGGCACGCGGTTGGTGAGCAGAAAGTTGAGGTCTTCCTGCAACAGGAATCGATCACGCAGGCGCAAGGTTTTCATGGCTTTGTCAAATGAACGGCATACAACTGTCACACCCCCTTTTGAAAGCTTGATGACATGTCTGCCGAACTCGTTCTCACCGCCAGTGCCCTGGCCGCCGCCCTGGCGGGGTTTCCGGCTTTGCGCCGGCGCCTGCAATTGTCCAGAGCCAAACACCGGTCGCTGGCCGGCCATTCGCGGATGGCCAAACGGGTCGCGCGCTGGATGCCGGCGCTGCATTACGACGACCACCAGTTTTTTGCCGCCGACGGGGCACCTGACGAGGTCGTTGTGCAGCGCCAGCTAGGGTTCGAGCGGCTGAGCCAGCGGCTGCGCGAGCGGGCACCACAGACCCTGGCGCTGGGCCAGCAAGCCATTGATGGCCTGCCTGACATGCGATTCACCAGCCGTTACCGGATTCCCTTTCCGTTCAGCGCCTACGCCAAAGCCCACTTGCCGATGGGCAGTTTCTGGGCTTCGGCACAAGGCGTCACCCTGACCGATCTGGACGGCAACGAGCACCTGGACCTGACGGGCTCCTACGGCGTGAACGTGCTGGGGGTGGACTTCTACAAGGCCTGCATGGCCGAGGGCGCTGCACTGGGGGGCACACTGGGCCCGGTGCTGGGCGGCTACCACCCCTGCGTGGCCGACAACGTGGCCCGACTCAAAGCCCTGTCGGGCATGGACGACGTGAGCTTCCACATGTCGGGCACCGAAGCGGTGATGCAGGCCGTGCGGCTCGCGCGCTACCACACCGGCAAACGCCACCTGGTCCGCTTCACGGGCGCCTACCACGGCTGGTGGGAAGATGTGCAGCCCGGGCCGGGCAACCCCTTGCCACCCCGCGAAACCTACACCTTGAAGGACATGGACGACCGATCCCTCCAGGTGCTGCGCAGCCGCCGCGACATCGCCTGCGTGCTGGTCAACCCCCTTCAGGCCCTGCACCCCAACCGAAATGCCCCAGGCGACTCCACCCTGATGGACGGCAGCCGCAGCGCCCACTTCGACCGCGCGGCCTACACCCGGTGGCTGCAGCAGTTGCGCGAGGTCTGCACCGAACGTGGGATTGTGCTGATTTTTGACGAGGTGTTTGTGGGCTTCCGGCTGGCGCAGGGCGGTGCCCAGGCCTGGTTTGGCGTGCAAGCCGACATGGTCTGCTACGGCAAAACGCTGGGCGGTGGCCTGCCGGTGGGCGTGGTGTGTGGACGGCGCCGGTGGATGGAACGCTTTCGCGAAGACCGGCCCGCCGACATCTGCTTTGCACGCGGCACCTTCAATGCCCACCCCTACGTCATGGGTGCGATGAACGCCTTCTTGCGCGCGCTCGACACCCCCGACGTGCGGGCCCTTTACGATGGGCTCGATGCGCGTTGGGCACAACGCCTGCAGCGCTTCAACCAGGCCATGCGAGACGCTGACTTGCCGGTCCAGGCCGAAGCCCTGTCAACCATCTGGACGCTGAACTACACCCAGCCCTCACGCTACCACTGGCTGCTGCAGTTCTACCTGCGTGTCCATGGGCTGGCGCTGAGCTGGGTGGGCACTGGCAGGCTGGTGTTCAGCCTGAACTACACCGACGCCGACATCGAGGAAGCGATTCGACGCTTCATTGCCGCGGGTCAGCAGATGCAAGCCGATGGCTGGTGGTGGAACGACCGCGGCCTGACCCATCGGGGCATACGCCAGCAGATGGCGCGTGAATTGCTGGACGCCAAAACCCGGCAGGTCTGGCACCGGCTCACCGGGCGCCAGACTGCCTGAGTCCTCTGTTCAATGGGCCCGGTGCCCCGGGTCCATCCACTGGCCCCGCAGCAGGTACAGCGGCGATTTGTAATACAGCACGATGTCGTGAAACGGGTCGGTGATGATCTTGGTGGCCCACACCAGGCCGGTCTGCACGCTTTGCTGCACAAACAGTTGCACCATGCGGAACAGCAGACCACCCACGCCCACCACCAGCCACATCATGCCCACGTTGTGAATGAAACCGCGCCAGTCGCCATGCGGCTCCACCAACCCGAACAGGCCGGGTTGCCAGACCAGCAGCAGGGGAGAGCAGGCCCAGATGGCCATCAGCACCACCTTGCGCTGGAGGTTGTAACCCACCTTGATGTCTTCCTTGTACTCGTGGGTGGCCTGGTTGATGTGGTCGTAACCCTTGGGCTCAAAGAAAAAGTGCCCGGCCTGACGGCTCACCATCGACACCATCCACGCAATCAATGCGGCCATCGCTGGGTCCTTGAACAGCATCACGTAGGCCACCAGAAAACTGATGGCACTCAGCAGATGCAGGCTCTGGTTGATGCGGCTGTGGTGGTAGTAGCGGTGGTCATCCCAGCGCTGCACCCGAAGGGCTTGCAGAAAATCAGTCACGTCGCGTTCCTCTGTCAGGGGTTGATACATGCCCGACACCGGGCACACAGGTGATGGTCGATGTGGCCTGTGAAATTCACGTGACAAGTCAAGACCTGTCACACGGCTGTTATGTGCAAGGGCAACCATAGGCGCATGACTCTCGCTGCCTCACCCTGCCTGCACATCGAACGCTACCCCTCACCGCAGCAATCGCTGCGCGTATCGGTGGTGACCGAGACTTATCCGCCGGAAGTCAATGGCGTGGCCATCACGGTCGACCGTCTGGTCAGAGGCCTCCAGGCCCGCAACCACGACATCCAGGTCATACGCCCCCGACAGGACGCCGGAGACCGGCACGATGCCAGCGAAGGACTGGAACAGGTGCTGATGCGAGGTTTGCCCATCCCCCGATACCCACACCTTCGCATGGGACTGCCCGCCAAGAAAGCCCTGCTCAAGCTCTGGACACTGCGCCGGCCCGACCTGGTTCACATCGCCACCGAAGGGCCTCTGGGCTGGTCGGCCCTGCAGGCGGCCCGCAAGCTCAAACTGCCCATCAGCAGTGACTTCCGCACCAACTTCCATGCCTACAGCCGGCACTATGGCGCCGGCTGGCTGCACAAACCGATTTCGGCCTATTTGCGCAAATTTCACAACACCGCCCACTGCACCATGGTCCCGACCCCGGGGTTGCAGGCCGAGCTCGATGCCATGGGCTTCGAGCGTCTGAGGGTGGTGGCACGCGGGGTGGACACTCAGCGATTCCACCCCGCCCACCGCAGCGACAGCCTTCGCGCCTCGTGGGGTGCAGGACCGGATGACCTGGTGGTGCTATCGGTCGGCCGCCTGGCTGCCGAAAAGAACCTGGCGCTGCTGATCAAAGCCTTCGAAGCCATGCAAGCGATCAACCCGAAAGTGAAACTGGTGGTGGTGGGTGATGGTCCGGAACGCCACGCGCTGCAGACGAGATGTCCACAAGCCATCCTGGCCGGCTCGCGTCGCGATGCCGATCTGGCCACCCACTACGCCAGTGCCGATGTGTTCCTGTTTCCCAGTCTCACCGAGACCTATGGCAATGTCACCCCCGAAGCACTCGCCAGCGGACTGGCCGTGGTGGCGTTTGACTACGCGGCCGCAGCCGAGCTCATTCGCCACGGCCAGAACGGCCTGCTGGTACCGGTGGGCGATGCCGAGGCCTTTATCCGACGGGCGCAGGATCTGGCGGCTCAGCCCACGCTGGTCCGCCATCTGCGAGAAGGTGCGAGACACACCACCCAGTCGCTGGACTGGGCGGTCATCGTCACACAGGTAGAGGCGATCTGGATGCAGCTGATGCACCCGAAGGCCATGGTTGTGTGAGCCGATCCACCCCAGCCTGGTTACGGCGACCAATGCCCAGATAAGCGACCCCGATCTCTTGCAAATGCGAGGGATCGTACAGATTGCGGCCATCCAGCACCAGGGGTTCACGCATGAGGCTGCGCAAACGTCTGAAATCGGGATTCTGGAAGCATTTCCATTCCGTCAGCACCACGAGCGCATCGGCATCCTGCAGGGCCTGTTCGGGCTGTTCGGCAAAGTGCAGCCTCGGGTGCTGTGGAGCGGAGTCCGGCATGTCGCTGGCCAGCGCCTCGCGCGCCTCGCGCATCGCCACCGGGTCATGGGCCACCACCTCGGCCCCACGGCTCAGCAGCGCTGCAATCACCTCACGGCTGGGCGCTTCTCGCATGTCGTTGGTGTTGGGCTTGAATGCCAGCCCCCACACGGCGATGCGACGTCCGCTCAGGTCGTTCCCCATGAGGCGGATCAGTTGTCTGACCAGATGCCGTTTCTGGGCGGCATTGACCGATTCCACCGCACTGACAATCCGCATGTCCAGGCCGAAACGGGCAGCGGTGTGGACCAGCGCTCGAGTGTCCTTGGGAAAACAGCTCCCCCCGTAACCCGTGCCGGCGTAAAGGAAGCTGTGACCGATGCGCTGATCGGCGCCTATGCCACGGCGCACGGCGTCGATGTCGGCGCCCACGCGATCAGCCAGTGCGGCCATTTCGTTCATGAAAGAAATGCGCGTCGCCAGCATGGCATTGGCGGCGTACTTGGTCAGCTCGGCACTGGCCACGTCCATCCACACCGTCCGCTCGTGGTGACGGTTGAAAGGCGCATACAACCGGGCCATGCAAAGTCGAGCCCGCTCGCCTGCCGGGCCAGGCGGCACACCCACCACGATCCGGTCCGGCCGCATGAAGTCGTCGATGGCGGCACCTTCCTTCAGGAATTCGGGGTTCGAGACCACCGTGACCTCGTGCAGCACACCGCCACGGGCCTGTTGAGACTGGCGGATGGCAGTCTCGACGGCTGACCCCGTTCCCACCGGCACCGTCGACTTGTTGACCACCACGAGCGGGTGTTCCACGCAAGTCCCCACCTGCCGTGCCACCGTCAGCACATGCTGAAGGTCGGCCGAGCCGTCTTCCTGTGGGGGCGTACCGACGGCAATGAACAACACCTCGGCATGGGCCACCCCCGTGGCGATGGATTGGGTGAAGCGCAACCGTCCGGCCTGCAGATTGCGCCCCACCAGATCGTCGAGACCCGGTTCGTAAATGGGTACCCCGCCCGCCTGAAGCAGCAACACCCGCGCTTGGTCGCTGTCGACACACACCACCTCGTTGCCCAGATCAGCCAGACACGCTGCCGTCACCAGGCCCACATAACCTGCACCCACCACGGTCACGTTCATGTTCACTCCTTGCCTTTGCAGGAGCCATGCTGGGCACATGTCGTGTCAGTGTCGTTGCAGTTGCGTGACGTCCAGATGAAAGGGCGATGGGTGTGTCATGACTTTTTCATACAACTGCCATGTCAGCGACACGCAGGCAACCCAGAATGACCCGAAAGGAGTGACTCATGAGCGACCTGTCTGTGATGGAACACATCCGCATCGGCACCGCCGAACGGCCATTGCCACCATCGGCATCGAACCCGGCCCGCCCGTCCCACGATTTCACCGTGGGCTGGGCCCGTCATCTGGATGAAGTGCGCGAAGCCCAGCGACTGCGCCATGAGGTGTTTGCCGGTGAAATGGGCGCACGCCTGCCGCAAAAAATCGCGGGTCATGACATCGATCTGTTCGACGACTACTGCGAACACCTGCTGGTTCGAGAGAACACCACTCAACAGGTGATCGGTACCTACCGGGTGCTGACACCTGCCCAGGCCATGCGGGTGGGGGGCTTTTACAGCGACACCGAATTCGATCTCACCCGCCTGCGCTTCCTGCGCGAACAGATGGTGGAACTGGGGCGCAGTTGCGTGCACCGGGATCACCGCCATGGTGGTGTCATCATGGCGCTGTGGAGCGCGCTGGCCGATTTCATGGCGCGGAACCGTCTCGACACCATGATCGGCTGCGCCAGCATCCCCATGCACCACGAAGCCGGCCACGGCATGGTGGGTGGCGGCCATGCGGCGGCCAGCATCTGGCGACAGGTGAGCGAAAAACACCTGGCCTCGATTGAATACCACGTGCGCCCCAGGCTGCCACTGCCCGTGGATCAGCTGGATGGTTCGCTGTCGATCGAACCACCCGCCCTGATCAAAGGCTATCTGCGTCTGGGTGCCAAGGTGCTGGGCCCGCCGGCCTGGGACCCCGATTTCAATGCCGCCGACCTGCCCATGATGATGCGACTGGCCGACCTGCCCAGCCGTTACCGCAAGCATTTCCTGGGGGCCTGATGCGCAACGGTTTTGTCGCCGACACCCACGTGACGGGACGGCTGGAACGCCAGGCCGAACTGGCATCGCGCATGGCCGGGGCATTCACTTCGTCCGAAGACACGGACGATGACCACGATGAGGCCACTCACGCATCGGGTCGACGCCTGCGCAGCGTGTTCATCTCCGACATCCACCTGGGGACACCCGGCTGTCAGGCGAAGGCTCTGCTGGCCTTTCTCAAAGCCCATCCCAGTGACCGGCTTTACCTCATTGGCGACATCATCGACGGCTGGCAGTTGCGCCGCAAGTGGTACTGGCCCCAGAGCCACAACGACGTGATCCAGAAAATCCTGCGGCGGGCGCGCAAGGGCTGCAAGGTGATTTTTGTGCCTGGCAACCACGACGAATTTGCCCGGCACTTTATCGGTCACAAGTTCGGTGGGGTGGATGTGGTGGAAGACGCTGTTCACACCACGGCCGACGGTCGCAAGCTGTGGGTCATCCACGGCGACCATTTCGATGGCGTCATCCAGTACGCCAAGTGGCTGGCCTACCTGGGCGACAACCTCTACGAACTCACGCTGCGGATCAACACACACCTCAATTCGTGGCGGGCCCGCATGGGGCTGCCGTACTGGTCGCTGTCGCAGTACCTGAAGCACCGGGTCAAGAGCGCATTGAATTACGTGTTGCAGTTCGAGGGGGCGGTGGCAGCCGAGGCACGCAAACGCGGTCTCGACGGCGTGGTGTGCGGGCACATCCACCGAGCCGAAATGCGAGACATCGACGGCACGCTCTACTGCAACGATGGCGACTGGGTGGAAAGCCTGACCGGTATCGTGGAACATCACGACGGCCAGCTGGAAATCGTTCAATGGGGATCATCCGGACACGCCGCTCGACCGGCCCGATCACGGATCCCATCCCGGGCCGCTGCCTGACACAGAATTGTCACACTGTCCACCTAAGCTGGCCCATTTTGGGAACACCAGCCTGTGAGTGAACCGATCAAAATCCTGTTCCTGTGTGCCCACAATGCGGCGCGCAGCATCATGGCCGAAGCCATCCTGAATCATCTGGCCGGCCATCGCTTTCAGGCCTACTCAGCCGGGAGCCATGCCCGAGAAGATCACCAGCCGCACCCCATGGCCCTGCAGGCTCTGCAAAGCGCGGGCATCAGCACCGCTGGCCTGCACAGCAAGAACTGGTCGGTTTTCAGCCAACCGGATGCCCCTCATCTGGATCTCGTGATCACCGTGTGCGACGTGGCCGCGGGCGAGCCCTGTCCCGTCTGGCCGGGACATCCCGCCACCGCACACTGGGGCTACCCGGACCCTTCCCTGTTGGAAGGTGACGAAGCGGAGCGCCTGCATGCCTTCAGGCAGACCCTGCACGCGCTGCACCAGCGCATGGAATTGCTGGTCAACCTGCCCCTGTCGAGCGTCAACCGTCTGGTACTGGAAACCGAAGCCCGACGACTCGCTGCCCAATCCTGAAGGGCCACTCAGCGAATGAACCAGCGTTGAATCAGCCGGTGCATCCAGCCGCCATAGGGCGGGTACACCAGCCGGCCCGTGTTCAGTCGACCCTTGATGTGCACCCCTCTGGCTTTGGAAAAGGTCAGGAAGCCTTCATGTCCATGGTAATGCCCCATGCCCGATGGCCCGATGCCGCCAAAGGGCAAGTCGTCCTGGGCCACGTGCATGATCGTGTCGTTGATCGTGACCCCACCCGAATGGGTGCGATCCAGCACCCGTCGCTGAACCTCGCGGTCGTGACTGAACAGGTAGAGCGCCAGCGGTCGAGGCCCTCGGCGTATCCGCTCAATGGCCTGGTCCAGATCCCGATAGGGCACCACCGGCAGCAAGGGCCCAAAGATTTCTTCCTGCATCACCAGCATGCCCTCATGCACGCCCAGCAGCAGGTGCAAGGGCATCTTGCGGGTGCCCTGCAAGCCCTCACCGGACGGATGGCAGACGTGCAAACGGGCGCCCTGGCGTATCGCGTCATCCCGCAAGGCCTGCAGCCGCTGATGCTGGCGTTCATTGACGATGGCGGTGACGTCCGGGTTCTCGAGCAGGGAGGGATACATGCGAGCCACGGCCCCCTGCACCGCCCGCACAAAAGCCTCCTCCTGCCCGGCAGGCACCAGCACGTAATCGGGCGCTATGCAGGTCTGACCCGCGTTCAGCATCTTCCCGTAAACCACGCTGTCGGCGGCCACCTGCAATGACGCATCACGGGCGATCAGCACCGGCGATTTACCGCCCAGCTCCAGCGTGACCGGTGTCAGGTGACGGGCCGCCGCCGCCATGACCACCCGGCCCACGGCCGTCGAACCCGTGAAAAACAGATGATCCCAAGGCTGCTCGGCAAACAGGGTGGATACCTCCACGGCCCCTTCGATGACCGCCACCTCGTCTTCATCAAACACGGAAGCCAGCATCGCACGCAACACCCGGTTGGTGGAAGGCGTGAACTCCGACAGCTTGATCATGGCCCGGTTGCCCGCCGACAGTGCGCCGACCAGCGGCATCAGCGAGAGGTAAATGGGATAGTTCCAGGGCACCATGATGCCCACCACCCCCAGCGGCTGGTACTCGACCCGGTTGGTCGCTGGCGCAAACAGGATGCTCACCGGCCGGCGGGATGGTTTCATCCACCGCCTGACATGGCGAATGGCATGGTCGATGCCCTGGATCGTGGTGAGGGTTTCGGCCATGAGGGTCTCGTCGCGGGAGCGTGCCGAGAAATCGCGATTCACCGCTTCGATCAACGCTTCACGATGCGCCAGCAGGGCGGAGCGCAACCGCCTCAGGCCCGCCAGACGGTGGCCTGCCGGTGGCATGGTCGAGCGCGCAAAAGCCTGCCGTTGCTGTTCAAACAGCGCTGGCAGGCGGACCCTGTCAGGGGGCATCTGGCTCATGCTTCCCCTCAACGAACCGGCGTTGCCGGTTGCAAACGGATGAGCTGGCCATTGCGGTCGTCGGTGACCACGTAGAGCAGTCCATCCGGGCCTTCTCGAACGTCACGAATGCGTTGCCCCACCGACTCCAGCAACCGCTCCTGACGCACCACCTGGCCATTGACCAGTTCCAACCGGGCCAGGTGGCGAAACTTCAACGAGCCTACCATGAGGCTGCCTTTCCAGGCCGGTCCATACCGATCACTGGTGACGAACGCCATGCCCGATGGGGCAATGGAAGGGGTCCACTGGTGCAGGGGTTGTTCCATGCCAGGCCGTTCGGTGATGCCCTCGCCGATGCGGCTGCCGCCATAGTTTTCTCCGAAGGTGATCACTGGCCAGCCGTAGTTGCGGCCCGGTTCGGGCCGGTTGATTTCGTCACCCCCCTGCGGGCCATGCTCATGCACCCAGAGCCGGCCATCAGGCCCCCAGGTGGCGCCCTGGGGATTGCGATGGCCCCAGCTCCAGATTTCGGGCAGGGCGCCGGTGCGACCGATCAGCGGATTGTCGGGTGGCGCGGAGCCGTCCTTGCGCACCCGCACCACTTTGCCATGGTGGTTGTCCAGGGTCTGGGCATCCTGCATGCGGCCAAAGCGGTCACCCAGGGCCAGGAACAGGTGACCATCGGGCGACTCGACGATGCGGCAGCCAAAGTGGTGGCGACTGCTCACCTTCGGCTGCTGGCTGAAGATGACCCGAACATCTTCAAGACGGCGATGGTCGGCAGACAACCGGGCCGACGCCAGGGCCGTGGAATTGCCACTCCCGCTGCTGGACGGCTCGGCGTAACAGAAATGAATCAGGCGGTTGCGGGCAAAACCGCTGTCCGCAATGACATCCAGCAGGCCGCCCTGCCCCACGGCATCGACACGGGGCACCCCTTCCAGAGGAGGGCCCACCTGGCCCCCGGGCTCCACCACACGCATGCGCCCCGGCCGTTCGGTCACCAGCATGTGCCCTTGCCCGACAAAAGCCAGCGCCCATGGATGCTCCAGACCGCGAGCCAGCACTTCAGGTTGTACCGGCATGGCAAAGGTGAGGGTCGAAACCGCCCACGCTGCGCCTCCGGCAAGCCACCGCCGCCATGGCCGAAAACCCTCAGACCGGTTGGATGCCATCTTCATGTGCTGTGCTCCAGGAGGTGATTCGAGTCAGTGTCAGATTCCATCAGGGGGTTCCCCACCCATCTTTTGCGCCAGATCAATAACCCTATTCACAGCAGGTCAATAATGGACGCCTGTCTTATTGTCCATGGAGGTCCTGTGTCTGCTCGCCCTGTCTCTCTGAACCTGTTTGACTTTCTGGATGGCACGCACCGTGACATTCAGACGCATCTGGGCCTCCTGCGCGAAGTGGTGGCAGCGGTGGAAGACTCGGGCTTGAAGCCCGACACCCGCGAAAAGGCTCGGGTGGTACTGACCTTTTTCAACGGTGAAGCCCGCCAGCACCACCTGGATGAAGAACAACATGTGTTCCCTGCCCTGCTCGCCAGCCAGAATCCCGAACTCGAAGGGGCCACCCGACGACTCATCCAGGATCATGGCTGGCTGGAAGAAAACTGGCTCCACATCGAGCCCTCCATCGCGGCGGCCAGCGAAGGCAACCAGTGGTTCGACCCGATGGAACTCGCTCATGCACTCGACGTGTTCGAAGCACTCTACGCGGACCACCTCCTGCTGGAAGAATCCCTGGCCTACCCGGAGGCACGCCAGCGGCTGGCCGCCTGGGATCAGGCGGGCATGGGCCGCGAGATGGCGCAGCGACGTCACCGGAGCCAGCCGGTCAGCGAAGCGGCCTGAAAAGGCCCATCTCAGTGTGTCCCCTTGGAACTTTGTTTTAGCACTCGACTCCATAGAGTGCTAATATAAAGACATGGTCCATGAGGCCATCACTGGAGAGAGGACACCATGAACGCCATCGCCACCACCCCCTATGCACTGGCCCCTGCCGCCAAGCAGGGCTGGGCCGGTTCATCCCTCGTGCTGCCCCCGCTGGGCAATCTGGACGCCTACATCTCGGCCGTCAATCGGCTGCCCCTGCTCACCCCGGAAGAGGAACGCGATTACGCCGAACGCCTCCAGAAGGACAACGACCTCGAGGCCGCCGGCAAGCTCGTGATGTCGCATCTGCGGCTGGTGGTGTCGGTCTCGCGTCAGTACCTGGGCTACGGTCTGCCGCATGCCGACCTGATCCAGGAAGGCAACGTGGGCCTGATGAAGGCCGTCAAGCGCTTCGACCCCGAACAAGGGGTGCGCCTGGTGAGTTACGCGCTGCACTGGATCAAGGCCGAGATCCACGAATACATCCTGAAGAACTGGCGCATGGTCAAGGTGGCCACCACCAAGGCCCAGCGCAAGCTGTTCTTCAACCTGCGCTCGATGAAGCAGGGCATGAAGGCCGAGGCCGAGGAAGGCGAAACGCACCGCAGCACGCTCACGCCCGCCGAGGTGAGCCGCATGGCGCGCGAGCTCAACGTCAAGCCCGAGGAAGTGATCGAGATGGAGACCCGCCTGTCCGGCGGCGACGTGGCGCTGGAACCCCAGGGCGACGACGAAGACGAGGCTTTCGCGCCCATCGCCTACCTGGCTGACGACCGGGACGAACCCACGCGCCACATCGAGGCCCGACAGCGCGACTGGATGGCCGGCGACGGCATCGCCCACGCGCTGGAGGCGCTGGACGCCCGCAGCCGCCGCATCGTGGAGGAACGCTGGCTCAAGGTGAACGACGACGCCAGCGGCGGCATGACCTTGCACGAACTGGCGGCCGAGTACGGCGTGAGTGCCGAGCGCATCCGTCAGATCGAAGTGGCCGCGATGAA
>CAZEZY010000064.1:6592-13552 GCA_964516635.1 uncultured Tepidimonas sp. | reverse complement strand
CGTCCAGCGGGTCGAACATCAGCAGGTACTCGCCCTGCGGGTAGCGGTTGGGCACGATGTGGATCGAGTCCATCTCCTCGCTGGCCATGGCCGCGAGGTGGCCGCCCCATTCGTTGGCCTCCACCAGCACCTCGTTGGCGATGACGTCGAGCTTCTTCTGCACCTCGCCCTGCACGTTCTCGCTGCCGGCGCTGCCCAGCACGTCGCCGAGCGCGCCCTTGTTGACCGAGATCGCGATGCGCTTGCAGGCGCGGGCGACGACCTCGATCAGCAGCCGCAACTGGCCCGGGATGTGGCCGTGCTGGCGCTCCTGTTCGACGAGATACTGGGTCAGGCTGATGCGCTTGGCCATGGTGTGGTCACTCCCCCAGCGCCTTGCCCACGATCTCGCGCGTGGCGTCGCTCAGGTCGGCCCGCGCGGCCACGCGGGTCAGGGCCTCGCGGGCGGCGCTGCGCCAGGGCTCGGCCAGCGCCTTCCAGCGGTCGAGCGCGCGTGCCAGGCGGGCGGCGACCTGGGGGTTGAAGGCGTCGAGCTCGACCACGCGCTCGGCCCAGAAGACGTAGCCTGCCGCGTCGGCGCGGTGGAAGGCGGCCGGGTTGTGCATGCACAGCGCGAACAGCAGGCTGCGCGCGCGGTTGGGGTTCTTCAGCGTGAAATCGGGGTGCTGCATCAGCGCCTTCACCCGGTTGAAGGTGGTGCCGGCGCCGGCCCCGACCGGCTCGGGCGCGCGCGCCTGCAGCATGAACCACTTGTCGATGACCAGGGCCTCATCGCGGAACATGGCGTGGAAGCGCTCCAGCGCTGGCGCCGCCAGTTCCGCATGCGACTCGACCAGCGCCGACAGCGCCGCGAGACGATCGGTCATGTTGGAGGCGTCCTTGACCTGCTGGTAGGCGCGCCCCGGCCAGACCGGGTCGCCGTGGCGCGCGGCATGGCGGCACAGGTGGGCCAGCGCCAAACCGGCGAGCGCACGCCGGCCGGACTGCGTCGGGCTGGGTTCATAGCCGGTGTTCACCTGGTGGGCCTGCCAGGCCCACAGCCAGTCCTCGTGCAGGGCGTCGGCGAGCTGGTCGCGCAGCGCCTCGCGCACGGCGTGGATGCGCTGTGGGTCGACCGCGTCGAGCTGCTCGGCCACATAGCCCTCGGTGGGCAGTTGCAGCACCAGCTCCTTCAGCGACGCGTCCAGGTCCGGGTGCCGCAGCACGGCGCGCAGCGCCTGCACGGTGGCCTCGTCGAGCACGGCTTGCGCCTGTGCACGCACGGCGCGCAGCATGGCGTTCAGCAGCAGCCGCTGGCCGGCCTCCCAGCGGTTGAAGGCATCGGGGTCGTGCGACAGCAGCACGCGCAGCGCGTCGTCGTCCAGCCCGTCGTCCAGCACCACCGGCGCGCTGAAGCCGCGCAGCAGCGAGGGCACGGGCGCGGCGTCCTGCCCGGTCAGGCCGGTGAAGGTCCAGGACTGCTCGGCGGCGTCCAGCACCAGCAGATGCTCGTCGGCGCCGCTCTCGTCCTGACCGGCCAGGCACAGCGGCAGGACTCGGCCCTCCCGTGCCAGCAGGCCCAGGCGCACCGGGATCACCATCGGCGCCTTGGCGTCCTGGCCCGGCGTGGGCGGGCAGGTCTGCGCCATGGACAGCGTCAGCGTGCCGGTCTCGGCATCCCACTGCGTGCGTGCCCGCACGCGCGGCGTGCCGGCCTGCGCGTACCAGTGCTTGAAGGTGTCCAGCCGGCTGCTCAGCGCGCTGCCGGGGTTGGCGTCGGCGATGGCCTGGGCGAAGTCGTCGCAGGTCACGGCCTGGCCATCGTGGCGCTGGAAGTACAGGTCCATCCCGCGGCGGAAGCCGTCGCGGCCCACCAGCGTCTGCATCATCCGCACCACCTCGGCGCCCTTCTCGTAGACGGTGGCGGTGTAGAAGTTGTCGATCGCGGCGTAGCGGTCGGGGCGCACAGGGTGCGCCATCGGGCCGGCATCTTCGGGGAACTGAGCCGCGCGCAGGCCGCGCACGTCCTCGATGCGGCGCACGGCGCGGGCCGACGCGTCGCCTGCCATGTCGATGCTGAACTCCTGGTCGCGGAAGACGGTCAGGCCCTCCTTCAGCGACAGCTGGAACCAGTCGCGGCAGGTGATGCGGTTGCCCGTCCAGTTGTGGAAGTACTCGTGCGCCACCACGCTCTCGATGCCGGCGAAGTCGGCGTCGGTGGCGGTGGCAGGGCTGGCCAGCACGTACTTCGTGTTGAAGATGTTGAGGCCCTTGTTTTCCATGGCGCCCATGTTGAAGTCGCTGGTGGCGACGATCATGAAGCGCTCCAGGTCCAGCGGCAGGCCGAAGCGGGCTTCGTCCCAGGCGATGGAGGCCATGAGGGACTGCATGGCGTGCTCGGTCTTGTCGAGGTCACCGCGGCGCACGTACACCTGCAGGGTGTGTTCGGTGCCGCTGCGGCTGATGATTTTCTGCTCGCGGTGGACCAGGTTGCCGGCGACCAGCGCAAACAGGTAGCAGGGTTTTTTGTGCGGGTCCACCCACCGGGCGTAATGGCGCCCACCGTCCAGCACGCCTTGCTCCACCAGGTTGCCGTTGCTCAGCAGCACCGGGTAGGCGGCCTGGTCAGCGCGCAGCGTCACCGTGAAGCTGGCCATCACGTCGGGGCGGTCCAGGAAGTAGGTGATGCGGCGGAACCCTTCGGCCTCGCACTGCGTGAAGAAGGTGCCCTGGCTGACATACAAACCCATGAGCTGGGTGTTCTTGGCCGGGTTGCAGGTGGTGAAGATCTCCAGTTCGAAGGGGTCTTCGCCCTCGGGCAGTTTTTCCAGCACGAGCTGGTGGCCATCCATCTTGAAGCTGGTGCCTGCACCGTTCACCAGCACGCGGGCGAGGTTGAGGTCTTCGCCGTCGAGCCGCAAGGCTTGGGCGGGTACCGCGGGGTTGCGGCGCAGGCGCATGCGGTTGAGCACGCGGGTCTTGGCCGGGTCCAGGTCAAAAGTGAGATCCACCGCATCGATGAGATACGGCGGTGCGGTGTAGTCTTCGCGCTTCACCACGGTGGTGGGGCCTTCACGCAGAGAGGTCATGGGTCAGACGCCTTGTTTCAGAGAGGCTTCGATGAAGGCGTCCAAATCGCCGTCGAGCACTTTCTGGGTGTTGGAGATTTCGACGTTGGTGCGCAGGTCCTTGATGCGGCTCTGGTCCAGCACGTAGGAGCGGATCTGGTGGCCCCAGCCCACGTCGGTTTTGGTGTCTTCGAGCTTCTGCTGCGCTTCCATGCGCTTGCGCATTTCGTAGTCGTACAGCTTGGCGCGCAGGCGCTGCCAGGCCATGTCGCGGTTGCTGTGCTGGCTGCGGCTGTCTTGACACTGCACCACCAGATTCGTGGGGATATGGGTCAGGCGAACAGCCGAATCGGTCTTGTTGATGTGCTGACCGCCTGCGCCGCTGGCGCGGTAGGTGTCCACACGCACGTCTGCCGGGTTGATGTTGATCTCGACGGAGTCATCGATTTCCGGGTACACGAACACCGATGCGAACGAGGTGTGGCGGCCCCCCGAACTGTCGAACGGCGACTTGCGTACCAGGCGGTGGACGCCGGTTTCGGTGCGCAGCAGGCCGTAGGCGTAGTCGCCCTCGATCTTGATGGTTGCGCTCTTGATGCCCGCGGTGTCACCCGGGGTTTCGTCTTCGAGCGTGGCCTTGAAACCCTGGCGTTCGGCGTAGCGCAGGTACTGACGCAGCAGCATGCTGGCCCAGTCGCAGGCTTCGGTGCCACCGGCGCCAGCCTGGATGTCGAGGAAGCAGTTGTTCGGGTCGGCCGGCTGGTTGAACATCCGGCGGAATTCGAGCTTTTCCACATCGGCGGCCAGTTTCAGGGCCTCGCCTTCGATGGTCTCCAGCCCGGCCTCGTCATCATCGGCAGCGGACATCTCGAACAGCTCGGTGTTGTCGGACAGCTCACCGGTCAGTCGGTCAAGCACCAGGACGACGTCTTCCAGGGATCGCTTTTCCTTGCCCAGTTCCTGGGCACGCTTGGGGTTGTCCCAGACGGTGGGGTCTTCCAGCGCGGCATTGACTTCGCTCAGTTTGCGGGACTTGGCATCGTAGTCAAAGATACCTCCGTAACTCGACGACCCGCTCGGTGAGGTCGTTGAGTCGGGTGGAGATGGCGTTGACGCGTTCGGCTTCCATGTTCAGATCTCTTGTTGCTTGGACCAAACCTTCGATTTTCGCACGGTCAGGGGCGTTCGGATGACAAAAAGGTTTCCAGCAGGCGGGCCAGCACCGCGGGCTGGTCGTGGTGGAGCATGTGGCCGGCATCGCTCACGGTTTCGCGCCGGCACTGCGGGATGGCTTTGAGGCGTTCATGGAATTCGGCCCGGGTGTATTCGCCCTGTCTGAACCACTGGGCCAGGCTGTCGTCAGACGCCTCCACGACCAGCACTGGTGCCGTGATGCGCTTCCAGATTTCCTGCACCTCTTCGAGCCGGTAGAGCTGCGCATGAATGACCTTGTGAGCTGCGTCGCCGAGAATTTCCCACTGCCCCTCGGCATTCGGCGCGGCCCAGTGGTGCGCCAGCCAGAGCGCCTGGTCGGCAGCCAGTCGGGGGTTGGTTTTCATGAGGCGCCGTGCCACTGCATCGACGCTGTCGTAGGTTTTCAGGGTGAGATCGCCACAGCGCACGTCTGCCAGTGCATCCAGCCATTTGGCATAGCGCCCGGGCGCCTGACCGGGTCGGCTCGCGGGCATGCCGAAGCCTTCCAGGTTGACCAGTCGCCGGATGCGCTGAGGGCGGATGCCGGCATACATCATGGCCACATTGCCCCCCATGCTGTGCCCGACGAGGTCAATCGGCGCATCGGCTTCGCGCCCCGCACGGGTGTTGAGCTGGGCGATGAGCTGATCCAGATCGGCCAGGTAATCGGCAAACCAGTAATGATCGGCGTCGCCATAGTGGCTGGGGTGGGAACTGCTCACACGGGACTGCCGGCTTTGCCCGAACCCGCGCCAGTCGGGCGCCACCACATGACGACCGGCCAGACCGGTGGTGGCCATGGCATCCACCATGAACTGCCAGGAGGCCGAAACGTCCATCCAGCCATGCACGAGCATCAGCAAAGGCTGATCAGACGGTTCGCTGCCCCAGTGACGCAGGTGATACGTGTGCGACCGGATGGGGATGAATTCCGAACAGGAAGGGGTGAGAATTGGGTACATTGACCGAATTATTCAGGAGACCACGCATGAAAGTCAGTCAACCCAGAGACGGCTATGCAAGCCTTCATGCCTCATTTGGCTGGGAAGTGCCCGAACACTTCAACATGGCCGAGGTCTGTTGCCGACGCTGGTCCGCTCACAGGCAGACCGCTGCCCGGACGGCGGTGGTGGATGATGGGCCTGGTCGCGATCCGGTGGCGCACACCTATGCCGAGCTGGCCGAGGCGGCCAACCGCCTGTCGAATGCCTTGCGACTGCTGGGCGTGCGGCACGGGGATCGCGTCGCCATTGTTCTGCCGCAGCGTTTTGAAACGGCGGTGGCCTACATGGCGGTGTTGCAGATGGGGGCCGTGGCCATGCCGCTGTCGCAACTGTTTGGCCCGGAAGCGCTCGAGTTCCGCCTGCAGGACAGCGCGGCCGTGCTGGCCCTGGTGGACGATGCCACTGGCCCTGCGGTTCAGGCGGTTCGGGCGCAGTGCCCGGCCTTGCGGCACGTGATCGGGATGACCGGGGCCTTTGATACGGACGTGATCGATTGGCCCGCTGCCCAGGGTGGCCTGCGAAAACGCTTTGATCCCGAGCCCACCCGGGCCGATGACCCGGCGGTGCTCATCTATACCAGCGGCACCACAGGCAACCCCAAGGGCGCGCTGATCCCGCACCGAGCGCTCATCGGCAACCTGACCGGATTTGTCTGCAGCCAGAACTGGTTCGGCTTTGACCCGGCCGATGCCCGCAAGCCCTCCCACGCGGTGTTCTGGAGCCCGGCTGACTGGGCCTGGACCGGTGGCCTGATGGATGCCTTGCTCCCCACGCTGTACTTCGGGCGGCCGATTGTGGCGTGGAATGGCCGTTTTGCACCGGAGACGGCCTTTGAACTCATGCAGCGGCATCGGGTGACCCACACCTTTCTGTTCCCGACCGCCTTGAAGGCGATGATGAAAGCCTGCCCGGAGCCGCGTTCAGGCTACCGTTTGCAACTGAAGGCCATCATGAGCGCGGGCGAGGCGGTGGGTGACGCGGTGTTTGGCTATTGCCGCGATCAACTGGGGGTGACCGTCAACGAGATGTTCGGCCAGACCGAGATCAATTACGTGGTGGGCAACTGTGCCCGCCTGTGGCCGCCGAGGCCAGGCAGCATGGGCAAAGGCTATCCGGGTCACCGGGTGGCCGTGATCGATGACGACGGCCAGGAATGCCCCCCGGGTGTCGCGGGCGAGGTGGCCGTGCACCGACGGGATGTGCATGGCGATCTGGATCCGATCTTTTTTCTGGGCTACTGGCACAACGAGCAGGCCACCCTGGCGAAATTCACCGGCGACCCGCTCGACAGCTGGTGCCGGACCGGTGACATGGCCATTCGGGACGAAGACGGTTATCTCTGGTACCAGGGGCGGGCTGACGACATGTTCAAATCGGCGGGCTACCGCATCGGCCCCAGCGAGATCGAGAACTGTCTGGTCAAGCATCCGGCCGTGGCGAATGCGGCGGTGGTGCCCAAGCCCGATGAACAGCGGGGTGCGCTGGTGAAGGCCTATGTGGTGCTGGCACCGGCATTCGCTCAGCGCCGTGCGCGGTGTGTCCATCCCCAGACGGAATTCGACGATGCCCTGGTGGCCGAATTGCAGGAACACGTCAAGGGACGACTGGCGCCTTATGAATATCCGAAAGCCATCGAGTTCATCGATGCCCTGCCCATGACCACCACCGGGAAGGTTCAGCGTCGGGTATTGCGCTTGCAGGAAGAGGCGCGCGCC
>CAZEZY010000064.1:0-6492 GCA_964516635.1 uncultured Tepidimonas sp. | reverse complement strand
CGGGACAGCGCAGCCTCCACCGCAAAACTCATCTGGAAATCCGCCAGGGTGAGGTGGTCGCCCGCAAACCAGGGGCTGCGGGACAGTTCCTGGTCCATGAAGGGCAGGGCAGTAGCCAGGTTCGGATCGATCAGTTTCTGCTGTACCTGCTGGCAGATCGCCCGGGCAATCGGCTTGACAAAAAACGGCATGGGCTGCTTGGGAATGCTCATGAACACCAGTTTCATGAGCAACCAGTTCATCAGTGAGCCTTCTGCGTAATGCATCCAGAAGCGGCAACGCAGGTGTGCCGGCGTGCCTTTGGCCGGCACCAGTTGAGCCAGATCGGGTGGCGCCTGATCGGCATAGGTGTCACCGAGGTATTCGAGGATGGCGCCCGACTCCGCCACCACCAGGGGACCATGGGTGATGACCGGGGATTTGCCCAGCGGGTGAATCGCTTTCAGCTCGGGGGGAGCCAGCCGGGTTTTGGGGTCACGCCGGTAGGTTCTGAGCTCGTAAGGCACCCCCAGTTCCTCCAGCAGCCAGAGCACGCGGTGTGAGCGCGAGGTTTCCAGGTGGTGGACGATCAGAGGGGGTGTGGTCATGGGGTTCAACCTGTGTTGCGGAGTCCGGCGGCAATGCCGTTGATGGAAATGTGGATGCCGCGCTTGACTTTTTCGGCCTGACTGCCGGCGCGGAAACGACGGATCAACTCTACCTGCAAATGGTGCAGTGGGTCGATGTAAGGGAAACGGTGTTCGATGGAACGGGCCAGAGCCGGGTTGTCGGCCAGCCGGGTGCTCTGACCGGTCAGGGTTTCCAGCGCCTGGTGGGTCAGGTGCCATTCGGCTTCGATGGCCGTGAAAATCCGTTTGCGCTGCTTCGCATCGGGCACCAGATCGGCATAGCGACGCGCGAGCGACAGATCGCTTTTGGCCAGCACCATGTCCATGTTCGACAGCAAGGTCCGGAAAAATGGCCACTGGCGCACCATCTGCTGCAGCATCCGGTTGGCGGCGGCTTCGCCCATGTCGCGTTGCAACTGGGCCACGGCGCTGCCCAGGCCGAACCAGCCGGGCAGGGTGAGGCGACACTGGCCCCAGCTGAAGCCCCAGGGAATCGCGCGCAGGTCTTCGATGCGCTGCGAGGGTTTGCGAGAGGCAGGGCGGGAACCGATGTTGAGTTCTGCGATTTCGCGGATCGGCGTGGCGTTGAAAAAGTAGTCGGTGAAACCCGGCGTCTGGTAAACCAGCGCCCGGTAGGCGGCCATGCTGGCTTGCGACAGCCGCTCGGCGGCCTCCAGAAATCGGGGTGGAACCGGTTTGCCGGCAGGCAGGAGCGTGGCTTCCAGCGTGGCGGCCACCAGGGTCTCCAGATTGCGGCGGCCGATGTCGGGGTTGGCGTACTTCGAGCCAATGACTTCGCCTTGCTCGGTCAGGCGAATCTGGCCGCGTACCGTGCCCGCCGGTTGCGCGAGGATGGCCTCGTAGCTTGGCCCCCCGCCACGGCCGACCGTGCCGCCGCGGCCATGGAAGAGCCGCAAGCACAGTGGCTGCCCCAGTTCCGTCGAGAGTCGATCAAACAATTCGGCCAGCGCGGTTTCGGCCCGGTACAGCTCCCAATTGCTGGTGAAGATGCCACCGTCCTTGTTGCTGTCGGAATAGCCCAGCATCACGTCCTGTTCGTGGTACTCGAAGGGGCCGCCCCGCTGCACCATGGCGGCGATGCCGGGCAGGCGGTAGAACGCTTCCATGATGCCGGGGGCGTTACGCAGGTCTTCGATGGTCTCGAACAGCGGAACCACGATCAGTTCGGCGCGCGCGTCCTGGTCCAGGGTGCCGTGCAGCAGGCCGGTTTCTTTCTGGAGCAGCAGCACCTCGAGCAGGTCGCTCACGGTTTCGGTGTGGCTGATGATGGCATGCCGGATGGCCGTGGCACCGTACCGGAGCCGGCATTCACGGGCGGCTTCAAAGATGGCCAGTTCGCTCAGCGTGTGGGCCAGGTAGCTGGCGTGCGGAATGCGCAGGGGCCGTGCATCGTTGAGCAATTGCAACAGCAGTTGCTGTTTGCGGGTTTCGCTGAGGGCGGTGTAGTCCGGTTCCAGCCGAGACACGGCCAGCAGATCGGCAATGGCCAGCTCATGCTGGTCGGAGCTCTGGCGCAGATCCACGGTAGCCAGATGAAAGCCAAACACCTCGACCGTGCGAATGAGCGGCTGGAGTCGCGGCACGGCCAGGGCGGAGCAGCCTTGCACCCGCAGACCCTGCTCGATCGTGCGAAGGTCATCCAGAAATGCCTCGGCGCCGGCGTAAGGGTCCTGTGGTGCCACCGCATGGCGTGCCGCTTCGCCGCCGCTGAGCTGTCGCAGGTTGGCGGCCAGGCGGGCATACATGCCCGTCAGCGCCCGGCGATAGGGCTCATCTTGCCGGTGGGCGTTGGTGTCGGGGGAGCGGTCGGCCAATGCCTGCATGGCCTCGGGCACGGGCAACAACATGGCCGACAGCGACAGTTCGGCCCCCAGGCGATGCACTTCGGTGAGGTAGTGCCGCAGCACCACATCGGCTTGCCGCTGAAGGGCGAGCCGGAGGGTGGCTGCCGTCACGTTCGGGTTGCCATCGCGGTCGCCCCCTATCCACTGGCCCATGCGAAAAAACGGTGCCACCGCTTCACCTTCCAGGGCCTCCTCGATGCTCTGGTAGAGCCGGGGGATTTCGGGCAGAAACGTGCTCTGGTAATAGCCCATCGCGTTGTCGATTTCATCGGCCACGGTCAGCTTGGTGAACCGCAGCAGGCGTGTGTGCCACAACTGGATCACGCGGGCACGCATGAGCGCTTCGTTGTCGGCAAGGGCGCGCGGAAGGATGAGGGTGTCACGCTCGGCCAGCAGACGGGCGATGTCGCGCTCGGCGTCCAGAATGCTTTTGCGCTGCACCTCGGTGGGGTGGGCGGTGAGCACGGGTGAGACATGCGCCTGCGCGAGCAACTGGGCAACCTGCGACGGGGCCAGGCCAGCCTGTTTCAGCCGTTGCCAGGTATGAGCGAGGCTGCTGGGCTGGACATGACCGGCTTGTTCATGGATGGCCCGGCGGCGGATGTGGTGCCGGTCTTCGGCCAGATTGGCCAGGTGGCTGAAGTAGGTGAAAGCCCGGATCACACTCACGGCCTGGTCGTCGGTGAGCGATTTCAGCAGCTTTTTCAGCGCCTTGTCGGCCGATTCATCGGCTTGTCGCCGGTAAGCCACCGACAGTTGACGGATGCGTTCGATCAGCTCGTAGGTGGACTCGCCCTCGTGTTCCCGGATCACATCGCCGAGCAGTCGACCCAGCAGGCGGATGTTCTCGATCAGCGGCTGATCTTTGGAAGGAGCGAGTGATCGGTCGGCCATGAGCAGGACTTTCGGCGGTTCAGGGTTGGAGCAGACGTTCCAGTCTGACGGCATCGGCGCAGAAGGCCCGGATGCCTTCGGCCAGTTTTTCGGTGGCCATGGCGTCTTCGTTGAGGGCGAGGCGGAAAGAGGGTTCGTTGAAGGCGATGGCCGGGATGTCCATCTGCCGCGCGGCTTCGGCATGCAAGGCGCATGCCAGCGGAGCCTCGCTGGCGGCGAGCTGGGCCAGCAGTTCGGGACTGATGGTGAGCAGATCACAACCCGACAGCGCGACGATCTGCCCCACATTCCGGAAGCTGGCGCCCATCACCTGGGTTTCGACGCCGTGGCGCTTGTAGTATTCAAAGATGCGCCGGACAGACTGCACCCCAGGGTCGTTGGCGCCCGATTGTGCCGCTTCGTCCCATTGTGCCCCGGCCTGCTTCTTGGCCCAGTCGTAGATGCGCCCGACGAAAGGCGAAATCAGCCGCACGCCGGCCTGCCCGCAGGCCACCGCCTGACAGAACGAAAACAGCAGCGTGAGGTTGGTGCGGATGCCCTGCTGCTCCAACTGCCGCGCGGCTTGTATCCCTTCCCAGGTGGCCGCGACCTTGATCAGCACCCGTTCGGGCGTGATCCCTTCGGCCTGATACAGGGCCATCAGACGCTGAGCGCGGGCGATGGTGGCTTCGGTGTCAAAGCTGAGGCGGGCATCCACCTCGGTGGACACCCGGCCCGGCACCACCGCCAGGATCTCACAGCCAAAACGCACCAGCAGGCGGTCCACCACTTCGTCCAGCGATCGCTGCCCGCACATCGCTTGGGCCGCCTTCAGCAGTGGGGCGTATTCGGGTTTCTGGACCGACTTCAGGATGAGCGACGGGTTGGTGGTGGCGTCCTGCGGCCGGTACTGGGCCATTTGCAGGAAGTCGCCGGTGTCGGCCACCACGGTGGTGTATTGCTTGAGGGCGTCGAGTTGGTTCATGGGAGGCAAGGAAATCGGGTTCAGACCAGCGGGACGGTCAGCTGGCGGATGACGGGCTGGGTGTCGGGTCGCACCCCACGCCACCAGGCAAACGCTTCGGCCGCCTGCTCGACCAGCATCCCCACGCCGTCGGCCAGGTGACGCACGTTTGAGCGTTGAGCCAGTTGCAGGAAGGGTGTGAGGCCTTTGCCATAGACCATGTCGTAGGCCAGCCCGTTGGCATCCAGGGCCGTGACGGGCAGGGGGGGCAGATCGGCGGTGAGACTGGCCGACGTGGCATTGATCACGATGTCGAAGGCATCCGAGTGCAGATCTGGATAGCCACCACCTTCGAGCACCTGGGTGGAAGCGCCCTGATCGTGAAAAAAACCGACCAGATCCATCGCTTTGTCCACCGTGCGGTTGGCCACGAACAGACGGGCTGGCGCCTCGGCCAGCAGCGGCAGGATGGCGCCTCGGGTGGCGCCACCGGCACCCAGCAACAGCACGCGTTTGCCCTGGACGGCATGCCCCAGGTTGTGCACGATGTCACGCACCAGGCCCACCCCATCAAAGTTCTGGGCAAGACAAAGGTCGCCTTCGAATTTGAGTGCATTGGCGGCGCCGGCGGCCCGGGCGCTTTCGGCCAGGTCGGTGGCGTAGGCGCAAGCGTCGGTTTTGAAAGGGACCGTCACATTCAGGCCCAGACCGCCCTCTGCCCGGAAACGGTCGACCGTTGCCGCAAACTGCCCCAAGGTGCCTTCGATTTTTTCGTAAGTCAGGACCTGCCCCGTGGCCTGTGCAAAGGCCTGGTGGATCAGCGGGGACTTGCTGTGCTGGATGGGCTTGCCGATGACGGCGTAACGGTCCATGGCTCGGGGGGGTGGGTGTGTAATGGAAAAAATCGTGTCATTGTCGCTGATTCATCCCCAAGACTTTTGAACGGCATCGTCGTCCGGAATGAATGATTTTCACGAGCCATCGAATTACATTCATGTCATGGAAAATCCGATGGAAACCGCTGCTTCGGCGATGCCCGCCCGCGTGCCCGCGCTGTTCGTCTCCCACGGCTCACCCATGATGGCGCTGGAACCGGGCGTCACCGGGGGCTTGTGGGCAGCACACGGGAAAGAAGTCGTGGCACATCACGACCTGCGTGGCGTCGTCGTGCTCTCGCCGCACTGGATGACGCGCGGCCTGTCCATCACTGGCCATCCGGCGCCAGCCACCTGGCACGATTTCGGGGGCTTTCCGGATCCGCTCTACGCCCTCCAGTACCCGGCGCCTGGCTCACCCGCACTCGCTTCAGCGGTTCAGTCTGCGTTGTCGGCGCACGGCATGCCGGCGGCCATCGACCCTGAACGGCCTTTTGACCATGGCGCCTGGATGCCTTTGCGTTTTCTGCTGCCCCAGGCACAGGTGCCGGTGGTGCAACTGTCTCTGCCGGCCGATGCAGGCCCTCGCGAGGTGTATGCCATGGGCGCCGCGTTGCAGGGCTTGCGCGACGAAGGCGTGTGGCTCATCGGCTCCGGAAGCATGACGCACAACCTGCGCGAGTTTTTTGCCGGTCGTCCGGCACAGTCCGCCCCGGCTGCCCCTTATGTGGAGGCGTTCTCGGGCTGGATGGCCGATGTGCTGACGCGAGGCGACCTCGAAGCCGCCTTTGATTACCGCCACCGGGCGCCGGAAGCCGTCAGGGCCCATCCCACCGATGAGCACCTGCTGCCCTTGTACTTCGCCCTCGGCGCGGCAGGGTGGGGAGCGCCAGGCGGCGCTCAGCCCCAGTACCTGAGCCGCGAGGTGATGTACAGCCACCTCGCGATGGACTCGCTGGCCTTCAGTTGAGTTCGCTCAGTGGCACGCAACTGCAGAACAGGTTGCGGTCGCCGTAGACGTTGTCCACCCGGCCCACGGAGGGCCAGTAGGCCTTGTTCCGGCCGTGGTTGGCCGCGCCCGTTTCGCGGGCATAGGGGTGGGTCCACTCCGCCTTCATCAGACTGGCCGACGTGTGCGGCGCGTTCTTCAGCGGATTGTCGTCCTGCGGCCAGGTGCCGTTTTCGATCTGGCGGATTTCTTCGCGGATGGCGATCATTGCGTCGATGAAACGGTCCAGTTCTTCCAGCGTTTCGCTCTCGGTGGGCTCCACCATCAGGGTGTTGGCCACCGGGAAGCTCAGCGTGGG
>CAZEZY010000063.1:0-13704 GCA_964516635.1 uncultured Tepidimonas sp. | reverse complement strand
CCCACGACCCCTTGGTTCGTAGCCAAGTACTCTATCCAACTGAGCTACAGCCGCTTGCAGAAGCTAGGAGTATACAACGATTTCAGCGGCTCTTCGATGGGGGTCGATTTTTTTCGTGCCCGTCAAGGTGCTTCAGGCACTCGAGCGCCGCTTGGAAACCGGCATGGCCATCTTCAGGGCCGTGCACGATGGCCGTCAGGCTGTGAGCCAGCATCAGGTTCAGCGGAAGCCCGAAATCTTCCACCTCGTTGCCCTCGACATCCTGGCCAGTTGGCGCCAGGCCGGCCATGCGTTCCCTCAGGGAATGGCCGCTGGGCAGATAACCCACCACCGGCTTGCCGCAGGCCAGCGCATAGGCCGCTTCCCAGACCGTTCCGCTGTCTGGCTCGTGGCCGCGCCAATCACGCAGGTTCGCGACCACGGCATCGGCCTGATCGATCAGGGCACGGTTGGCCAGATAGATGGCGAGGGATAGCGGCTGCACACCAGACTGCAATGGGGCGTCCAGCGGATAGAGCCCTACAAAACCGTTCGCCGCACACAGGCGGCACAACTCGGCGCCCCGCTGCCGGGCATCGGGATAGAACACATCGGGCCCAGCCAGGTACACCTTCGGCTTCAAGGTGCGGTCGGCCATCAATCATCCTCCGGCGCATCCAGTCCGGGAAACAGCACATCCGTGAAACCCAGACGCGTCAGATCGGTCATCCGGGTGGGATACAAGCGCCCGATGAGGTGGTCGCACTCGTGCTGCACCACACGGGCATGAAAACCCTCCACCACCCGGTCGATGCGCTCACCCTGTTCGCCCCAGCCGGTGTAGCGGATCCGCCGGTAACGAGGAACCACCCCGCGCAGGCCGGGCACCGACAGGCAGCCTTCCCAGCCATCTTCCATGTCGTCGCCCATGGGCTCGATCACGGGGTTGATGAGTACCGTGGGAGGTACCACGGGGGCATCGGGGTAACGGGGGTTGGGTTCGCCATTGCCAAAAATCACCACCTGCCAGTTCTCCCCGATCTGGGGAGCAGCCAGGCCGGCGCCATGGGCGGCACGCATGGTGTCGCGCAGATCCTCAAGCAACGTTGGCAGGAAAGGCGCATCAGGACCAGGGACCGGCTGTGCGACACGCAACAGGTCAGGGTCTCCCATTTTCAGAATCGGGCGTATGGTCATCTCGAATCCAGCGGCATGCGGGTGGCACGAAAACGTTGACGGAATCCTGCGAAGATAGCCGAAATGGACCGACTGTTCTTCACCGCAAGCGCCATCTGGCCTGTGCTTCTCCAGGGATTTGCCCTGAGCCTGGGGCTCATCGTGGCCATCGGCGCGCAGAACGCCTTTGTGCTTCGGCAGGGCCTTCGACGCGAGCATGTGGGCACGGTGGTGCTGTTCTGCGCCGTGGCCGATGCTTTGCTGATCACCGCCGGCGTATTCGGGATGGCCCAGGCGGTGGGTGAGCGCCCGCAACTGGCTCGCGCCATGGCCCTGGCCGGCGCCCTGTTCCTGGCATGGTACGGCTGGAAAGCGCTGATGCGCCTACGCCAGGCTGGGCAACTGCATGCCGCAACGGGCGGGGCCAACCTCAGCCGCCGTGCCGCGCTGATACAAGCCAGCGCTTTCACCCTGCTCAACCCGCATGTGTACCTCGACACGGTGCTGCTCGTGGGCACCATGGGCGCGCAGCAGCCGACTGGCCTTCAGGGATGGTTTGTGGCAGGCGCCAGCCTGGCCAGCATGACGTGGTTCACCTTGCTGGGTTTTGGCGCCCGGTGGCTGGCTCCGTGGTTTGCCAGGCCACGCGCCTGGCAAATACTGGACGGGCTGATCGGCATGATCATGTGGATGCTGGCGATCGTGCTGCTGCGACATGCCGCCACCGGATGAATTGGTAGGGCGTGAGGGACTTGAACCCCCGACCAAGGGATTATGAGTCCCCTGCTCTAACCAACTGAGCTAACGCCCCGACCAGACCAAGGATTGTAGCCACTCACTTGTGGTGGCTCAGGGCGTTGCTCACGAGTTTGGACGTGATGTCCACGATCTGGATCATGCGGTCGTAAGGCATGCGTTGCGGGCCGATCACGGCCAGCGTGCCCACCAACTGCCCATCGACCTCGTAGGGAGCGCTCACCACCGACAAGTCCTCGAAGGGCACGACCTGGCTTTCGCCGCCAATGAAAATGCGCACACCTTCCGCCTGGTTGGACACTTCGAGCAGCCGCATGAGCTGGGTTTTCTGTTCGAATAGATCGAACATCTTGCGCAGATGGTCCATGTCGCGGGAAAACTCGCTGACCGACAGCAGGTTGCGCTCACCCGCGACCACCACCTCGTCCTGCTGGTCAATGGCATCAGGGCCCGCTTCCACCGCCTTGACCATGAGCGAGGCGATCTCGCCACGCAGCCGGTCCACCTCGGTGCGCAGGCGTTCACGAACCTGGTCAATCGTCAGGCCCGAATAATGGCTGTTGAGAAAATGGGCCGCTTCCTGTAACTGGCTCTGGGTGAAATCGGTCTGCGTATGAATGACACGGTTCTGTACGTCACCATCGGGCGACACCAGAATCACCAGGACCCGCCGGTCAGAAAGGTTCAGGAACTCGATGTGCCGGAACACCGTGGGCCGCTTGGGCGCCATCACCACCCCCACAAACTGCGACAGGCTCGAGAGCATCTGGGCAGCCTGGCTGAGCACCTGGCGGGGCTGCTCGGCCTGCAGACCGGCACTGGGCAGGCGATCCACCGCCCTCAGTTCATCACGCCGCACGGTGAGCATGGTGTCCACAAACAGGCGGTAGCCACGGGCGGTGGGCACCCGCCCGGCGGAGGTGTGCGGACTGACGATGAGCCCGAGCTCTTCGAGATCGCTCATCACGTTTCGAATGGTGGCTGGCGACAATTCCAGCCCCGCGGCCTTGGACAGGGTGCGCGATCCCACCGGCTGACCGTCGGCAATGTAGCGCTCGACCAGCGTCTTCAGCAACAGTTTGGAACGGTCATCCAGCATCGTCACATTTTAAGAACCTTGTGCTCTAATTTGAGCATGAATTCGCCCTCTGCGCTGCCTGCGCCGATCACGCCTCGGTCACCGATTCGCTTTCGTCATGTGGCGGTGGTGGGCAAGTACCACGCACACGGCTCGCGGGACGCCATCGAGAAGATCATCCATTTCCTGCACGACCAGGGCTGTGATGTGTCGCTGGAGCGCGACACGGCCCACAACACCGGCCTCACCAACCATCCGGTGCTGGATGTGTCCGAGCTGGGGGAGGTCTGCGATCTGGCCCTGGTCATGGGCGGCGACGGCACCATGCTGGGGATCGGCCGGCAGCTGGCCCGGCACAAGGTCCCGGTGGTGGGCATCAACCAGGGTCGGCTGGGCTTCATCACCGACATCCCCTACCGAGGCTTCGAGAGCCACCTGGCCGCCATCCTGCGAGGCAGCCACGAGGAAGACCGCCGGGCACTCATGCAGGCGGGCGTGTGGCGCGATGGGCGCTGCATTTTCGAAACCATCGCCATGAACGATGTGGTGGTGAACCGTGGTGGCTCGCCCAGCATGGTGGAGTTGCGCGTCGAAGTGGATGGCCACTTTGTGGCCAACCAGCGGGCAGACGGCCTCATCATCGCCTCGCCCACGGGCTCCACCGCCTACGCCCTGTCGGCGGGTGGGCCACTGCTGCACCCGGCCATCGCGGGCTGGGTGATGGCGCCCATCGCCCCCCATACCCTGTCCAACCGGCCCATCGTGCTGCCCTCGACCGGCGAAATCGCGATGGAAGTCGTGTCGGGCCGCGACGCCAGCGCACACTTCGACATGCAGAGCTTCACCAGCCTGCTGCATGGCGATCGCATCACCGTGCGGCGCTCGGCCCACGAACTGCGGATTCTGCACCCGGTCGGCTGGAGTTATTTCGACACCCTGCGGCGCAAGCTGCACTGGAATGAAGGAGTGGTCAGTTGAGCTGGCAACGCATGGCGCTGCGCGACTTTGTGATCGTGCAGTCGCTGGACCTGGACCTGCAAAGGGGTTTCACCGTGCTGACGGGTGAAACCGGGGCAGGCAAATCCATCCTGATTGACGCACTGCAGCTGGTGCTGGGCGCCCGCGCCGATGCGTCCGTGGTGCGCGAGGGGGCGGCACGCTGCGAGATCGTGGCCGAATTTGCCGCCAGCCCTGTCGTTGTGCAGTGGCTGGACTCCAACGGCTTCGACACCCTGTCTGGCGAGCCGTTGCAGCTCAAACGGCAGATCGACAGCCAGGGCCGCAGCCGCGCCTGGATCAATGGCAGTGCCGCCACGGCCAGCCAGCTCAAGGCGCTGGCTGACGAACTGGTGGACATCCACGGCCAGCACGCCTGGCAGAGCCTGACCCGCCCGGATGCCGTGCGCCAGCTCCTGGACGATTACGCCCGGCTTGACACCCAGGCGTTGCGGAATGGCTGGGCGGCTTGGCGCGAGGCACTGCGCACGCTGGACGACGCCCGTGCCCGTCAGGCCACGCTGCAGCAGGAGCGCGAACGGCTGCAGTGGCAGATCAGCGAGATGGACAAACTGGGGCCTCAATCCGGTGAGTGGGAAGAGATGAATCGGCAGCATGGTCGGCTGGCCCATGCCCAGGGACTGATCGACGCCGCCCAGCTCGCGCTGGCGGCACTGGACGAAGACGACGACAGCGCCACCCGCCGCATCCACCGGGCCGTGCAGGCCCTGCAGGGACAGCAACAGATCGAACCACGTTACGCCGAACTCGCCGAGGTCCTGCAGGCCGCCCTGGCACAGATCGAGGATGCGTGCCACGACCTGCAGCACCACGCCCACCACACCGAACTCGACCCCGCTGCACTGGAAGCACTGGACCAGCGCATGGGTGCGTGGCTGTCGCTGGCGCGCCGCTACCGATGCCCCCCGGAGGAACTGCCGGAACGGTGGGCGCAGTGGAAACAGTCGCTGGCGGCGCTCGATCGGAGCGCCGACCTGGACGCCCTGCAACGCGCCGAACGCGACGCCCACCAGCGGCTCGTCCAGGCCGCCAGGGCCGTGAGCCAACAACGAGCCACGGCTGGCGAGGCACTGTCGGCAGCGATCACCGAAGCCATGCAGGGACTGGGCATGGCGGGCGGGCGGTTTGAAGTGCGACTGCAAGCACTGGACGAACCCCAGGCGCACGGCCTGGAAAACGTGGAATTCCTGGTGGCGGGCCACCCGGGGAGCACCCCGCGCCCAGTGGGCAAGGTCGCTTCGGGCGGCGAGCTCTCTCGCATGGCGCTGGCCATTTCGGTCACCACCAGCCAGCTGGGGCAAGCCCCCACCCTTATCTTTGACGAGGTGGACAGTGGCATTGGCGGCGCCGTGGCCCACACCGTCGGCCAGTTGATGCGCCGACTGGGTGACGATCGGCAAGTGCTGGCCGTCACCCACCTGCCCCAGGTGGCCGCCTGTGCCCACCACCACCTGCTGGTCGAAAAGACCCGCACCGATTCGGGTACCACCAGCCGTGTGACCCCGGCAGACGGTGAGCATCGCGTCCGGGAACTCGCCCGCATGCTGGGCGGCGACCGCCTGACCGATACCTCGTTGGCGCACGCCCGGGAGTTGATGTGCAGCTCGTCCTGATCACCGGCATGTCCGGATCCGGCAAGTCGGTGGCGCTGCACGCGCTGGAAGACGCGGGCTTTTACTGTGTCGACAATCTGCCGCCTGAACTTCTCGAATCGCTGATCGAAGTGGAACAGACCCACCAGGCCGACCGCGTGGCCGTGGCCATGGATGTGCGGAGCGCCCAATCGCTGCCTGGCCTGCCACAGCGAATCCAGGCGATCCGGCAACGGGGTCAGGCCCTGACTGTGCTGTTCCTTGAAACGACCACCGAAACCCTGGTCCGGCGGTTTTCGGAAACCCGTCGGATGCATCCGTTGTCGCTGAAAGACACCGACGACCAGCGGCGCGCCCTGGTGGAGGCCATCGAACTCGAACGGGAACTGCTGAGCGAACTGCGAGAACGGGCGCTCGTGCTCGACACCAGCCAGCTACGGGCTTCACACCTGCGCAGCGAAGTCAAAGCCCTGCTGCATCGGGCCCCTGCGCCGCTGACCCTGGTATTCGAATCGTTTGCCTTCAAGCGAGGCATTCCCATGGATGCCGACTTTGTGTTTGATGTGCGCATGCTGCCCAATCCCCACTACGAACCAGAGCTTCGATCGCTCACTGGTCAGGACCCTGCAGTTGCCAACTACCTGCTCGCCGAACCGGAAGTGCTCACCATGAAAAACCAGATCCGGCAATTCCTGGAACACTGGCTGCCGCGCATGGTGGCCGACCACCGCAGTTACGTGACGGTCGCCGTCGGGTGCACCGGAGGACAGCACCGCTCGGTGTTTCTGGTCGAGCAACTCGCCCAAGCATTCAGTCATCTGGGTGTGGTACAGAAACGCCACCGGGAACTCGACGCCTTGCGGCATCATTGAACCGCTTGTTTTTCAGTCCGGCAGACGGGCCTCCAGCCACTGCCTGATTGGCGTCGGCAGACCCATGGTGAGATCGGACCGGCGGCTCACCCAGCAACCGGTAGCCGCGACGGGCGACCGACCCACCGGCCACTCGACCGGATGCAGCACCAGTTCCCGATGCGTCAGGCTGTGACGCAAGGGATCGTGCCACACCGCATCAGCGCCATCATCGACCAGGGGGGGCCTGGCTTCGGCCTCCTCGGCCGACATCACCACCGGAAAGGCGTGCAATCCGGCCCAGATACCCGTCGATGGTCGCGGTTGCAACCAGTAGGCGCCATCGGTGCGCCGCCACACCTGCAGCCACCACGATTCGGTACGCCGGTTCTGTTTGCGGGTTTTGACCGGAAAGCGCACAGCCTGACCTTGCGCCAGTGCCTGGCATGTCTGCGCGACTGGGCAGGCAGGGCATTCCGGTTTGCTCCGTCGGCAGACGGTGGCGCCCAGGTCCATCAGTCCCTGGGTGTAGGCCACCATGTCCTCGTGGTCAGCGGTGGGCGGCACCAGCCCCTGGGCGCATTGCCGAAGCTCACGTGCATGCGTGGCCTGGGCGAGATCCCTGTCAAACGCCAGCCACCTTGTCAGTACCCGCTGGACGTTGCCATCCATGATGGACACTGGCTCACCAAAACAGAAGGCGGCAATGGCGGCCGCTGTCGAAGGACCGATACCCGGTAACGTCTGGAGATCGGAAGCGGTTGACGGAAACCGACCATTCCATCGCGACACCACCTCCCTGGCACACCGGTGCAAGTGTCGGGCACGGCTGTAGTAACCCAGCCCCCCCCACAAAGCCAGTACCTCGTCTGTATCCGCTGCGGCCAGTGATTGCACATCCGGAAATCGGGCCAGGAATCGGGCGTAATAGGCGAGCACGGTGGCCACCTGGGTCTGTTGCAACATGATTTCCGACAGCCAGACACGATAGGGATCGGTCGTGCCTTGCCAGGGAAGGCCATGCCGCCCATGCTGACGCTGCCAGGCCACGACGGCGGTGAAAAACCCACTCATGCCAGCCCGTCAGGCAGGGTTGACAGACATGTCGGCAGACTCAGCCACCTCAGGCCACGGTGTCGGCGCTTTGGCCTCATCGCCCGTCAGCCGGCGTAGCGCCGCCTCGTCATCGGTCAGCTGCTCAAGCTGGGCCTGCAACTGGGCAATCCGTTCATCCAGACCGCCGGCCGCCTCCTGAATGCGGCGAACCGCTTCGATACGACGTGCAAAATTCTGGCGGCGCTCACGCAACTGGCCATCCAGTTGCGAGGCGGCAGACTTGTTCCAGAACTCCACCTCGTTGGATGCCTCCTCATGCAACTGGCGCAGGCGAGACATCACGGCTTTGGCCAGCCGCTCGGCAAATTCGGGCTGAGCAAGCCGGAAGACGTTGGTCAAACCCAGATACTCTAGATGATTCCGCTCGATCAGGGCCAGTTCCTGAGCATAGGCCGACAGATCGAGCCGTTCAGGCACCTGGAGCGCAAACCCGTACTCGGCATTGAGCTTGCGAAACGCACCAGCGATCATGTCCTGCACTTCAGCGGCCATCCGCTGGGCTTCGTCAAACCCTTGCCGCAAGCGTCCAAACGCCTCGGCATAGACCTTGCGCACACCCAGCTTGATGCCCGGCTGCCTGAGTGCCTGTGCCAGTTCGGCCACCTCTGCCTTCAGGCGATTGCTGCCCAGCTGGGTAAAGAGCGACTTCAGCAGCTTGAGGTGAATCGAGCGCACCGCCTGAATGCGGGCACCGCCCGCATTGAACTCGCTCTGCTCCTGCTCGATGCGCAGCCGCATCTGCCGGATGACCGCCACATTCTTGCCTCGCAGGGCCTCCAGTTCCTGTATCTGGTCGAGCAGTTCGCGCGAACGAGCGTGGAGATGCTGACCCACCTCGAGACGCAACTGGACTAGTGCCTTGCGGGTGTTCAACGTCAGAATCTCGCGCCGACGCCCCAGCACATCGTCGGCCAGCACACGTTCGAGATCGGGCAACCGGCTTTGTGCCAGCAGGGTCTGGTCGCCTCGCACCTTGGCCAGCAGTCCCTTCTGGGCCGACACGGCAATCACCTGCTCTGGCTTGAGTCCCAGCACCTCGGCAGAAATGGCTCGTTGTCGGGCGATCTGCGCCTCGATGTAGGCGGGCTGGCTCAGCTCGTCCCACAGGGTGTCGATCTTGTTGAGCACCACCAGACGGGAGTCGCTGCGTTCGGCGGCGGGAGCCAGGTGTTCACGCCACATCGCCAGGTCAGACTTGCTGACGCCCGCATCGGCGGCCAGAATGAACACCACGGCTTGTGCCTGGGGCAGCAGGCTGATCGTGAGCTCAGGCTCGGCACCGATCGCATTCAGACCCGGGGTATCGAGAATCACCAGTCCCTGCTTCAGCAAGGGGTGCGCCATGTTGATCAGGGCATGGCGCCAGCGGGGCACCTCCACCAGGCCATCCGAACCTTGAATCGGGTTGTCGTCAGGCGACTCGTCGTGCCAGAAACCCAGCGATCGGGCTTCATCGACAGAGACCCGGCTGACTTCGGCCACCTTCTCAATCGCCTGCGCCAGCTGGGCCGGGTCGTTCACATCCAGATCGATGCGTTCCCACTGATCGGGCGCGCTGCGCCACTCCAGCAGGGACTGCGGCTGCCAACGGGTTTCCACGGGCAGCAACCTGAGGCAAGGGGACAGGTCGGGGTCGTAACCCAGTTCGGTCGGACACATCGTGGTGCGTCCGGCACTGGCCGGCATGATCCGCCTGCCATAACCGGCAAAGAACACCGCATTGATGAGCTCGGACTTGCCGCGTGAAAACTCCGCCACGAAAGCGACCATCACCTTGTCGCTGCCCAGCTGGATCTGCAACTGTTGAAGCCGCTCCTGCACACCCGGCTCCAGCAGGTCTCGCGACCGCAGCCAGTCAGCCAGGGACTTGATCTGTTCGGCCTGCTGGCGCCGCCAGGCACCGTGCTCGTCAAATTCCTGATTGAAAGACATGGTTGAAAAGCGGCCTGGTCAGGGATGCAAATTGGCCTTCAATATAGCACCGCCTCAGGCCGTCAGGACTTCTGGCAAACCGGGCAGAAAAATGTGGATCGCTGCCCTTGGCGGATCTGACGAATGGTCGTGCCGCAAACATGGCAAGGCTGACCGCCTCTGCCGTACACCCGGGTTTCGAGCTGAAAGTGGCCGCGGTCACCCTGGGCGTTGGCAAAATCGCGCAGCGTGCTGCCGCCCACTTCGACCGCTCGACTCAACACCTCGCGGATGGCGGCATGCAGACGCATCGCCCTGGGTCGGCTCATCCGATCCGACCGCAGTGTCGGGCGTATGCCCGCCCTGAACAGGGCCTCCGCGGCATAGATATTGCCCACGCCCACCACCAGATCGCCCGCCAGCAGCACCTGCTTGATGGGCGCACGCCGCTGACGCAGCTGCGCATGAAAAGCCTGGGCATCAAACGCATCGGTCAGCGGCTCCACACCCAGGCCGCCGAGCAACTTGACCGCAACGGGATCGGATTCGCTGCTGACGAAGACCACGGCCCCGAAGCGTCGGGGATCGTGAAGCCTCAGCACCCCCTGGCTGGTTGTGAGCTCGAAATGGTCGTGGGGCCCGTAAGGCGGAAGGAACCGGTCGAAGCGTAGGCTGCCAGACATGCCCAGGTGCAGGAGGAGCATGCCGCCGTCGAGGTCCAAGAGCAGGTATTTCCCGCGGCGCCTGACCCCGAGAACCTGCATGCCTTCGAGAAGGGTGGCCTCCACACCCAAGGGCCAGCGCAAGGGTTTGCCCAGACAGACATGGAGGATCCGACCGCCGGCAATGCGGTCGGCAAAACCCAGACGGGTCACTTCCACTTCAGGCAATTCGGGCATCTGCTGATCCTCTGACGAGACGGCTGGTATCCATTATCATGGGCCGATGAATCGGTTGCCCGCCCCTCAGATGGCAGTATCCCGTCCTGCCTTGCCATCACTCATCCGGCTTGCAGGTCTGGGCATGGCCACCGCCTGTCTGGCTGGCATGACATTCCCGGTGCAGGCACAGAACGGCTCTCCTCGCCCACTTCTCGAATTCACCAGTCCTGGGCAGGAACTCAATGCCGAGCTGTTCTACCAGTTGCTGCTGGCTGAAATCCAGCTTCAGAGCAGCGATCCTGGGGCAGCTTATTCGCTGATGCTGGACGCCGCCCGTCGAACCCAGCGCCCGGAGCTGTACCGGCGCGCTGTCGAAATTGCCCTGCAAGGCAGGGCCGGGAATGCGGCGTTGTCTGCCGCCCAAGACTGGGCTCGAGCCTTTCCTGATGCCGACGAACCCTACCGCTACGAACTGCAGATTCTGCTGGCCCTCAACCGACCGGCCGAAGTCAGCCGCACCCTGCGCCAGTTGATTCGCCTGACGCCGGCCGAGCGGCGCAGCGATGTCATCAGCGCCATCCCACAGACGCTTGCACGCACCAGCGACAAGGCTGCCGCGCTTCAGGCCGCCAGAGAGGCTTTGCAACCCGCCATCGGGGATGCCTCGACGGCAGGGGCCGCCTGGGCTGCCATCGGTCGCATGGAACTGGAGCAGCAGAATCTGCCCGCCGCCCTTCAGGCCGCTCGATCGGGGCTGCGTGCACAACCCGATTCCACCCATGCGGCCGGACTCGCGGTAGAGCTCTTTGAACGCGAAGTGGAGGGTTCGGAACCCCTGATTCTGGCCTTCCTGGAACAGACACCACAGCCTGCCGCCGAGGCGTCTGTGACCGTCCATCTGAGCTACATCCGGGCATTGCTGGATGTGCGCCGTTGGGCCGAATCGCAGAGCCAGCTTGAACGGCTGATTGCGCGCGACCCTGAACAGGCCGAAGCCTGGCTCCTGCAAGGGGTGCTTCAGACCCAGCAGCGCAGGCCCACGGCTGCCGAAGCCTCACTCCAGAAATTCCTGGAACTGTCGCGTGCCCTGCCACCCGATCAGGCGCGCCGGGGCCAGACGCAGGCGTTTCTGCAACTGGCTCTCATCGCCGAGCAACGCCGGGACTACCAAGCGGCCAATGCCTGGCTGGATCGCATCGAAAATGCCCAGGACCTCCTCTCTGCCCAGATCCGCCGAGCCACCCTGCTGGCCCGTCAAGGGCAGATCCCTGAAGCCAGGGCGTTGATCCAGCGTCAGCCCGCACGGACCGATGCCGATGTCCGTCGCAAGCTTCTGGCGGAAGCGCAACTGCTGAGGGAAGTGAAAGCCTATCGGGAAGCGTATGAGGCATTCAGCGCCGCGGCCCAGCGCTTCCCGGACGACCCAGATCTGGCCTACGAGCAGGCCATGGCAGCCGAAAAAGCCGGCCAGTTCGAGACCATGGAATCCCTGCTCAGGGCCCTGATCCAGCGACACCCCGACTACCACCACGCCTACAACGCCCTCGGTTACTCCCTGGCCGACCGGAACGAACGGCTGCAAGAGGCTCGGTCGCTGATACAGAAAGCCCTCGCGGCGGCTCCCAACGATGCCTACATCCTCGACAGCCTGGGCTGGGTGGAGTTCCGGATGGGCAACAAGCAGGAAGCGCTTCGCATCCTTCGGGATGCCTTCCAGCGCCTGCCCGATGCCGAAATCGCTGCGCATCTGGGCGAAGTCCACTGGAGTCTCAACCAGCAGGCAGAGGCCATCAGCGTCTGGCGCGAGGGGTTGCTGCTGAATCCCGAAAACGAAACCCTGCTCGAGACCCTGCAGCGACTCAAAGTCCAGCCATGAATCGCCGGTTGCTGCTGAGTGGGCTTCTGGGTGTGCTCGTGCTGTCCGGTTGCGCCGTCTCGCCTTCTTTGCCCACCGACACCGATACCGCGCAGTGGTTCGGTCGCCTGGCGATTTCGGTCTCTACCGATCCACCCCAGCATTTTCAGTCGGGTTTCGAACTCAAGGGTGGACCCCAACAAGGCGAGATACGCCTCATCTCCCCCCTGGGCCAGCTGCTGGCCGTGGCCCGATGGTCGCCTGAAGGGGCCGAACTGGAACGCGGCAACCAGGTCCAACGACATGCCAGCCTGGACGATCTGACACGGGCTCTCACCGGCAGCACCCTGCCCATGGTTCAGCTCTTCGATTGGCTGCAAGGTCGCAACACCTCGCTGAACGACTGGGAGGCCGACCTCTCCAGACACGGCGATGGTCGCATCACGGCTCGTCGGCTTCAACCGGTCCCTGCCGTTGTGATTCGGATTGCGCTTCAATAAGAACACCATGCCTCTGCGACAACTGCTGGACGTTCCAGCCCCGGCCAAACTCAATCTTTTCCTCCACGTGGTCGGGCGCCGCGACGATGGCTATCACCTGCTCCAGTCGGTCTTCACCCTCATCGACTGGGCAGACAAACTCCACTTTGACTGGCGACGGGACGGCCAGATCAGCCGCGAAGACCTGGGCAATGGCCTCCCGCTGCCGCAAGACGATCTGACCGTCAGAGCGGCCCGGCTGCTCCAGCAGCACACCGGCTGTTCGCAGGGTGTGCATATCGGTCTGCAGAAGGAGATTCCATCACAGGCGGGCCTGGGAGGTGGCTCCAGCGATGCCGCCAGCACCCTGCTGGCGCTGAACCGTCTCTGGCAACTGGGCCTGAGCACCGAGGCGTTGTCCACCCTGGGGCTGACACTCGGTGCCGATGTGCCCTTTTTCATCGGGGGGCAGCACGCCTGGGTTGAAGGCATCGGCGAATCGCTGACCCCGCTTTCGCTGCCGCCTGCACGTTATCTGGTATTGAAACCACCGACTGGACTGTCAACGCCCGCCATCTTCCGGCATCCGGAGTTGAAGAGAGACAGCAAACGCGCTATAATCGAAGACTTTGTTGCAAACGGCAGCATTGGTGGCCCAATGTTTGGCGCCAACGATCTGCAAACGGTTGCCTGCGGGTTATGCCCTGACGTGGCGGTGGGTCTGGAATGGTTCAGACACAACGGCCTTGAAGGGCGAATGACGGGCTCCGGAAGTGCCTTGTTTGCGCCGGTCACTGGCGATGTGGACACCACCACCTTGCCGCCTGACTGGATCTCGAGGCACTGCAACAATTTGAGGGTTCACCCTCTGTTTGAATGGCGTTAGCGGTTATACTTGCCGGCGTTGTTCAAGCGAAGTGAACACACACTGCATTCGGTGCGTTGCGTCAGCAACGAACCTGTGTAGGGGAGTCGCCAAGTTGGTTAAGGCACCGGATTTTGATTCCGGCATG
>CAZEZY010000062.1:0-13738 GCA_964516635.1 uncultured Tepidimonas sp. | reverse complement strand
GAGGTCGAGGTCGGTTTCGGCGCCGTCGTCGGTCACGAACACCTCGCCATGCTGGAACGGGCTCATGGTGCCCGGGTCGACGTTGAGGTAAGGATCGAGCTTGATCAGGGTGACTTTGAGGCCGCGCGATTCGAGCAGCGCAGCCAGCGAGGCGGAGGCGATGCCCTTGCCCAGCGAGGACACCACACCACCGGTCACGAATACGAATTTGGTCATGTCGCAGGCGAGCCTGAGCGGCCCGCGGGTGAGGAAATGCCGATTATAAAAGCCGGTGGTACAGTCCCGCCCATGAACGACCTCAACGGCAAGCACATCGTCCTCGGCCTCTCCGGAGGCATTGCGTGTTACAAGTCGGCGGAGCTCTGCCGGCTGCTGACCAAGGCCGGCGCCACCGTGCAGGTGGTGATGACGGAGGCGGCCACCCAGTTCATCACGCCGGTGACGATGCAGGCGCTGAGCAACCGGCCGGTGGCCACCACCCAGTGGGATGCGCGCGAGCCCAACCACATGCCCCACATCAACCTGGGCCGCGAAGCCGATGCCATCCTGATCGCGCCGGCCAGTGCCGACCTCATGGCCAAACTCGCGCAGGGGCGGGCCGATGACCTGCTGACCCTGATGTGCCTGGCCCGCCCGATGGAACGGGTACCGCTGCTGCTGGCGCCAGCGATGAACCGCGAGATGTGGGCGCATCCGGCCACCCAGCGCAATGTGGCTCAGTTGCAGGCCGATGGCGCCGTGGTGTTGCCGGTGGGTCAGGGTGACCAGGCCTGCGGCGAAGTGGGCGATGGCCGGATGCTGGAGCCCGAACAGTTGCTGGACGGGCTGGTGGCGCATTTTCAGCCCAAGGTGCTGGCCGGGCAGCGGGTGCTGGTCACGGCCGGCCCCACATTCGAGGCCATCGACCCGGTGCGCGGCATCACCAATCATTCCTCTGGCAAGATGGGGTTTGCTGTCGCCCGCGCCGCCTGGGAGGCGGGTGCCGAGGTCACACTGGTGGCCGGGCCGGTGCACCTGCCAACGCCTCTGGGCGTTCGGCGTGTGAACGTCCAGTCCGCGATCGACATGCTGGCCGCTGTGCAGGCCGAGGTCGGGCAGGCCACGGTGTTGGTGGCCGCCGCTGCCGTGGCCGACTGGCGGCCAGCCAGCGCCTCGAACCAGAAAATCAAGAAGGACGGCAGTGGCCTGCCGCCAGCCCTGACGTTTGTGGAAAACCCGGACATTCTGGCGGGTGTGGCGGCCAGTGAGCGGGCTCAGAGTGGCGAACTGTTCTGCGTGGGTTTTGCCGCCGAGAGCCACGACCTCGAGGCCAATGCCCAGGCCAAGCGGGCGCGCAAAGGCGTGCCCTTGCTGGTCGGCAACATCGGCCCGGCCACGTTTGGCCAAGACGACAACGCCCTGTTGCTGGTGGATGCACATGGCGTGCTGCCCTTGCCCCATGGTTCGAAACGGGAATTGGCTCGTGCCCTGGTGGCCGAGATCGCGCGTCGGCTGCCTGCCGCTTCCTGATTTTGACAGGGGCCGGCAACTGCGCCACAATCAAACATCAGTTTTCAATGATGTTTGAATGCAGTGTCGGTCCCTGTCATGCGCCCGGCCTGCCAGGAGGAGACCGCGATGACCCCCGAATCCCAACCCCTCATTCCGCAGGGCCTGTGGTCCCGTCGGCGCTGGCTGCTCGGGGCGTCGGGTTCGGCCGCGATGGCGGTGGGCCTGGCTTCGGTGCCTGAGGTCAGGCTGTTTGCCCAGCAGGTGCAGGACTTCATCGAAGGTCCGCCAGTGCCCGACATCCAGCCGGAACGCCTCTCCGAACACGTCTGGATGATCTATGCCAAGGACGGTTTCCCCACGCCGGAGAACCAGGGCATGATGGCCAACGTGGTGTTTGTGGTGACCGATGTCGGTGTGGTGGTGCTCGACAGCGGCGGTTCCCTTCAGATCGGTGAAATGGCCATTCGCATGATCCGAAAGGTCACGCCCAAACCGGTGGTGGCTGTCTTCATCAGCCATTACCACGGGGACCACTGGCTGGGCAACCATGCCTTCGTCAATGCCTATGGCCAGGATTTGCCGATCTATTCGCTCGCCCACAACATCGAGCAGATCAAGGGGGCGGAAGGCAACCTGTGGCGCAGCCTGATGGAGCGCTGGACCAACCAGGCCACCATGGGGACCAAGGTCGTGCCGCCGAACCGCGAAGTGCAGCACGGTCAGGTGTTCCGGTTCGGGCGGGTCACCCTCAAGATGCATTTTTACGGCAAGGCCCACACCCCGTCGGACCTCAGCGTGGAAGTGCTGCCCGATCGCATCACCTACGTGGCCGACGTGGCCATGGACAACCGCATCGCGAACATGGACGACGGTTCTTACCCGGGCACCTTCAAGTACTACGAGGCGCTGACCCAGGCCGCCGGTGACCAGGTGTGGTTGCCGGGTCATGGTCGGCCCAGCAAGACCCTGCTCAAGGATTACGGCGAGTTCATGGCCGGGATTTACGAGCCCTCGCTGAAGGCGGTGGAGGACGGGCTGGGTGTCGAGGTGGCCCGCGCCAACGTGCTCAAGGACCCGCGGGTGGCCAAGCACGCCAAGACGATGCTGGGCTTTGACAGCAACATTGGCAAGTATGTGAGCCTCGCCTATCTGGAGGCCGAGCGCATCGCCTTCTGATCAGGCTGCGGTCGGGCCGCGCTTTTGCCCGAACGTCCACCACGGGAGCACCGCCTTCAGCGGCTGCACCAGACCGCTGGCCTGGGGCTGGTAACCCGGCAGGGCCGCCACCTGCCTTTTCCAGCTGGCCTTGCCCAGCACATGCCGCAAGGCGAGGACGGGGGGTTGCTCGATCGCGGATTTGAGGCACACCAGATGGTAGTTTTCGGTGATCAGTGGCACGAAATCCAGGCCCTGGGTTCGGGCCGCGGCTTCGGTGCCCAGGCCGGCATCGGCATGACCACTGGCCACCGCCAGCGCCACCGCGCTGTGTGAGGGCTCGCAACGGTCGTAGCCACTGATCTGCCCGGCGGTGAGGCCTTGTTCCTCAAGCAGTTCGTCGAGGAGCACCCGGGTCCCGGCGCCTGGAGCGCGGTTGACGAACCGGAGGCGCCAGTGGGCGATGCGCTTCAGGCTGTCGATGCGCAGCGGGTTGCCGGGGGCCACCATCAGGCCCTGCGTGCGGCGGGCAAAGCCAATGATCTTGTGGAGCCCGGGTTGCAGCAGCGGCCGATAGGTCTGTGCTGTCAGGCTGCTGGCAGCGGGTTGCTCCCGGGTATGAAACCCGGCCAGCCCGCATCGCCCTTCGTTCAGGGCCCGGATGGCGTCCACACTGCCACAGAAACGAATGTCGAGGTGCAGCCGTGCGGTGCCGGAGGCGTGTTCCTGCAAGCGGGGCAGGGCGTCATCGTGGCTGGCGTACAGGCTGAGCACATGGGCGTCGGGGTCGAAGGCCAGGGCCAGGGTGCGCTCCAGCTCCGCTCTCAGGGTTTCGATCTGGGGCGCCAGGCGGGCCTGGGCCAGCCGTTCGGTCCAGAGCAGTTTGTCGGCAAACGGGGTGAGCTGGGCGGCATGCCCGCGGTCCCATACGATGAGGGGCTGGCCCAGCGTGGCCTCCCATGCCTTCAGTTCGCCCCAGACATGGCGGTAGGAGAAGCCCATCTGCTTGGCGGCCTTGGAGATCGAACCTTGCGTGCGCACGGCAAGCAGCAAGGCCATGAACCCGTTGCGGATGTGCGCTTCCGACGGCCGTTCGGCTAGCAATTCGTAACTCAGCTGGATCTTGCGCATCGTGCAAGTGTGCCGCAAGCAGGGCTTGAACGGGTGGGATGGGCAACCTATGCAGCCCGATGCATAACTCGCTAACACCGAGTGCAACGCGCGGCGATTCCCCCTAGGATGCGCGGCAGACATGCATACCTTCACCGACAGTTTCTGGACAGCCCTTTCGCTGATCGTGTCGTTTGACCCGTTGCTCTGGACCGTGGTCATGCGCTCGCTCGCGGTCAGTGGCACCGCCACCCTGATCGCCTGCGCGATCGGCATGGTGGCCGGTGCCTGGCTGGGTGTTGCCCGTTTCCGTGGCAGGGGGGCGGTGGTCACGCTGCTCAACACCGCGCTGGCGGTGCCAGCGGTGGTGGTGGGGCTGGTGGTGTATCTGTTGCTGTCGCGTTCAGGGCCATTGGGGTTCCTGGGCTGGCTGTTCAGCTTCCAGGCCATGGTGCTGGCGCAGACCATCCTGGTGCTGCCAATCGCCATGGCACTGACCCGCCAGGTGATTGAAGACGCCGACCGCCAGCATGGCGAACAACTGGCATCGCTCGGTGCGGGTACCGGCTGGCGCGGCCTGCTGCTGGCCTGGGACGAGCGTTATGCCTTGCTGACCGTGATTCTGGCGGCCTTCGGCCGGGCCATTGCCGAGGTGGGGGCGGTGATGATCGTGGGCGGCAACATCGACGGTTTCACCCGGGTGATGACCACCGCCATTGCCCTGGAAACCAGCAAGGGCGACCTGCCCATGGCGCTGGGTCTCGGTCTGGTGCTGCTGATGGTGGTGCTGATGCTCAATGCGGTGGTGGCGGGCATCCGGCGCTGGCGTGAACGTGCCGACAGTGGCACCCAGGCGGCACAGGCCGAAGGGGTGGTGGCATGACCGTGCTGTTTGATTGGCAGGGCGTCGATGTTCGCCTGGGCGGCAATGGGCAGGTGCACGCACTCAAGAAGGTCACGCTTCGCGTGGTGGCTGGGGAACGGGTGGCCGTCATCGGCTCCAATGGCAGTGGCAAGAGCACCCTGCTCAGGGCCTTGAATGGGCTGGTTCGGGTGTCGGCGGGGCAGGCGGTTGCACCGCCCGCAAGCGGCCCTCACGCCGTTCGCCAGGCCATGCTGTTCCAGCGTCCGTTCCTGTTGCGCCTGAGTGCGCTCAACAACATCCGCCTCGGGCTCTGGCTGGCCGGACAGGGCTGGCGATCCGCGCGTGAGCGGGCCTTCGAGGCGCTGGCCCGTGTCGGCCTGACGGCCGTGGCTCAGCGCAATGGTCGGGCGCTCTCGGGTGGTCAGCAGCAGCGGCTTGCACTGGCGCGGGCCTGGGCCTTGCAGCCGCAGGTGTGGCTGCTGGACGAGCCCACCGCCAGTCTGGACCCCCATGCCAAGCGCGATGTGGAGCAGTTGATGGCGACCTTCGCGTTGGAGCCGGGGGCCACCTTGGTGTTCAGCAGCCACAACCTCGGACAGGTCAAGCGGCTGGCGCAACGGGTCCTGTATCTGGAAAGCGGTCGGTTGCTGGCCGATCTGCCGGTGGATCAATTCTTCGATGATGCCGTGTTGCAAAGGGTGAGTCCGCAGGCGCTGGCATTCATCAAAGGAGAAGTGTGATGTTCAAGAAGTGGTCTCTGGGTGTGGGGGCTGTGCTGTTCGCGGTGGCTACCCAGGTACAGGCGCAATCGATCGTGGTGGCCTCCACCACCTCCACCGAGCAGTCGGGGCTGTTTGGTCATATCCTGCCCCAGTTCAAGCAGGCGGCTGGCATCGATGTGAAAGTGGTGGCGCTGGGCACCGGTCAGGCCATCGACATGGCTCGCCGGGGCGATGCCGATGTGCTGTTCGTGCACGACAAGGTCGCCGAAGAGAAGTTTGTGGCCGACGGTTTTGGCGTCAGGCGGTTTGACGTGATGGTCAACGACTTCGTGCTCGTGGGTCCCAAGACCGATCCGGCCGGTGTCAAGGGCAACGACATCGTGGTGGCTCTGCAGAAGCTGGCGGCGGGCAATGCGCCGTTCGTTTCCCGCGGCGACAAGAGCGGGACGCATGCCGCCGAACTGCGTTTCTGGAAAATGACGACCAACGAAGCCAACAAGGGCAGCGGCTACAAGGAATGCGGCTGCGGCATGGGCCCGGCGCTGAACATGGCCTCTTCGGCCAATGCCTACGTGCTCACCGACCGTGGCACCTGGCTGAGCTTCAGGAACCGCGGTGACCTGACCGTGCTGGTCGAAGGCGACAAGCGGCTGTTCAACCAGTACGGGGTGATGCTGGTGAATTCCGCGAAGCATGCCCATGTGAAGACAGCGGACGGCCAGAAGTTCGTGGACTGGGTGATCAGCCCGGCGGGCCAGAGCGCCATCGCTTCCTACAAGGTGAGCGGCCAACAGCTGTTCTTCCCGAACGCGCGGCGCTAAGCAGCCAGTCTTTCAGGGGCTGGAGATCGCCAGTTGTTTCAAGGCCGCCTGCTTGAAACTGTCCGAGCCAGTGGCCACGATCAGATCGGCGGGTGTCCCGTCGAAATCCACTTGCCCCTTTTTGAGCACGGTCAGCCGGTGTGCGCTTTCGGCTTCTTCCAGCAGATGGGTGGTCCAGAGAACGGCCATCCCGTGCCGATCGCAGAGTTGCTGCACGGTGGCGAGCAGTTGTTCCCGCGAGGCCGGGTCCAGGCCGACCGTGGCCTCGTCCATGAGCAGCACCTTCGGTTGGTGGAGCAGGGCGCGGACCAGTTCCACCTTGCGCCGGTTGCCACCCGAGAGGGCCCTGGCAGGCTGCTTCATGGGCATGTCCATGGCCAGTTCATTCATCAGTTGATGGATGCGATCTTTCGCGGTCTTGCGGGGCAGACCGTGCAGGTCGGTGTGAAAAAACAGGTTGGACTGGACGGAGAGGTCCAGATCGAGCGCCGATTGCTGGAACACCACCCCGATATGGGCCAGGGCCTGGGCGGGCTGGGTGGCCATGTCATGGCCCATCACCTGCACCTGACCTGTGTCAGGATGAAACAGTCCTGTCAACAATTGGAGCAGCGTCGACTTGCCAGCCCCGTTGGGGCCGAGCACAACATGAAAGACCCCGGGCATCAGCCGCAATGAAACCGCGTCCAGCGCGCGAACCGCTCCGTAACGTTTGCTCAGGTTGTCTGCCAGCAGTGCCGGTTCTCCGGTCATGTGGGTCTTTCATCGCCTGTATGGAGCAGGTTCATCCGCCGCAGGAGCCGCCTTTCGCGCTCGACCGTCTGGAGGATGGCCTGTTCGTAGGCCTGGGTGTTGAGGTATTCCAGGTGCTGATCGTACCGGGCCAGGGCTTCCACGTGCGCGGGTGCGTGAATGGCCTCTCGCATCAGGTCGTGCCATCGCTGAATGAGGGCGGGTGAGGTGCCTCGTGGCGCGGAAAACCCCCAGGGCGATGTGTAGACCGCTTGCGGAAATCCCGCTTCCTTCATCGTCGGAGCGTCTGGCCACAGGGCGCTGCGCCGTTCGCTGAAGACGGCCAGCACCCGCATCTTGCCCTGTTCCACCCAGGGTGCAAAACCGGTGGAGTTCACGCCTGCCATCAACTGACCCGAGGCAATCGCAATCATCTGGTCGGCTGTGCCCTTGTAGGGGACGTGGATGTACGGAATGCCGAGTCCAGCCAGGATGTCTTCCATGGCCAGATGGGGCGTGCTGCCCACGCCCGTGGAGCCCAGCTTCAGTTCGCCCGGGTGGCGACGCGCCCATTCGATCAGTTCATGAGGGTGCCGCCAGGGACTGTCGGCCGGCACGAGCAGGCCGAAGGTGGTGCCGGACACCTGAATGATGGGCTGCAGATCGATCAGCGGGTTCCAGTCCACCGGGCGCATGAGGGCGTGTCGGTAGACCGTGACGGGCACTTGACCGATGGTGTGTCCATCGGGTTCGGCCTGCTTGAGTGCCGGCGCGACCAGCGTGCCCGCCGCGCCCGGACGGTTGCGAATGACGACAGGCTGACCGAGTCTGGTCTGGCAGTGTTCCGCGAGCAGGCGGATGGTCAGATCGGTTGCGCCGCCGGCGGGCCACGGAACGATGAGTTCGACATGGCGGCTGGGCCATTCGCGGGCCCATGCCCAGGGGCTGGCGCAGGCAGTCAGGGCGCATCCCGCCAGAAGCTGTCTGCGCCGGCGGTTGAATGGCGTCATCGAAAGGGGTCTCCGTGTGTGTTCTGCGGGTTTCGGCAAGCAATAAACGGACCACGGTTCTGGCATGTGATTTGCATGAATCGATCGCCCGACAGGGTTTTGTAACAATGCATGAGCGAATTGGAGACAACATGCGTCAGTGGAATATCGCCCGCCAGGGTTTGAAGTCTATGGGTCGGTGGGCTGTGGGGGCGTCGGTCGCTGCCCTGATGGCGGGTGCGGCCTGGGCCAACTCGGGGAATGTGTATGTGTCCAGCGAGAAGGACAACAAGCTCTTCGTGTTCAACGGCAAGGGCGACCGGCTGGCCGAAATCCCCACCTGCGAACGCCCCCGTCACATGATGTTCAGCCTGGACCGCAAGCAGATCTTCGTCTGCTGTGGCAACAGCAACGAACTCGGCGTGGTCGACGTGGCCAGCAACAAGATGGTCAGAACCATGGCGCTGGGCGACAGCCCCGAGATCTTTGACTTCAATGCCGACCAGAGCGTGATCTACGTGTCCATTGAAGACGAAAACGTGATGGCTGCCTACGACATGAAGAGTGGCGCTCGGCTGTTCCACATCGCCACCGCCGGTGAGCCGGAAGGCATTTACGTGATGCCCAACGGCAAGATCGCCTATGTCACGTCCGAAGTCGGCAACGTGGTTCACGTGATGGACCTGCAAAACCGCAAGGTTCTCAAGGACCTGAAGGTCGGCAAGCGGCCACGCAGGTTCACACCTTCGGCCGATGGCAAGGAGGTCTGGGTCAGCAATGAACTGAGCAACTCGATCAGCGTGATCGACACCGCCACCCACGCGGTGAAAGACACCATCGTCTTCAAGGTGCAGGGCATGCGTGACACCGATGTGCAGCCGGTGGGCATGGTGCTGTCGAAGGACGGCAAGACCATGTGGGTTGGTCTCGGCCCTTCGCAGCGTGCGGCTCAGGTGGACATGGCCAGCCGGAAGGTTCTGCAACTGGTTCAGGTGGGCAAGCGGGCCTGGAACGTGGGCATGAGCCCGGATGGCAAAACCCTGTTCGTGGTCAATGGACTGTCTGACGACATGACGGTGGTCGACGTTTCCGGGGCGCAGGCGCGCGCGGTCCGAACCGTGGCCGCAGGGCGTGTGCCCCACTCGGCGCTCGTGATGCCATGATGAGCCGTTTCTGGCGGGGTCTGCTGGGCGCCTGGCTGGTGGTGACCGCCCTTCCGGCGGCCTGGGCCGCCACCAGCCACGTGGTGGGGGTGATCGAGCTCAGCGGTGACCCCCGCTACAGCCCCAGGCGCATGGAGAGGGCCTACCCTGGCCACCCCACCAGCCGCGCGGTCGAAGGTTTGCGGCTGGGGTTGTCGGATTCCGGTTACGAACTCCGCAGCCAGGGGCTGAGCGTCGATGTTCAGGTCGTCAGCATCCGCGAGGCGTCGGACCTGCCAACCGCGCTCAAGGAACTGGCTGCCCGCAAGGTGGGGCATCTGGTCGCGGACCTGCCTCCCGAGTTGCTTCGCGCCCTGGTTCAGCAGGCGCCCGGTGCGATGGGGTCGGTGGTGATTTTCAACACCACTCAGGACGACGATGGTCTGCGCGGCGAGCACTGCGCGCCTTTTCTGCTGCACACCCTCCCCAGCCGGGCGATGCTGAGCGATGCCCTCTCGCAATACCTGGCCGCCCAGAAATGGACGCAGGTGCTTTCGCTCACTGGGCCTTCGGCGGGTGATGCCTTGCAACGCCAGGCCCTGGAGCGGTCTGCCAGGCGCTTTGGCGTCAGGCTGGTGGAGCAGAAACCGTTCAAGCTGACGGGCGATCCCCGCGAGCGCGATCTGGGCAATGTCCGGTTGCTGACCGCCAACCGCCAGGCCGATGTGGTGTGGGTGAACGATGCCGACGGCGAATTCGCACGCACCGTGCCCTACACCACCAACCTGCCGCGTCCGGTGGTGGGGGCAAGCGGGCTCACGCCGCTGGCCTGGCACCCACAGCATGAGCGTTTTGGTGCCCCTCAACTGTCCCGTCGCTTCATTCGCCAGACCAGCAAACCCATGGTGGGTCATGACTGGGCATCGTGGATCGCCGGGCGGGCGATGGCCGCAGCCTTGCTGGCCCATCCCAAAGGCCCGGTGAGCGAGCAGCTTCGGGCCTTGCGTACTGGTGCCATCACCCTGGATGGTTTCAAGGGCAAGCAACTGACCTTCCGGTCCTGGGACGGCCAGTTGCGCCAGCCGGTTTTTCTGAGCCATGGTGACGGCGTGATCGGCATGGCACCGATGGAGGGGGTTCTCCATCCGACCGATGTGATGGACACGCTGGGTTTTGAAGAACGGGAGAGTGCGTGCCGCCGACGTCAGTGACCCCCGGTTTTCACGCGCCGTCTCGCGGGTTGCACATGCTGCGTGCCCTGCGGGCGGTGGTGGGCCGGGAAATCCAGCGCTTCCTTCGTCAGCCATCGCGGCTGGGCTCGGCGCTGGTCAGGCCCCTGCTGTGGCTGGTGGTGTTCACGGCGGGTTTTCACAACGTGTTCGGGGTCTCGATCGTCGAGCCTTACGACACCTACATCGAATACCGTCTGTACATGTTGCCCGGTTTGTTGGGCATGGTGGCGTTGTTCAATGGCATGCAGAGCTCGTTGTCCATGGTTTATGACCGTGAAATGGGGGTGATGCGACTGCTCCTCACGGCCCCCTTGCCGCGCTGGATGCTCCTGGCCTTCAAGCTGCTGGCTGGTAGCTGCCTCTCGCTGCTGCAGATGCTGGCCTTTCTGGTGATTGCGTCCCTGTTCGGGCTGGTCATGGGATGGAGCACCCTGCCGGGCTTGCTGCTTGCCATGGTCATGGCTGCTCTGATGCTCGCCTCGCTGGGGCTGGCACTGTCGGTCCACATTCGTCAGCTGGAAAACTTTGCCGGCACCATGAACTTCGTCATCTTCCCGCTGTTTTTCATCAGTTCCGCCTTGTATCCGCTGTGGAAGTTGCAGGAGTCGGGCGCCTGGTGGCTGTATGAACTGGCACGGTTCAATCCGTTCACCCATGCGGTGGAGGCCATCCGTTTTGCGTCGGTCGGTCAGTTCAATGGCCTGTCGATGACCGTGCTGCTGGTGGGCACGGCGGTGTTTTTTGTGCTCGCGCTATGGGGTTACGACCCGCAGCGCGGCTGGATGAAACAGAAAGGCGCAGCATGAATGCCCATGGCTCCGGATGGACACGCAGGCAGACCTTGCTCACAGCGGTGGGCGGCGTGGCAGGCTGGGTGGCGGGCCCGGCGTGGGCGAGCGACGACCCAACCGGTGGCGATCCCCTGGGTTCGATGCAGTGGCCGCAACTCAGGCGCAAATTCATGGGTTCAGCCCCGGTGCGGTTTGCCCCGGAAGTGGTGGTTCGTGGCCCGGCCTTTGCCGATGATGCCCTCAACGTGCCCGTCTTCCTGGATGCCAGGGCGTTATCGAAGGTGGGTGGCGGTATCGATCACATCCTGCTGGTGGCCGATCGCAACCCGGTGACGGAAATCGTCCGGTTCGAACCCTGGCGCAGCCTGCCCGTGCTGGCTTTCCGTTTCCGACTGGAGCAGGCTTCGCCCCTGAGGGCGCTGGTGCGCACCCGAGACGGACAGTGGCATGTGGGACAGACCTGGATACAGGCCTCGGGTGGCGGATGCACCGTGCCCGGCAGTACCCGGGTGGATGGCACCTGGAGCCAGACGCTCAACCAGGTGCAGTCGAGAATTTTCAGCAATGTGCTGGATGGCAGCCGGCGTCTGAGGTTGCGCATCATGCATCCCATGGACACCGGCCTGGTGGCCGGGATTCCCGCCTTTCATCTGGAGTCACTCGAACTGCGGGACATGCAGGCCGATCCCCTGTGGCGGCTCGAACTTCACGAACCGGTGTCGGAAAACCCCTTGCTGACGTTCGAACTGCCCATGTCGTCCGGCCCCCTCTGGCGCCTGGTCGGTCGAGACAACAACGGCAACCGCATCGATGCCGAGGTGCGGGCATGAAGCGCTGGCTCATCACCTCGACGTTGCTCTTGGGTCTGGCCCATGGTGCCTTGCAGGCTCAACCCATCCCGGGGCAGGCCCATACACCTCGGCCAGACACCGCTCGGCTGGATTACGACCTCAAGCCCCGCGCCATCGCGCCAGGTGTCTGGGTATTTGAAGGAGCGGTGGACGACTTCAGCCGAGCAAACGGCTGCAACATCATCAACACCGCGCTGATCACCACGGGGGCTGGCGCCATCGTCGTCAACACGGGGCCCTCTCGTCTGTACGGCGTCCAGCAACGTCAGGTGGTCCAGCAACTCACGAACGAACCGGTGGTTCAGGTGCTCAACCTGAACCTGCATCCCGACTATTTCTTTGGCAACCAGGCCTGGCACGGCATGCCGTTGCAGGCACTGCCCGGTTCCATCACGGGCATGAAGGCCGAAGGGCCCGCCTATGCCGACAACCTTTATCGACTTTGTGGTGACTGGATGAAGGGGACCGAATCCACGCCAGCCACCGCCCCCGTGGAGCCGAGACGCTGGCGAATCGGCCAACGCGAACTCGAGTTGCGGCGCCTGGAGGGCCATACCGATGACGATCTGGTGCTGATCGACCACACCGCACGCATCCTGTACGCCGGCGGCCTCGTTTTTGCCGATCGTGCGCCCACCACCCCCCACGCCCACTTTGATCGCTGGATCGCCTCCCTGGAGCAGATCAGGCAATGGCACCAGCGTGGCGAGTTCGTGATGGTAGTCCCGAGCCACGGGCCTGTTCATGCCGGTCTCAAAGGGATTGACCAGACACTGTCGTGGCTGAAATGGACCCGGGATTACATGCAGTCACGCTCGGCCAGCGGACTGGACCTCACGGAAGTACTGGCCGAACCTTTGCCATCGGATTTTAGAAACTGGGCCGCGCAGCCCCAAGAATGGCACCGCACCCTGACCCAGTGGTACCCGGTGTACGAGAAGCGGATGTTGCAACCAGCATCGACACGTTGAACGGTGTGACACAAGGGTTGCGTCAAAACTGAACACTGTCACGCGCAAGACACTTCAAAGCCGATCAATCTGACTCGTTAGAAGGGTTTTACGGGGTGGCACGGAAGTTGCCCACTGTCATCAGCCGACACAGAAAGGCCGTCATACCGACGGTCGCCTGCCGAGGCCATTTCCACAACCTGATGACAGCAGGAGACCTCTCGTGAAACGCAATTTATTGAGCTTACTGGTCATGTTGGCCGCGACCCAGGCAGGTGCCCAGGTGACCGATGCCATGATCGCCAAAGACGCCACCACCACCGACAGCGTGCTGTCCAATGGTCTCGGTACCCAGTTGCAGCGGCATTCGCCCCTGACCAGCATCAACCCCGGCAACATCAAACGCCTGGTGCCCGTGTGGTCCATGTCGTTTGGTGGTGAGAAGCAGCGCGGACAGCAGTCCCAGCCACTGATTCACAACGGCAAGATGTTCGTGACGGCTTCCTACTCGCGTATTTTTGCGATAGATGCCAAGACCGGCAAGAAACTCTGGAAGTACGAGCACCGTCTGCCCGAAGGCATCATGCCCTGCTGCGACGTGATCAACCGCGGAGCCGCCTTGTATGACAACCTGGTCATCTTCGGCACGCTGGATGCCCAGTTGGTGGCGCTGGACCAGAACACCGGCCGCGTGGTGTGGCGCGAGCGCATCGACGACTACGCCGCTGGCTACAGCTACACCGCTGCTCCCCTGATTGCCGATGGCCTGCTGATGACCGGCGTCTCTGGCGGGGAGTTCGGTGTGATCGGCCGCGTGGAGGCCCGTGATCCCAAGACCGGCAAGATGGTCTGGGTGCGTCCGGTGGTCGAAGGCCACATGGGCTACA
>CAZEZY010000061.1:0-13780 GCA_964516635.1 uncultured Tepidimonas sp. | reverse complement strand
ATGCCCTGCAAAATCAGCCAGGCGGTGTGCGGGCTCATGCAGGCGCCAAAGTCGCGCAGGCCCTCGCGGCGGGCGCGCAGCAAGAAGGCGCCCACGGTGGATTCCTCGCTGAACACCATGTTGTGGAAGCCTTCGTAGGGCGCGGTGAGTTCGGCAAACTTGCCCGAACGCTCCCAGTCGAAGCTGCCGCCGTCCACCACAATGCCGCCGACCACCGTGCCGTGGCCGCTCAGGAATTTGGTGGCCGAGTGGTAGACGATGTCGGCGCCCAGGTCCAGCGGCTTCATCAGCCAGGGCGTGGTCAGGGTGCTGTCGACCAGCAATGGCACGCCGGCCTCGTGGGCGATCTGCGCCACGGTGGGGATGTCCAGCACGTCCAGCCCCGGGTTGCCCACGGTCTCGCCGAAGAACAGCTTCGTGTGCGGACGAATCGCGGCGCGCCAGCCATCGATGTCACCCGGTTTCACAAAGGTGGTTTCAATGCCGAAACGCCGCATCGTGTAGTGCAGCAGGTTCTGGCTGCCGCCATACAGCGCGGTGGAGGCGACGATGTGCGAGCCCGCGCCCATGAGGGTGGCGATGCTCAGGTGCAGCGCCGCCTGGCCGCTGGCCACGGCAATGCCGCCAATGCCGCCTTCCAGCGCCGCCACGCGCTGTTCCAGCACCGCGTTGGTGGGGTTGCTGATGCGGCTGTACACATGGCCCGAGCGTTCCAGGTTGAACAGCGCCGCCGCATGGTCACTCGATTCGAACACGAACGACGTGGTCAGGTGGATGGGCACGGCGCGGGCACCGGTGGCGGGGTCGGGGGCGGCGCCCGCGTGCAGCGCGAGCGTGTCGAAGCCAGGGTCGGCGTAACCGGACATGGTGTCTTCCTCTAGTGTGGTGGAGCCAATTGTGGGCTATATTTGACCCTGACTTCGCCACGACGGCGACAGAGGAGCACACATGAAGGTCAGCGACATCCTGCGCGTCAAGGGCGGTACGCTCTACACCGTTTCACCCGACGAATCCCTGGCTCGCGCCATCGACACCATGGCCCAGCTGGACATCGGCTCCCTGGCGGTCATGGCGCATGGGGATCTGGTCGGCATGCTCACCTTCCGCGAGGTGCTGCACACCATCGCCAAGCACGGTGGCAACGTGGGCAACGTCTCGGTGCGCAGCGTCATGGACGACCACCCCATGAGCTGCACCTCCGAAACCGATCTCGAGCAGGTTCGCCCCATGATGCTCGAAAAGCACACCCGTTACATGCCCGTCATGGACAACCGCATGCTCATGGGTGTCATCAGCTTCTACGATGTGGCCAAGGCCGTGGTCGACAGCCAGAACTTCGAAAACAAGATGCTCAAGGCCTACATCCGCGACTGGCCCGAAGAAGAGGCATCGGCCCCCAAGGCCTGATGGCCATTCGCCGGCCTGCCGCTCTGGGATAATCCACACCCATGAGCGGCAACACCTTCGGCACCCTGTTTTGCGTCACCAACTTTGGTGAATCCCACGGACCAGCCATCGGCTGAGTGATCGATGGCTGTACGCCGGGCATGGCATTGACCGAGGCCGACATCCAGCCCGACCTGGACCGTCGCCGCCCCGGCACCAGCAAATTCGTCACCCAGCGCAACGAGCCCGATCAGGTCCAGATCCTCAGTGGTGTCTATCAGGGCCAAACCACCGGCACGCCCATCTGTTTGCTGATTCCCAACACCGACCAGCGCAGCAAAGACTACGGCGACATCGTCCAGACCTTCCGTCCGGGCCACGCCGACTACACCTACTGGCAGAAGTACGGCATTCGTGACCCTCGCGGCGGCGGCCGTTCCTCGGCCCGCCTGACGGCCCCGACCGTCGCAGCGGGTGCCGTGGCCAAGAAGTGGCTGAAAGAAAAATGGGGCACCACCTTTCGTGGCTGCATGACGGCCATTGGCGAGGTCGAGATCCCCTTCGAGAGCTGGGATCACGTGCCCCACAACCCCTTCTTTGCGCCCGTGGCCGATGTCACGTCGCTTGAAGCCTACATGGCCGAGCTCCGCAAGCGCGGCGACTCCTGCGGTGCCCGCTTGCGCGTCACGGCGCAGGGCATGCCGGTGGGCCTGGGCCAGCCGCTGTACGACAAGCTCGATGCCGACATCGCCTACGCCATGATGGGGCTGAATGCCGTCAAGGGCGTGGAAATCGGCGCCGGTTTTGCCAGTGTGGCCGATTTCGGTTCCACCCATGGCGATTCGCTCACCCCGGCCGGCTTCGTGGGCAACAAGGCCGGTGGCGTGCTCGGTGGCATCAGCACCGGGCAGGACCTCGACGTCTCCATCGCCATCAAGCCGACCAGTTCCATCCTCATCCCGCGCGACACCATCGACACCCAGGGCTCGCCCACCGAGGTCATCACCAAAGGCCGTCACGATCCCTGCGTCGGCATCCGCGCCACGCCCATTGCCGAGGCGCTGCTGGCCCTGGTCGTGATGGACCATGCCCTGCGCCACCGCGCCCAGTGTGGCGATGTGCGGGTGGTGCCTGGCCCCATTCCTGCATCGGCCAGCTGACGTGGCGCTGTGGCCCTTCGCGGCCCTGTCGGCCAGCTACTTCGCGCACATCGGCTTCTTCAACCCCTACCTGCCGCTGTGGCTGCAGGACATGGGGCTGGGTCTGCTGGCCATCGGGGTGCTCACCTCGCTGCCGTCGGCCACCCGGCTGTTCGCCCCCTACCTCTGGGCATGGATGAGCGACCACTCCGGCCACCGGGTGTGGCTGCTGCGTTACTGCGCCACGGCGGCGCTGCTCGTTTCGCTCACCTTGTGGCATCCTTGGGGAGTGGTGGGGCTGTTCGTGGTGCTCCTGGTGCTGTTCACCCACACCAGCGCCATGATGCCCCTCAGCGAAACCGTGCTGGCACAGCAGGTCATCCAGTCGGGCCGGTTTGACGCCCGACGCTATGGCCGGGTCAGGGTCTGGGGCTCGCTGGGTTTTCTCGTCACGGTGCTGGCGGCGGGGGCGTGGTTCGAGCGCCATGGCATGGGCAGTTTTCCGGCCTGGACGGCGCTTACTCTGCTGGCCGTGGTGGTCAGCGTCTGGCTCATGCCTGCCACCCGAGAAGCCCGCCATCCCCATGCCGACCCGGTTCGCGTGTGGCACGTGCTGGTTCGTCGGCCGGTTCGCTGGTTCTTTGGCTCGGTGTTCCTGCATGTGCTCTCGCACGTCTTCATCTACATTTTCTTCTCGCTTTACCTGCACGAACTCGGCTACAGCAAAACCGTCATCGGGCTCCTCTGGGCCTTCGGCGTGGTGGTCGAAATCGGCTGGTTCATCACGCAGGGTCGGTGGTTGCCCCAGTGGTCGCTGGGGGGCTGGCTGGTGCTGGCCGGGGTGGTGCTGGTGTTCCGGATGCTGGTCACGGCGGCCGTGCCTCACTGGCTATGGCTGCTGTTCCTGGCGCAGGCCACCCACGCCATCACATTCGCGGCGCACCACTCGGTGTGCATCGCGCTGGTCAGCGAGCATTTTCCGGGTCGCACCCAGGCCCGGGGTCAGGCCCTGTATTCGGTGATTGGTTATGGCTTGTCCGGGGTCACGGCCGGTTTGCTGGGCGGCTGGGTCAGCAGCATCTGGGGGCTCGATGCCGTCTTCTGGATGGCGCTGGGTGCTGCGGTACTGGCCACGCTGGCCGCCTGGGTCAGTTCCCGTATTGCCTGACCAGTCCTTCCAGGGCAATCAGGTAGCCGTCCACCCCGAAGCCGATCACGATGCCGGCCGCCGCAGGCGAAATCCAGGAGTGGTGTCGGAAGGCCTCCCGGGCGTGCACGTTCGAAATGTGGCACTCCACCACGGGCAACCCGTCCACCCCTTTGATGGCGTCGTGCAGGGCCACCGACGTGTGGGTGTAGGCCCCCGGGTTGAACACGCAGCCCAGTGCCTCGCCCGCCTTGAAGAGCCGGCCGTACTCGTGGATCTTGTCGATCAGGGCGCCTTCCCAGTTGCTCTGGAAGCATTCCACCGCATAGCCCAGGCGCTCTCCCGCCGCCAGGCACATCGCTTCCACGTCGGCCAGGGTGGTGTGGCCGTACTGCTCGGGTTCACGCGTGCCCAGCAGGTTCAGGTTGGGCCCGTTCAAAACAAGGATTTTCTTCATGCCCGTCATTGTGCGCGATTGTCGCGGGTTGGCCAACGCACCCAGCCGGTGGCCAGTGCCACACCCGCCAGAATCACCACGCCGCCCGCGATCGTGGTGGCGGTGATGGTTTCACCCAGCAGCCAGGTGCCATAACCCATGGCAAACACCGGAATGAGGAAGGTCACGGTCAGTGTCTTGCTGGGGCCCGCCTTTTCGATCAGCCGAAAGAACAGGATGTAAGCCACGGCGGTGCACAACACCCCCACCATCGCCAGCGCCCCCCATGCCGTCAGGCTCGGCGTCTGGCTGGGCCAGAACCACCAGGTGGGCAACGCCAGCCCGATCGTGGCGCCGATCTGGCTGCCCGTGGCCGTGGCCAGCGGGTGCACGCCCGTCAGGTAGCGTTTGGTGCAACTGGCGGCCATGCCATAACTCAGCGTTGCGCCCAGGCAGGCCAGCACCGCCCAGCCGGTGCCTCCACTGGAAAAATCGGCCTTGGGCCACGACAGCAGCATCACCCCGGCAAACCCCACGGCCAGGCCCAGGCTCCGGCTGGCACCCGGCGTCTCTTTCAGCCACAACCAGGCCACCAGCGCACCAAAGAGGGGTGTGGTGGCATTCAGAATGGCCGACACCCCGGTCGAAATGTGCAGCAGCGCGTAGGCGTACAGGGCAAAGGGAATGGCCGAATTCACCAGGCCAATGAGCAGCACGGCTCGCGCATGCCGCCGCAAGGTCTGCCAGTGGCCCGCCAGCACCAGCACCGGCAGCAGCGCCACGCTGGCAATCGCCACACGCAAACCGGCCGTGGCCCAGGGGCCGAATTCGGCCGCGCCCATCAACATGAACAGGAAAGACGAGCCCCACAAGGCCGCCAGCAACACAAACTCGGCAGCGAGCGCAGCAGACATCTTCAGGCGGCTCGCCCCGTTGTGTTCTGTGCGTGCAGCTTCGCCGCAATGTATTCACCGTGGGTCACATGCAGCAAGCCCGCCACCTTGCTGATGATGTGGTGTTCCAGTGCCGAGACCGTGCCATCGGCCAGGGCCACTTCCCACATCGCCTCGATCACCTGAATTTTCTGGGGCTGGCTGAAACGTTCGTTCAGCTGGCTGGTGAACTGGTAATAGTCGTTCGTCACGCGCGCGGTTTCGTGGGCCAGGTCCAGCAGGCGGGCCAGTTCGTCGTCGGCCAGGTGGAACTTGCGTCGCAAAGCCACCAGCACGGCATCGCGTTCGGCCTCACCCATGCTGGCCTCGGCACGCATCACGTCCACCAGCAGCACCGCCGTGGCCAGTTCCAGGGTGTGGTCGGGTGCACCCCCAGGCGTGGGCGGACCCGGGTTCGCCAGCTGCCGAGCCAGCTGATCCAGAAATTCCTTCAGGTTTCGCAACATGGGTTGATGGTAGCGCTCAGCCCGCACGGGCGCGCCAGCCTTGCACCAAAGCCCCCAGCGCCATTCCGGCCAGTGCCCACAGCAGGTCGGTGTTGCCGGTGCCCAGTCCGGCAATCGCGGGGCCCGGGCACACCCCTGACAGGCCCCAGCCCACGCCAAACAGCGCGGCGCCCACCAGGGTGTCACGGTTCCAGGCGCTGGCGTGTTTCTGGAACTGACCGCCCAGCAAAGGCTGCTTTCTCAGCCGGGGCAACAGCTGGTACACCACCAGCACCACCATCACCGCCCCGCCCATCACCAGCATCAGCCCGAAGTCGCTGAATCGCAGAAAGCTCAGCACCACTTCGGGCCGCACCATGCCTGACAGCGCCAATCCGAAGCCAAACAGGGCGCCTGCGGCGAGCGTCACCGCCGCGTCTTTCCAGGCCGTCATGGGCCGGCTCATGCCATTACCCTCGCCACCCCGTTGGCCGTCAGAAAGGCCGTGGCCATGAAGGTCAGCACCGCCAGGAAGGAGGGCCACTGCAGCGAACCCATGCCGCAGATGCCGTGGCCCGACGTGCAGCCATTGCCCAGCCGCGCCCCGTAACCCGCCAGGAAGCCACCCACCAGCAACTGCCACGCCGGCACGTCGGTGCCCAGCGGTGTGCCGTCCGTAAAGCCCAGCCACCACACCAGCGCCCCCACGATCAGGCCAGCGGCATACACCAGCCGCCAGCCTCGCGTGTCCGTGAAGCGGGCCTGCTGGAAAAACGGCCGTTTCACCACATACGACCACGTGGTGCTGAACACCGAACTCATGCCGCCGATGCGGCCCGTGAACACAAACAGCAACGCCGTGCCGATGCCAATCAGGAGGCCGCCAGCCAGGTAGTGGGCCCAGCCCAGCGGGAAGAGATCGATGGTTTCCATGGTCTTCGATTATGTGACCATCCGGTGCTCACGTTCCGCAGAACGTCCGGTAGCCCGTGGTCTGCTCGGGCGTGCCGGGCTGGGCCCACACCGTGCCTGTCTGTGCCGGGTCGAAGGGCCGCTGGATCGCGGCCAGCAACGCTTCAAAGGGCCGCAGGTTGCCGTCGTGGGTGGCAGCGTCCAGCGCGGCTTCCACCAGGTGGTTGCGCGGAATCACCAGCGGGTTCGTGTCATCCATCCGGTCGGCCGCTTCGGCCAGGGTGCCGGCTTGCTGCGCCAGCCGCTGCTGCCACCGTGCCAGCCAGGGCTGAAAGGCCGCCGTCCCAGGCCCCAACCGTTCCGCCAAGGCCGTGGCATCACCCGTGCGCAGCAGCGCCGCCAGCAGCCGGAAGCCCAGCGTGTGGTCCACCTGCCAGGTGTGCAGCAGTTGCAGGTAATCGGTTGCCAGGGCCCTGTCGGCCTCATCGGCATGCCCAGCGGGTAGCAAGCCCAGCTTGGCCCGGAATACCCCCAGCCAGGCGGGTTGGTACAACGAAGGCCAGGCATGAATCACCTCCGTGGCGGCTTCCACCGCGGCATCGGGGTTGGTGTCGATCAGCGGCAGCAGTGCCTCGGCCAGGCGGGCCAGGTTCCACTGCGCGATCCCGGGCTGGTTGCCGTAGGCGTAGCGGCCATCGCGGTCGATCGAGCTGAACACCGTCTCCGGGTCGTGCGCTTCCATGAAGGCACAAGGCCCGTAGTCGATCGTCTCACCCGAGAGGGTCATGTTGTCGGTGTTCATCACTCCGTGGATGAAGCCCACCCCCATCCAGCGCGCCACCAGGGCGGCCTGCCGCTTCATCACCGCACGCAGCAGGTCCAGCGCCAACGTGTCCGATGCCGCCAGTTCTGGGTCATGTCGGGCCGTGACATAGCCTAGCAGCCGTTGCAAGCCGTCGACATCGCGGCGGGCCGCGGCAAACTGGAAGGTGCCCACGCGCAGGTGACTGGCCGCCGTTCGGGTCAGCACGGCACCCGGCAGCGGGCGCTCACGCCGCACGGTTTCGCCCGTGGCCACCGCCGCCAGCGTTCGCGTGGTCGGAATGCCCAGGGCATGCATCGCCTCGCTGATCAGGTATTCGCGCAGCACCGGGCCCACGGCGGCCTTGCCATCGCCCCCGCGCGAAAAGGGCGTCGGCCCGGAGCCCTTGAACGCCACATCGTGCCGGCGGCCCTGCGGGTCCAGCACCTCACCCAGCAGCAAAGCGCGGCCATCGCCCAGTTGCGGCGAAAACCCGCCAAACTGGTGCCCGGCATAAGCCTGGGCCATCGGCTGCGCCCCAGCAGGCACGCGTTGCCCGGCAAACACCGCCAGCCCATCGTCGCCCGCCAGCCGATCGACGTCCAGACCCAGCTCCTGGGCGAGGGCGTGATTGAATCGCAGCCAGCGGGGCGCCGGCGATGGTTGGGGCTGCCATGGCACGTACAGGCCGGTCAGCTCGCGGGCGTAGGTGTTGTCAAACACAAAGCCCTGTGTCACTGGCGAAGTTGCTGGGTTCATGAGACGCATTTTGCTCATCTTGCAGGTGGCCTGTTGGAGCCAGGGTCTTGGCTATCAGGGTTGTCCGCATTGCCTGCCCGGATGCCCTGTTCTACATTGATCACACGTTTGTGGCGTTTCTGATGTGGAGCAAACGCGATGGTCACTGTCGATGAGTTGCCTGCCGTGAAGCAGGGTCAATGGTTTTTTGCCGGGGTCACCACCTGCCCGGTGCGCATCGTGCGGCACCATACGCTGTATGGCACCCACGACCCCGAAGACCCGCCCGAACTGGCCGAGGACCGCGAGGCCGATTGCTTCTACATCCGCTACCACCTGCCCCGGCTGGAAGCGCCCTGGATGGACGGCGGAACTGCACTGAGCTTGCGAGAGGCGATCTTCCTGGCCGAACGGAAGTTGGGCCCGGTCGTCACCTGGGACGACTGAGCACCGTTTCCCCGGGTTGCGGCACAATGTCACCACCGGGTGGTGCCGATCTTCACCTGCCCGGACGACTGAGGAGACGCCGCCAGCCATGTCCGCAGCCCCCGATGCCTCCGCGCCTGATCGAGCCTCCGCTCGTGACGACTGGCTCCACGCCATTCGTGACGATTACGCGCTGGCCGTGCTGACGCTGGGTGGCCTGGTGGCGGTGCTCTGGCTGGCCCCGTTCGCGGTCTACCGGGCACTGGAGGCCAACTGGCTTGCCGCCGTCTCGGACGCGCTGCTGGCCATGGTCATTGGCGGGGCTGCATGGCATGCCTGGCGCACGCGCGACACGCGCTGGCCTGGCAGGATCATGGCCATTGCCATCGTTGGGGGCATCTGGGTCATAGGCGTGGCCGCCGATTTCGCGGCCCTGTTCTGGGCCTACCCCGCTGTGTTGATGATGTTTTTCCTGATCCCGGCGCCAGCCGCAGCGGTGCTCGGTGTCGGGGCGGTGGTGGGCGCAGCCGCTTTGTCGTGGAGCGAACTCGGGGGGACCCAGGGCCTGCCGTACTTCGTCATCACCAATGTCCTGACCGGGGTGTTCGGCTACCTGGTGTCGCAACAGGCGCATCAGCGAATCGAGCGCTGGCAGGCCCTCAGCCTGATCGATCCGCTCACCGGTATCGGCAACCGCCGGTTGATGGAGGTCGAGTTGGCGAAGGCCTTCACCCCTTCCGCCTCGGGAGGCATCCTCGCGGTGCTGGACATCGACCACTTCAAGCAGGTCAATGATCGCCATGGCCACGAGGCCGGCGATGCCGTGCTGCGCGACGTGGCGGCCGTCGTCCAGCTGGCCCTGCGCAAGTCCGACCGCCTGTTTCGCCTCGGTGGCGAGGAGTTCGTCATCTGGCTTCCCCACGGCGACAGCGCCACCGCTTCGGCGGTGCTCGAACGGGTGCGGCAGGTGGTGCGCGAACGGGTGCGAGTGGGTGGCGAGGTCATCACCTTTTCGGCGGGGGTGGCGGCCCACAACGCCCAGGAGCCCTGGCAGGCCTGCCTCGCCCGTGCCGATGCCGCCCTTTTCCGCGCCAAGCGCGAAGGCCGTGACCGGGTGCTGTGGCTACAGCCCGGTGAGGCCGTGGCCGCCAGAAACTGAATGATGCCCAATCTTTCAAAGCAACCATGGCCATCAGAGGGATGGCGACACCCATACCGGCATGGGGCAGTTGCGTGCCCCGTTCGATGACGACTACCTGCTGTGGTGCGACGTGGCCATCGGCCAAGGGGATGCCGTTGTGGCCATTCTGGAGCGTGCGCAGCCGTGCTTCAGTGAAGCAGTCCAGTGGGTGCATGCATCGGTCACGTTTTCTGTATGGTTTCCAGCCATCGTCAGCCTGGCTCAGCGGCGGCCCTGCACATGGGCATGATGGTTCGGCGAGCGCGGACCAAACAGAATCGCCCGGCCATGCCCCGCTGAGAGCAGCCGGCGCGTGGCCAGGCCGGCGATGGGATGGCTGTCATCGCGCACGGAGCTGATGATCTGGTTCACGGCCGCCGTGATCAGCATGCTCACCAGCCCTTGCTGCTGGCTTTGCTGTTCTGCCGAGCTGGCTCGCGCCGCGCCTTCCCACAACAGTTCACCGGTCAATCCATCAACCAGCCGCGCCTGTACGCTCACAGAGGTTTCGCTGGCCACCACCCGGTAAACCGTGCCGTATTCCGTCACGTTCAGGTACAGCACCGCGTCCGCTCCAAAGACTTCATGCAGCTTGTTCAGCGGAATCTGGTGGGCTTCATCGGCCAGGGTCACACCGTTCTGGCGCAGGCTCTCGGCCACCAGGGTGACGGGCAACACATAAAACCCCGACTCTGCCAGCGGGTAGGTGACTTGCGCCCACACGCTGTCCGAAGCCCGAATGTTGGGCGTGGCGTGCGTGGGTGGCAACACCAGAATGGAAGCGGGGTTGCTTTTCTTGAATGCGGCGTAGTCGTAGGGTTCAGGTTGGGGAATGGAGGCGCAACCTGTCGCCAACAGGGCCACAGCCAGAGCGGCCAGCGTGGCCAAACGTTGGGTCATCAGCATGGTCACTCCCGGTCTTTAAAGTGGCGAAGCAGAAAGGTCATGTAGGGGGTGCTTTCCGGGAAAGCGGCTTTCTCGGCCTCCAGGGCGGCCCGAAAGCTCACCGGGTCCCCCAGTTGACCGTGCAGCAGGCCCATGTGGGCCCGGAAACCCGGTGGCGGGAGCTGCCCCGCCGCCTGCATCTTCTCCAGATCGTCCTGCAGGCGCTGCAATTGCGCGTCCGGTGAGGTGGCCGTCTGGCGGAACCAGGCGTCAATCTGGGCTTCGTAACTGTGCCAGCCATAGAGCGGCTGGACCTTGGGTTGTGCACACCCAGACAACATCAGCACAGCCAGCAGGCTGCTGGCGAGAGCATATCGTTTCATGGCAGTCAAAAATAGGTCGGAGAACGATCAGCCGATCGGGCTCAGGGCTTCCAGCGCCCGGCGTCCAGGTCGGTCACCAGCTGGTTGATGGCGCTGCGGATGGCCAGCTCCAGCACCTTGCCATTGAGGGTGGCGTCGTAGCTGGCGGTGCCCCCGAAGCCGATCACTTCCCGCTGCGAGAGGCTGTATTCGCCCGCGCCCTGCACCGAATGCACCACCTCGGTCGTGAGGGGGTTGATGATGTTGATCGTGACCTTGGAGTAGGCGATCTGGGTGCGGCCACGCCCCAGAATGCCGAAGAGCTGCTGGTCGCCCACGTCGCGGCGGCCGAATTCGGTCACGTCGCCCGTCATGACGAACTGCGCGCCTCGCACCTGCTGCGACTGCCCGCGGAGCTGGGCTTCCTGGCGGCTTTCCGACATGAGCGTGCGGTCCAGCACGCTGAAGCGCTGGCTTTGCTGCAAATGCGCCGTCAGGATGGTTTGCGCCTGGCTGCCCAGGCGGTCTTCCGAGGTGTTGTTCGCAAACACCCCCCGCATGAACGATGAGCGGTTGTTGAACTGGCCGATCGACACCGCCACGCGGGTGCCCGCGAAGGGCGTTTGCGCCGACTCGACTTGTTGGATGGGCAGGGTGCGTGCATTTTCCTGAACGCAACCCGTGAGCAAGGCCAGGCCCAGGCCCGCCAGAACGATGGTTTTCATTGGTACTCCCTGAAAAAGCAAACTCAAGATCAGGACTTTACCACCGCAAAACGCCGCCCCTTGAGTTTTACGTGGCAAATGATGCAAAATCTGGCGAACCAACAAGACACAACAAGGGATGGCGACACTCATACCGGCACTGGGCAGTTGCGTGTCCCGCATGACGGGTGGGGAGCGCCGTGTGGCCGAGCGGCTGGAGCAAAAGCTCGACGACGACTACCTGCTCTGGTACGACGTGCCCATTGGCCCGCGCAGCGCCCATCCGGACTTCGTGATCATTCACCCCCGGCGCGGCATTCTGGTGCTGGAGGTGAAAGACTTTCGCCTGAGCACGCTCATCCAGGCCGACCGGCAAACCTGGGTCATCCACGGCGACACCGGCCCCAAAACCATTCCCAACCCGCTGGAGCAGGCCCGGCAGTACGCCCACCAGGTGGTCAAGGCGCTGGAGCGCGACCCGCAACTGGTGCAACCCAACGGCCCGCACCAGGGCAAACTGGCGTTTCCGTGGAGCTACGGCGTGGTGCTGCCCAACATCACCCGCGCGCAGTTTGACAAGGCCGAACTGCACCACGCCATCGAGCCGCAGCGCGTGATCTGCCAGGACGAGATGCTGGAGCAGGTGGAGCCCGAAGACCTGCAGACCCACCTGTGGAACATGTTCCCGTACGCCATGCGCGGCGTCATGTCGCTCCCGCAGCTGGACCGCGTGCGCTGGATCATGTTCCCGCAGGTGCGCGTGGCCGCGCAAGACAGCCTGTTTGACGACACCGACGAGGCCGCTCAACTGCCCAGCATCATGCGGGTGATGGACCTGCAGCAAGAACAGCTGGCCCGCAGTTTGGGCGACGGGCACCGCGTCATCCATGGCGTGGCCGGTTCGGGCAAGACCATGCTGCTGGGCTACCGCGCCGAGCATCTGGCCAAAGCACACACCGCCGCCAGCAAACCCATCCTCATCCTCTGCTACAACGAGCCGCTGGCCCGGCAGATTGCGCGTGTGATGGCCGCCAAGGGCATAGACGACCGCGTACACGCCGTGCACTTCCACAAGTGGTGCCGTCAACAATTGGTGGCCTACGGGCAAGACCTGCCCCCGCAGAACCAGCCTTGGGACGCCTTTTTTGCCGACATGGTTCAGCGCGTCATCACCGGCGTGGACCGCCGCCAGATCCCGAGCGGGCAATACCAGGCCGTGCTGATTGACGAAGGCCACGACTTCGCGCCCGAATGGCTGCGCCTGGTGGTGCAGATGGTGGACCCCGCCACCAACAGCCTGCTCGTGCTGTACGACGACGCGCAGAGCATCTACGAACGCACGCAGAAGAAAAACTTCAGCTTCAAGAGCGTGGGCATCCAGGCGCAGGGGCGCACCACCATCCTCAAGATCAACTACCGCAACACGCGGCAGATCCTGCAAACGGCCAGCCTTGTTGCCGCGGACCTATTGACCGCCGAAGACAAGGACGACGACGGCGTGCCCCTGCTCAAGCCCGTGAGCTGCGGGCGCGACGGCGAGGCGCCGCTCATCGTGCGCCTGCCCACCCTGCGTGAAGAGGTGGCCCAGGTGGCCGAGCTGCTGGCCACCGCCCACCGCGAAGGCCACGCCTGGGCCGACATGGCCATCCTCTGCCGCCACCACAGCGAAATGGACATGTGCGCCGAATTCCTGCGCAAACGCAAGCTGCCGCATCAACTGCGCCGCAACTCGTCCAGCGTGTTCGACCCCGCGCACGACAGCATCAAGGTGATGACGCTGCACGTCAGCAAAGGGCTGGAGTTCCCGGTGGTGGCTCTGGTGGGCGCCGGGCGCATGCCCGCCGAGGGCGAAGACGAGCGCGAGGAAGCGCGGCTGTTTTATGTGGGGGCCACCCGGGCGACGCAGCGGTTGGTGATTGGGGCAAGTGGGGGTGGGCGGTTCGCTGACCGAGTCGTATCACTCAGCATGGAATAGGGAAGTTCTTGTTCTCTTTTTTTTGGTTCTAGTTCAGGGGTTAAATTGAAAACGCTTCCAATATTAGTTGATTTTGATAACTTGGATTCGCTATTCGTGAGGTCTGGAGTCCTTTCGTTGTCACGCTCGCTTGTCTCGCTAGTCCCGATAGATGTCTTGGCGCAATATGATTCGATTTCTGTACGGCTATATGGAGGGTGGCGATGTCAAGGTTCTCTTACCACTGGTGCACAAAGAATAATTCCGGAAATTCGGGCAAATTCCCCAGCAACGGTCGGGAATCCTTGCTCGCCTTCATTGCAACCGCTCC
>CAZEZY010000060.1:0-14068 GCA_964516635.1 uncultured Tepidimonas sp. | reverse complement strand
GATGCCCCTGCGGATGACACCATGGCGTGAAGCGAAGCGTCACAGGGTCTCCAGCCGCTCGAGCGTGCAGCGGGCCTGTTCGCGCCATTCGGCCACGGCGGCGGGCGTCATTTTTTCCAGGTTCCGGTAGACCATGCCCAGGCGCGGATTCCGACCAAGCAGCGGCTGGTGGCGCGAGAAAAAGTCCCAGTACAGTGCATTGAACGGGCAGGCGGTTTCGCCCGTGCGGGCCTTGGCATCATACGGACAGGCCTTGCAGTGGTCGCCCATGCGATGCAGATAAGCGGCACTGCTGACATACGGTTTCGTGGCCAGCAGGCCACCATCGGCAAACTGGCTCATGCCCAGCGTGTTGGGCGCTTCCACCCACTCGAACGCATCGATGTAGATGCCCAGATACCAGCGGTGGACTTCAGCAGGGTCCAGCCCGGCCAGCAACGCAAAGTTACCCACCACCATCAGCCGCTGGATGTGGTGGGCGTAAGCGTGCTGGAGTGATTGCCCAATCGCCTGTGCCAGGCAGGCCATGCGGGTCTGGCCAGTCCAGAACCAGGCAGGCAGGGGGCGCTGGTGGTTGAGGGCGTTCTGTTCGGTGTAGCCCGGCATCCGGGCCCAGTAGACCCCCCGCACGTATTCGCGCCAGCCCAGAATCTGCCGGATGAAACCTTCCGCCGCCGGCAACGGGACGTGGCCGTCGTGCCACGCCGATTCGGCCCGCTGCACCACTTCCAGCGGATGCAGCATCTTGGTGTTGAGTGCGAATGACAGCAGCGAATGGAACAGCCGCCAGTGGCCCTGACTCAGGGCGTCCTGGTAGTCGCCGAAATGGGGCAGCCCGTGGGCGATGAAGTGATCGAGCTGTTCGAGCGCTTCTTCCCGATTGAGTGGCCAGCGGAACTGGGCGGCCTGGGGTTCACCCATGGTGTCCACTCCGGCTGCCTGAATGGCGAGCCAGAGGGTCGAGTGGTCATGCGGCGGGCGCCGGTCGGCTGGTTCACCGGGTTGACCGCGCCAGGGTTTGCGGTTGTCCGCGTCGTAGTTCCACTGGCCGCCCACGGGTTGGCCATCGGGTTCGAGCAGAACGCGGTAGCGTTTGCGCAGGGTCCGGTAGAAATGCTCCATCAGCCATTGCTTGCGGCCTTTGAAGAGCCGCGCGGCGTCGTCACGGTCGGTCAGGAAGTGCTCGGTGTCGACCCTCTGGCAAGGGATGGTTTGCTGTTGGCACCACCGGGCCAGTTGGTCGTCCAGCCGCCATTCGTCGGGTGCCTGGTATTCGAAGGCGGCAGCGTTGTAAGCCGCAACCAGAGCCTCCAGATTGGCGGTCAGGCTTTGGTGGTTGGAGGGATCGTCGATGGCCAGATACCTCACGCGATGGCCTTGTGCCTGGAGTTGCCGGGCAAAGTCGCGCATGGCTGCAAAAATCCCGATCACCTTCTGGGCATGGTGGCGCACGTAATCGGTTTCCTGGCGCATTTCCATCAGCACATGCACCACATCGGCCCGCACCTCACGAAACCAGGTGTGCTGGGGATTGAGTTGGTCGCCCAGGATCAGGCGCAGCGTGACGGGTGTTGGGGTGGTGGTCATGGGTGAAGCCAGCGCTGGCGGTAGTGACCCTCGGGATCGTGATCACGGGCCTGTTTGTCGGGATTGAATCGGCGGCCGCCACGCGGATCGGTGCCACGCCCGCTGATGTACAGCCAGTTGCCCTGGTTGCTGTACACGTCGTAATCGATCAGTCGGGATTCGAACCAGGCCGCACCGGCTCGCCAGTCGCCACCCAGGTCGTGAATGAGGTAGCTGGCGACGATCTGCCTCATGCGGTTGGACAAAAACCCGGTGGCGGCCAGTTCGCGCATGCCGGCGTCGATCAGGTCATGGCCGGTTTGCCCCTCGCACCAGCGGTGGAAAGCCTCGCGGGCATGCGTGCTCGCCGGTGCCTGGGCCAGCAAACCCCTCTGTCGGTAGAGCTGTCGGCCGAATCGGTGGTGGAGCCATCGGAAATGGTCACGCCACAGCAGTTCAAACCACAGCCAGTAGGTGCTGTCGCTGGCGCCATGCTCGTCCTCGAATGCGCGAACGGCGGCCATGGCTTGGCGGGCCGACAGCGCACCCGTGGCCAGCCAGGGTGACCATTTGCTGGAGGCGTCCGTATCGGCCAGGGCGTTGCGTGTGGCCTTGTACGTGTGGGGTAGCCGACGCTGACAGTATGTGTGCAAGTGGCGCAGCGCGGCACGCTCGCCGCCATGAAACGCGGGCTCGTGCCAGGGGAATGACGATCTTGGGTCTGCGGGTGGATGGGTGGGTGCAGGCGTATGGAGAGGAGCGGCAGGCCAGGCCTCCAGCAGGAATGGGGGGTGCCATGGCGGTGGCATCGCCGAGAGGGTGTTTGCAACGGGTGCTTCCCGCACACCGGCCTGCTCGATCGCCTGGCGAAAGCTGGTGAACACATCGGGCACCTGATCCGGCGGAAAAGGCAGTTCGGCGGGATCGATCAAGGAAGACTGCCAGTGGCGGTGCAGCGCCGTCCCAGCCTGGTGCAGTTGCTGGTCCTGGTCCTGCTCTTCCGGGGCATCAATGGCCTCAGACCACACGCCCTGGGCACGGGTGGCCCGAACCAGTTCGGTGAGCGTGGCAGCCGGATCGCCCTCGAGTTCGATCAGGTGACTGCCCAGCGCAGTGAGCTGTTCAGACAGACCATCCAGCGCCATGCGCCACCAGGCTTGCCGGTGTCTGCTGGTTCGTTCAAACCCCCAGCTCGTCGGTGAATGCCAGGCAGGGTCATGCACGAAAACCGGCTGCAGCGAAACACGCTGCCGTTCTGCCACGGCGACGGCGCGTTGCAACGACGGGTTGTCGTGCAGCCGCAGATCGTTGCGGAACCAGTAGATGATGCTCATGCCTGATGCCCTGGCGGACGGGGCAGTCCCTCACGCCGGCAGCGTTCGGAGCAATATCTGACCTGTTCCCAGTCGCGCGCCCATTTGCGTCGCCAGGTGAAGGGCAGACCACACACCAGGCAGTTTTTGTGAGGCAGTTCCGATTTCTTGCGCATTTTCATGGGTCAAAAATCCAGAGAAAGTTGCCGGGCGGGCGGGATGCTGCGCTGGCGTCTGGGGGCCGGGCGCTCCTCGCCCTGGGCATTCCGGCTGGCACCGGGCATGCCACGTCGCGAGCCGTGCCGCTCCACGATGGGTGCACTGGCCGCGCGCACGTCGGGGTGGCTGCGGCGGGCATGCAACCGGTTTTTGGCTTCGCGCATCGCCGTTTCCAGATCCACCACGGGTTCAGGCCAGTTCAGCCCGAGTCGGGCTTGCTGCGCCGCTGGCATGCGCCAGGGCTCAAACAGCCAGCTGTCGGGGACGCGTTGCATGGCCGGCAGCCAGTGCCGGACAAACTGCCCAGACGGATCGTGGTCCTGTGCCTGTTTGACCGGGTTGTAGACGCGCGTGGTGTTGATGCCGGTGGTGCCGCTCTGCATCTGCATCTGGGGCCAGTGGATGCCAGGTTCATAGTCCAGAAACTGGCGGGCCAGCCAGTGGCCCACTTCACGCCAGTGCAGCCACAGCGGATAGGCGGCCACCGACACCAGCATGGCGCGCATCCGGAAGTTGAGCCAGCCGGTCTGCCGGAGCATGGCCACGCACGCATCGACCATGGGCCACCCGGTGCGGCCCTGGGTCAGTGCCTCGAAGTGCATCGGGTTCCATTCGGTTTCGCGCAGCCCATCGTAGCCCCGGTGCAGGTTGCGCCACTCCAGTTCGGGTTCGGTTTCCAGTTTCTGGATGAAATGGCAGTGCCAGTACAGCCGGCTCTGAAAGCCCTGCAAGCCCAGGCGTTGCGACCGGGCCTCGGGGGGCAGTGTGGCCAGGGTGCGGCGTGTGGCCTGCACCACTTCGCGCAGGCTCAGGCAGCCATAAGCCAGGTAGGCCGAGAGGCGTGAACAGGCCGATGGCGCCGTCAAAGGCGAAGAGATGCCCCCGCGGTAGCGGTGGCTGCGGGATTGCAGGAAGTCTTCAAGCGTTGCCAGGGCTTGCCGACGCCCGCCGCGCTGCCGGTCGGGCGGATCCCAGGGGGGCAGACCCAGGGAACCCGCATCAGGGGGGGGATCGCCTGGCCAGGGTGGCGGTGCAAAGTGCAGGTGAGGCGGCGCCAGTTCAGGGGCTGCCATGCGGGCTTCCCAGTGTCGTTGCCATTCCCGGCGGTGCCGCAAGCGCCTGACCACGCCTGTCTGGGGCCGTTCATGCCAGGGAACGCCGTGCGCCAGACACCAGCGGGCCACGGCACGGTCACGCGCATAGGTGTGGCCGTTGCCGGTTTCTTCATGCGAATGCAGCGCGTCAAAGGGCGCGACGGCATGCAGCCTATCGAGCACCTCGACCGCTTCGCCGACCACTGTCCACAGCTGGCCGCCCTGGCGCCGGAGTGCCCGATCCAGGTCGTGGAGACTTTCGAGGATGAAGTGGTAGTGCTGGGCCGCCGCATCGGGTTGTGCCCAGAGGGACGGTTCAATCACATACAGGCAGAGCACCGGGCCATGCCGGGCGGCGTCCACGAGCGCCTCGTGGTCGGCAAGGCGCAGATCCCGCTTGAACCAGACGACCCGGTATCCCATGCCGACTCACTGGCGAGCCCGCCGTTTGAGCCAGCGCATGAGTCCGCCCACCCAGGGCAGTTTTTCGTAGAGTTCTTCGGCAGCATCCCAATAGTCGCGGTGGAGGGTCACCCGTCCGTCGGGTCCGAACACCAGGTGGCTGGCGCCGCGAATGGTCTGTGCCGTCGTGGTGTCGAAGCGCTGGAAGCGGAAGTGGAAATCCCAGGTCAGAAAGGCCTGGTCGCCCTGAAGCACTTGCCCCGTCACCACAAAGCGAGGCTCGTGCAGCGAGCGGAACATGTGTTCGAATATCGCCCGGATGGCTGGAGTGCCTTGCACCTCGTTGAACGGATCCTTGAAGCCGGCCAGATCGGCGTAAATCGAGTCGATGTCGGTCAGTCGCTGGGGCGTGAGGTGCTCGAAGAATTCGATCAGTCGCTGCAGGGATGGTTCGTGAGTGACGTGGCTCATGATGCTCAGAGCCCCGTGATGCGACGCACCGCCCAGAAATACAGGGGGTAGGGCAGGCAGCGCAGCAACTTGAGCAAACGGGTGAAGCGTTTCGGGAAGTGGATGTCGAAAGCGCCCCTGGCCCAGCCTTGCAGGATGGCCTGGGCGGCATCGGCCGGCTGAATCAGAGCGGGCATGTGGAAGTCATTCTGGGCCGTGAGCGGGGTGGCCACAAAGCCGGGGTTGATCACGCTGACACCCAGTCCATGGGGCTGCAGATCCAGGTAGAGCGTTTCGGCCAGGTTGATGAGGGCGGCTTTGGTGGGGCCGTAAGCCAGGCTCTTGGGGAGTCCCCGAAATCCGGCCACACTGCTGATGAAACTCAGATGCCCATGGCCCCGATCTCGCATGGCCTGCACCAGTGGCGCCAGCAGGTGCAGGGCGCCCGTGACGTTCACAGCCTGGTGCTGAAGGAGGTCGATCGTGTCGATCTCGGTGGCGCGCATGGGGTGGTAATGTCCGGCGCAGTAGCACATCAGGTCCAGGGGGCCGCCAGCCAGCACCGCTTGGGTGGCCTGTTCAATGGCGGTGGCATCGGTGACATCGAGGGGCATGGCCACACTGCCCGGATGGGCCGCCACGAAGGCCTCAAGTGCGCGGGCATTGCGAGCCGAGACGATCACGGTGGCGCCCCGCCGGTGTAGCAACTCGGCGAGAGCATGGCCGATGCCACTGGAAGCGCCCACCAGCCACACGCGCTGGTCGCGCCAGTCCGTGATCGGGGGATTCAGGCTCATTCAGAGGCCTTGGTGAAGGCCAGCGTCACTTCGCCGAGCCGGATACCGAACTTGCTCATGGTGGCGCGGTTCAGCATGATCTTGTCATCGACCAGGTACATCCAGTCGTCAAATTTCACCTCGTAGACCTTGCCATCGACCGGCAGGCGCAAGGTGTAGGTCCAGAAGAAGGCGTTGCCCACTGTCTGGCCCTGGGCCTCGCCCACCACGTCGTCTGCGGTGCCGGTGTAACGGCCGTCGGCATGTTTGGTGAGACGCCAGATGCGGCGTTCTTTGGTGCCATCCGAATACGTGAACCATTCGTCGAGCACGCCCTGGTTGCCATTCCACTGGCCGTCCATGTCCACCACGAATCGCCGAACCACCTGGCCACTGCGGTCCTGGAAGATGCCATGGGCGGTGAGCTTGCCGTTGAAGTAGGTGGCCAGGTCAAGTTCGGGTTTTTCATTGGCATACTGACGAATGTCCTGGCTGGCGCAACCCGTCAGGGCCAGCGCTGCGGCCATGATGCCGATCAGAAACAGGAGACGGAACGGTTGGAAGAATGCGAACATGGCGGTCAGTCCTTGATCAAAACAGGATTGGGCGAGGCGGTTTCCAGCGGTGGATGACCCCTGACGAAACCGGCATACAGACACAGCGCGGCGATCAGTTTGATGCCGCAGGGGATGACGGCATAGGCCATGGTGAGGGCAGACAGGCCTGCAGGGTCGGTGGTTCCGGGGGTGTAGCCCAGCCAACCCAGCAGGGGCAGCGACAGGCCGGCGGCCAGCGCCAGATTCAGCTTGGTGGCCAGATTCCACCAGCCAAAGTAAGCGCCCTCGCGTTGTCCCTGGTCACCTTGCCGGGCTATCAGGCCAGCGAGCAGGGCGCTGGGAATGGCCAGATCGGTGCCCAGTGCAATGCCCGAAAGGGCGCAGACGAGCCAGAACCCCCAGATGTCGCCCGTGCCCAGCGTGGCGGCCCAGATGAAGGTGACGCTGGCCACCACCATGCCCGCCAGCCAGGTGCGAGCCAGCCCGATCCGCCTCACCACTCGCATCCACAATGGCATGGAGACCGCGGCCGCCACGAAGTAGGTGGCCAGGAACACCGGCTCCATGTCGGAGGCACCCAGCCGGTCCTGAATGAAGAACAGCACCAGGGTGGCCGGCATGGCGCCCGCGAGTCCGCTGAGCACAAACACGCCGATCAGCCGTCGAAATGCCGGAAAACGCCACGGATGAACCAGACTGGTCATTCGCCGCGCCGGGTCTGTGACCAATGAACCGGATGACGCAGGAACCGGAGCCCACCACCAGGCCCACCAGCCCAGCACCAGCAGCACGGCAAACACCGTCAGCCAGGCCGGCCATCCCAGGAGAGAGGGCAGAACCGACGCGAGAATCACACCCACCAGGGCCGCGCCTTCCCGCCAGGCCACGATCTGCGCCCGCCAGACCTCATGCCCACCCAGCCGGGCTGCCCACGACTGGTGCGCAATCGCCACCTGGCTGAAAGCGGTGTAGGTGAGCAGCAAACCTGCAAGCGCCCAGGCCGGCAGATGCGCCTTCATCGGTTCGGGAGGAAAGAACAGGGCACCCATGCCCAGCACCATCAGAATGCCAGAGAGTGCGCCGGTGACAAGCACCCAACGGTGGGAGCGCGCGAACAGCCCGTCGCTCAGTCGACCCAGCCAGGGGTCGGTGAAGGCATCAAACAGGCGAGCCAGAAGCAGCACCACGCCCAGGGTGGTGAGGGACACGCCGAACGCACTGGCGTAATGGTTGGGCAGGTGAACGTAGAGAGGCAGGGCGACAAAGGCCAGTGGCATGCCCAGCGCCCCATAGGCCATGCCCGCCCGCACACCCAGCCGGTCGCCGGGGGCTCCTGCGGAGTGGGTGTGATTCAGGGGCGATCCGGACATGGGTGTGGGTGTCAGGTGTCAGAGCCAGCGCGCCAGCAACTGACGTCGCATGCCCGGTTCCGAGGTTTCGGGCCCGAGCCAGATGCTGAAGAACAGCCGGGAAAAGGCGGGATCGTCGATGTCACCCGAGGGCCGATCGTTGAACAGGAACCGGGCCCCCTGGCCGGGTCGGTGGATGCCCGTGAGGCGGTCGCCCGACCGGACATCGGGAAACACCCGCTGCATCTCGGCGTTCCAGCGTCGGGCCTGATCCTCGGAAAAGCTGCCTGAGCGACGCATTTCGGTGATGGACCGTTCGGCGATGGCCGAGCCCTTGAACGACCGCAGGTATTCGAGTTCCAGCACCAGTGGCTGTTCACCCAGTCGTGAAGGATCGAAATCGGACGGTGTCCAGAGCCGGGCGTTGTAGATCTGCAGCCCCAGAAAGCGCAGGGTGGCCGAACCGGATTCGATGCCGTTGGGCAGGCTCGGGTGGTTGGCCCATGCCATGGAGGGCCACAGGCCAGCCATGCCACAGGCAGCCAGTCCGAACAGGGCCCGGCGGGCCGGATCAGCGAGCAAGGGTGTACTGCATGACATCGATGTCTCCCGAGTCGAAACCGGCTTCGCAATAGGCCAGATAAAACTCCCAGATGCGCAGGAAGCGCTCATCAAAGCCCTGGTTGAGGACTTCATCACGGCGGTTCAGGAAATCGTGTCGCCAGCGGCGGCAGGTTTCGGCGTAGTCCTTGCCAAAAGCCAGTTCGTCCACCACCTTCAGACCTGCCGCTTGGGCTTCTTCGTGGAAGGCCGACGGCGAAGGCAGACAGCCACCCGGGAAGATGTATTGCTGGATGAAATCGGTGGACTTCAGGTAGCGCTCAAAATGGGCGTCCTGAATCACGATGCTCTGAATGCACGCACGGCCACCCGGCTTGAGCAGTCGGGCCACGGTCTGGAAGTAGGTGGGCCAGTATTCCTTGCCCACGGCCTCGACCATTTCGATGGAACAGATCGCATCAAAGGGTTCGTCGGCGATGTCACGGTAATCCTGAAGCCGCAGATCGCTGCGATCGGCCACGCCGGCCTGAGCCATCCGGTCCTGGGCATAGGCGAGTTGCTCGGTCGACAGCGTCACCCCGGTGATGTGGGCGTCGAATTCCACCGTGGCTTTCTCGGCCAGCGCTCCCCAGCCGCAACCGATTTCGAGCACCCGGTGGCCCGGTTGCACGCCAGCCATGCGCAGCGCCCGTCGCACCTTGGCATGCTGAGCTTCACGCATGTCGCGGCTGGCATCGCCTTCGAACAGCGCCGAGGAATAGTTCATCGTCTCGTCCAGCCAGAGCCGGTAGAAAGCGTTGCCCAGATCGTAGTGGGCATGGATGTTCTTGCGGCTGTTCGTTTTGGTGTTGCGGTTGAGCAGGTGCTTCAGCCGGTACAGCAGGCGACCAGCCCAGGTGCCATAGATCACGGCATCCATGGCCTTGCGGTTGGCGATGAACAGTTTCAGTAGCTTGGGCAGATCGCTGGTCGTCCAGTCGCCCGCGATGTAGGTCTCGGCAAACCCGATATCCCCCGACTTGAGGGCCTGGGAACAGACATTCCAGTTGCGCAGGGTGATCGACACCTGCTCGCCCCGGCCATCACCGGCCACCACGGTGTGGCCATCGGGCAGGTGGACCGTCAGCGTGCCATGCCGGAGGTGCCGAAGCAGTTTGAAAACACTCCGGGCCGGGGCGGGAACGTGTCTGGGCAGGACGAGTGCGGCGGGTGACTGTGCGGTGATGCTGTTCATCAGCGGGACTCCTCTGTCGATGAAATCGGTCAGCGACTGACAAAAAGGCGAGGGGCAGGGGGCTTGCGGTGGAAACCCACCCGCTTCAGCCACAACCTGAGTGCCTGCCAGTGTATGCGGGCCATGACCATCCAGGTCATGGCGGGATAGCGCCACAAGGCCTGACGCAGGGCCTGTGCCGACATCGGCTCCAGTTGCCCGCTCACACTGGTCTGCAGCAAGGGGCCGATGTCGTCGTCGTAATCGATCCGAACCACGGTTCGGTGCTGGCCTTCACGCCCGGCGTGCATGAAGCGGAAACGGTAACGGCCTTGCACTTCACAGAACGGGGACACATGAAACCGCTTGTCGGCTTCCAGTTCCCGGCCATAAACCGGGTTGTCCAGCAGGTAGCAATGGCGTTCGCCAAAGGTGTTGTTCACCTCTGCCACGATGGCCCGGAGCGTGCCGTCGGGGCGATGGCAGTACCAGAAACTCACCGGTTTGAAGGTGTAACCCAGCACCCGGGGGTAGGTGTGCAGCCACAGGGGGCCAGTGGCATCGTGCACGCCGTGCGTCTGGAGCAGCGCATCGAGCCAGGCGGTCGCGCCGCCGCTCTCAGGGCCGCGACCATCACCGTGATCGGCATCAAAAAAGCTCACGGGGGCCCGTCGGTTCACACCCAGCCCCTGAGCCGCACAGGCGGCGAGGTCTCGCATGGGCAGCAACACGAACCACGTGGGGTAGGTGAACACATGGGCGGCGGGTTTCAGGCGCGCATGCCTGATCTGTCCGAAACCGATCAGGGCCTGCTTCGTTCCTGACAGGATGGCCCCTTGCATCATGCCGCCACCTGCGCGTTGGCCCTGGCCTCGGCGATCAGGCGTTCGGCCACCAGCAGTCCCGACTTCAGACCGTCTTCGTGGAAGCCGTACCCCGTCCATGCGCCGCAATACCAGGTGCGTTGCTGACCTTGCAGGGCAGGCACTTGTTTCTGCGCGTCGATGGCCGCCAGGTCAAAAACCGGGTGGCTGTACTCGAATGAGGCCAGCACCTTGTCGGCCGCAATGGGTCGCACCGGATTCAGTGACTCCACCACCGGCTGGCTGAACGGCAGGGGCTGCAGCTTGTTGAGCAGATAGTGCAGGCACACATTGCTGGATTCCTGTCGGGGGTTGGCTGCCCTTTCGTAATTCCAGGCCGCCCAGGCCGCTTTGCGGTGGGGCAGGACCGAGGCATCGGTATGCAGCACAGCCTGGTTTGGCTGGTAGCGGATCTGCGACAGCACTGCCTTCTCCTGAGTCGATGGGTGTGCCAGCATGGCCAGGGCCTGGTCGGAATGGGTGGCCATCACCACGTGGTCGAAGCGTTCCGTCCCGTGCCGGGTCGCAATCTGCACGCCTGTGGCGTCGCGCTCGATCAGCAGCACCGGGGTGTTGAGCCGGGCATCGGGTTGCAGCCGGATGATCTTGTCCACGTAGTGCCGTGCGCCGCCCACCACCGTGAACCACTGCGGTCGGTCGTTCACCTGCAGCAGGCCGTGGTTGTGACAGAAACGGATCATGGTGGCCACGGGAAACTTCAGCATCTGGTCTGTCGGGCAACTCCAGATGCAGCCCAGCATGGGCAGAAAGTACCAGTCCCGGAAGGCTTCGCCAAACCGGTGCTGGTCCAGAAACGCATCCAGCGGCTGCTGGAGCGTGCTGTCACGACCTTCCTGGGCAATCTGCGTGCACAGGCTGTTGAAACGAAGCAGGTCTGACAGCATGCCCAGGAAACGCGGGTTGACCAGATTGCGCTTCTGGGCAAACACCGTGGCCAGGTTGTTTCCGCTCCACTCGATGCCTCCCTCGCCATGAGCGGCGGGGGCCTGAACCGAGAATGACATGTCGGACTTGACTGTTTCCACGCCCAGTTCGTCAAACAGGGCAATCAGGTTGGGGTACGTCCGTTCGTTGTACACCAGGAAGCCGGTGTCAACCCCCCAGGTGGTTGCGCCGCGCGGGGTGGGCAGCGTGATGTCCACTGTGTGGGTGTGGCCACCAAAATAATCGCCTGCTTCGAAGAGGGTCACCTGGGCGTGCTCACGCAGGCGGTGAGCCGCTGACAGACCAGAGATGCCGGAACCGATGACAGCGATTTTCATGGCGAACCCTCGTAAGTTTGTGGAAATATTGTCTTGGACAAAATTCATTGTATGCTACATTTATTCCCTGTGCATGACGTTTGTCTAACCTTTTGATCGCTACAAACCCTGAGGCCCACCATGGATGAAATGTTCGAATCCAGAGACGTCCGGTGGTCCATTGCCGACGTCGAGCGCGACACCGGCCTGGGCAAGGACACGCTTCGGGTCTGGGAGCGACGATACGGCTTTCCCCAGCCTGGCCGGGACGCACACGGTGAACGCGAGTACGACCACCCGCAACTCCTGCGTCTGAGGCTGATCAAGCGACTCATGGATGCCGGCCATCGCCCTGGCAAGGTGGTGTCTCTGCCGTATGAGGAGCTGGAGCGTCTGTGTGAGACTGTCACCGAACCTGGCCGCTCGTCTTCGCAAGCCAGGACCTCCGTGGTCTGTTCCACGCTCGAAGGGCACTGGATCGAATGGCTCAAGAGCGACCAGACCGAAATGCTCCGCAATGGCTTGCAGCAGCAGATCATGCGCCAGGGCCTGGCTCATGCCGTTGAACACCTGCTGGCACCCTTGTGCTACGCCGTCGGCGAGTCCTGGATGCGGGGTGAGTTGTCCGTGTACCAGGAGCATCTGTTCACCGAGGCGGTTCAGGCGGTCTTGCGGGATGCCATTACCGCGGTGGAGGCCGGTGGCCGGCAACTCCAGCACAAACCCAAAGTGCTGCTCACCACCACCCCGGCCGAACAGCATTCGCTTGGTTTGCTGATGGCGGAATGCTTTTTTGCCATGGAAGCCTGTGAGCGGATTTCACTGGGTCCATGCACCCCCATCCCCGACATCGTGGTGGCCGCCCGGCAACTTGAGGTGGACATCGTGGCGCTGAGCTTCAGCTCGCATGCCACCCGCCGGGAAGTCAGCGACAGCCTGCAGCAACTGATCGACCAACTGCCCGAGGGCATTGAAGTCTGGGCGGGCGGTGCCGCCGTGGCCGCTCACCGCAAAGGCCTGCCCGAAAAGGCCTGCATCTTGCGGCGTGCCAGTGACGTCGGCATGCAGGTGGGCATGTGGCGGAACCGTCACGGACATTGATCCCGGCCTCGACTCGAGGGCACGATTCCGGGATGATCCCGATCGAGACGGTGAATCGGCGCCCGAATGCGGCCGCGTGCCACCGTAACGTCGGATAGACAGAGATCGCCCTCACGCATGCGAGAGGCATCTTGTTGTGCAATCTGCCATTTTTACTGGATAAATTTTCTAAATAACCCCGATAGATTTATTCTTCAAGGACTTTCCCATCACTTGATCTGCGTCAAAAGCCCTAATCTTATTAGGGTTTAACCTATGCTCCATCGACGTTTCTCAACCAGAAGGAGTATGTGATGAGAATCAAGACCATCGTTGCCGCCGTTGCCGTTGCAGCCGCCGGTGTCGCAGGCATGAGCGTGGCCTCGGCTGACCAGTTCCGGTCGCTCTATGCGCCCATTTCGCCCCCGCAAGCCATCGACATGGGCAAAGTGGAACTGGGCAAAAAGCTGTTCTTTGATCCCCGCCTGTCCAAGTCGGGTTTCATCTCTTGCAACTCCTGTCACAACCTGAGCCGCGGCGGTTCCGACAACCTGAGCACCTCGATTGGTGACAAGTGGCAGCAAGGCCCCATCAACTCCCCCACCGTGCTCAATTCCAGCCTCAACCTGGCGCAGTTCTGGGACGGCCGAGCCGCCAACCTCAAGGAACAAGCCGGTGGTCCGATTGCCAACCCCGGTGAAATGGCCTTCAGCCACACCCTCGCCATCGACATGCTCGAGTCCATTCCCGCCTATGTGCGTGAATTCAAGCTGGTCTTCAAGAAAGACAAGATCGACATCGACCAGGTGACCGATGCCATCGCCGAATTCGAAAAGACCCTGGTGACCCCCAATTCCCGTTTTGACCAGTGGCTCCTTGGCAAGGCCGATGCCATGAGCAAGGACGAGCTGGCCGGTTACAAGCTGTTCAACGAAAGCGGCTGCGTGGCCTGCCACAACGGCCCCAACCTGGGCGGCAATTCCTTCCAGAAGATGGGGGTGGTCGAGCCCTACAAAGGCAACGCCGGTGTGGAAGGCCGTGCCGGCGTGACCGGCAAGGACGCCGACCGCTTCAACTTCAAGGTGCCCACCCTGCGCAACGTGGAGATGACCTACCCCTACTTCCACGATGGTGCCGCGAACACGCTGGCCGAGGCCGTGGATGTGATGGGCCGTCTGCAACTGGGCAAGAAGTTCAGCCCAACGGAAAACGCCCAGATCGTGGCCTTCCTGAAAACGCTGAGCGGCGACCAGCCACAGTTCATGCTGCCCATCCTGCCGCCATCGGCAGACAAGACCCCCCGCCCGACCCCGTTCAAGTGATCGGCTGCGGCGTTGAGCCTGAACCCCTTGTCCGTCAGGGC
>CAZEZY010000059.1:0-14409 GCA_964516635.1 uncultured Tepidimonas sp. | reverse complement strand
GCAACAGCCTGCACACCAACGCGTTCGACGAAGCCATCACCACGCCCACCGAAGAGTCGGTGCGCCGTGCGATGGCGATCCAGCTCATCATCAACCGCGAGTGGGGCCTGGCCAAGAACGAGAACCCGAATCAGGGCGCCTTCGTCATCGACGAACTGACCGAACTGGTGGAAGAAGCCGTGTTGCGCGAGTTCGAGCGCATTGCCGAGCGCGGCGGCGTGCTGGGCGCGATGGAGACCGGCTACCAGCGTGGGCGGATTCAGGACGAATCCATGCACTACGAAATGCTCAAGCACACCGGGGAGTACCCCATCATCGGCGTCAACACCTTCCGCAACCCGCATGGCGACCCGATTCCGGACACGCTGGAACTGGCCCGCTCCACCGAAGAGGAAAAGCAGAGCCAGTTCACCCGCCTGAACGACTTCCACACCCGCCACGCCACCCAGGCACCCGCGATGCTGCAGCGCCTGAAAGACGCCGTGATCGAGAACCGCAACGTGTTCGAGGTGCTGATGGACGCGGTGCGCGTGTGCTCCCTGGGGCAGATCACTCGCGCCCTGTTTGAAGTCGGGGGCCAATACCGGCGCAACATGTGACCGGGAGCGGACATCAAGGCAATCTGCGCAGCATCACCGCCATGCTCGTGGCGGTGGGCTGCTTTTCGCTCATGGACACGGTGCTCAAGCTGCTGGCCGCGCATTACCCGGCACTGCAGGTGGCCGCCATGCGAGGTTTGGTGGCCCTGCCGCTGGTCCTGCTGTTTGTGACCTGGCGTCGTGCCTGGGGACGCATGTGGAACCTCCGCTGGCCTCTGCACCTGATGCGCGGCGTACTGGCCGTGGGCATGATCGCCCTGTTCACCTATGGCGTCAAAGGCCTTCCACTGGCCAATGCCTACACCCTCTTTTTTGTGGCGCCGCTCATGATCACCATGCTGGCGGTGCCGTTTCTGGGCGAACGCGTGCCGCCAGCGCACTGGTGGGCCGTGGCCTTGGGGCTGGTCGGGGTGCTGGTGGCCCTGCGCCCGAGCCCGGACGCCTTCCTGGGCTGGGCGGGAATGGCCGTACTGGGTGCCGCCGCCTGTTACGCCGCATCGGCTGTGGCTGGGCGCCTGCTTTGCCGCACCGATGCACCAGAAAGCCTGGTGTTGTGGACCATGGTGATGCTGTCGCTGTTCGGGGGTCTGCTGGCAGCACCTGGCTGGGTGCCCATTCAAAGCTCGCACCTGGGTCTGCTGGCGGCACTGGGTCTGACGGGATTTGCCGGACAACTGGCCATCACGGAAGCCTTCCGTCACGGTCAGGCCTCTGCCGTGGCACCCTTCGAGTACACCGCGCTGGCCTGGGGTATCGGTCTCGATTACGCGCTATGGGCTGTTCTGCCCGATGCGTACACGATGTCGGGCGCTGCCATCATCATCGTCGCCGGGCTCTATCTGCTGCGGCATGAAAAAGTTCATCGTCAGGCAGAGGTCCACACCACCGCCGAACATCCCTGACCGCCACCCGCGTGGGTTCAGCCGATCGGCCAGACCACACCGTTGTCGTTCAGGATCGCATCCAGCGGCACATCGTGCGTCTCGGGTTCCAGATCGGGCAGAAATCCGTGGGTGTATCCCAGTCCCACGGTGTAAGGCTTGGGCTTGAGTTCGTTCAACGTGCGGTCATAAAAGCCGCCTCCGTAACCAAGTCGGTAGCCCCCCGTTCCGTAACCGACACACGGGACGAACAGCAGGGTCGGCTCGATGATCTCGGTGTCCTTGGGCTTGGGTATGCCGTAGGCATCCTCCTCCATCGGGCATCCGGGGTACCAGCGATGGAAGGTCAGCGTTCGGGTGACCTTGTTGATCACGGGCAAGCCGATCTTGCGATGGCGGCTGGCGCCCAGGGCATCGGACTCCATGCCCGCCTCCTGCCAGCGAAACAAGGCCGGCAAGGGATCGAATTCGCCCTTGATGGGCCAATAGGCGCCGATCACGACATCCGGACGGTCGACCAGCCACACGCGCATGACCCGTTGCAGAGCCTCGTTCCGAGCCAAACGGTCTTCCAGACGAAGGCGCTCCTCCACGAGCTGTTTTCGCCACTGGGCTTTGAGTTCTTTCTGGCCGACAGGGGGTTTGTTGTCCATAATTCCCTTATGCAAAGTCTGCCCACGCCTAAGCGTTCCGTCTTGTCTGTACTGGCTGGCATCTTACTGCCAGTTGCCGTCTGGTTGGCGCATGCACCTGCGTACCCTCAATCGGCGGGTGATCAGGTCTTGCTTGACATGCGAGAGGCCTTCCAGGCCAGGAACGCCCAGCGCCTGACGCAATGGCTGCCGCGCGCTGCCGGGCATCCGCTGGAACCCTTGGCGGCTTACTGGGAGATGAATGCCCGGCTGGCCAGCGCGAGTCCGGAGGACGTGCGCACCTTTCTGCGCCGATGGGAAGGCACCTATTACGAAGACCGGCTGCGTAACGATTGGCTGCTTGAACTGGGCAAGCAGCGAGACTGGCCGAATTTTCTGCAGGAACTCCCCCTCTTCCGGATGAATGACGACCGGGAGGTCAGCTGCTATGCCCTGGTTGCCGACACGCGTCAGCCAGCGGCGGATCGTGCGGCCGCACTCCCCGACCTCTGGCTGGCCCAGCGACGGGCCGACGAGGGGTGTGCGCTGGCCGCCGAGCGATTCCTGGCCGCCGAACTGCTGCCACAGGAGGTGGTCTGGCGCCGCGCCCGACTGGCCATGGAGCGCAATCAGCCCACCATCGCCACGCAGGCCATCGGTCTGTTGAACCCTGCCTGGGTACCGTTGGTGAATACCCTACACGGAAACCCGGAACGCTACCTGGATGAAAAAGTTACCGCAATCCGGACCCGAACCAAAGAGCTGGTGACGCTGGCACTGATCCGCCTGGCCGTCCGTGATCCGGAGGCGGCGGCGGCAGAAGCTTCCAAGGTTCGTTGGAAAGCCCAGCTCACCCAGGAAGAGCTGAGCTGGGTGTGGGGCGTGATCGGGCGTCGCATGGCCCAGCGCCTGTCGCCCGATGCCATGACTTACTTTGCAAAGGCCCAGAACCGTTACCTCACCGATGAACATCTGGCCTGGAAAACCCGAGCGGCCCTGCGTGCCGGGGCGTGGAACGAGGCACATGATGCCATCAGGGCCATGACGCCCGCTCATCGTGACGAGCCCGTCTGGACTTACTGGCTGGCAAGGTCCCTGATGGTGCAGGACACACCAGCGAGCCGCAGCGAGGCTCAGACGCTGTATGAACGCATGGCCGGAACCAGTGGTTTTTATGAGCAACTGGCGCTGGAGGCAACCGGACGAAGCATCGTGACCCCACCAGCGCCAGAGCCCCTCACCATCGCCGAGGTCGCCGCTGCCCGCAGTCACCCCGGACTGCAGCGTGGACTCTACGCGATCCAGATGGGCTTGCGTTCCGAAGGGGTCAGAGAATGGCACTACACCATCGCTCTGCACACACCGGGCGGCAAGGGTGATCGCGAATTGCTCGCCGCCGCCGATTTCGCCTGCAGCCGACAGGTATGGGACCGCTGCATCAACACCAGCAAACGCACCCGAAACGAAGTGGATCATGTCCAGCGTTTTCCCATGCCATTCAAGGACACGGTGATCAGCCGCGCCAGGGAAATCGGGCTGGACCCCGCCTACGTGTTCGGGCTCATCCGCCAGGAAAGCCGCTTCATCATGGATGCGCGCTCCCACGTCGGGGCCTCAGGTCTCATGCAGGTGATGCCAGCCACCGCTGCCTGGACAGCCCGCCAGATCGGACTTCGGAATTTCAGGCCAGAACAGATCAATGACCGTGACATCAACATCCAGATCGGCACCGCCTATCTCAAGCTCGCACTGGACGACTTCGAAGGCTCCACAGCGCTGGCCGCTGCCGCCTACAATGCGGGGCCGGGGCGTCCCCGGAACTGGCGAAACGGCCCGGTGCTGGAGGCTGCCATCTGGATCGAGAACATTCCGTTCGAGGAAACCCGTGATTACGTCAAGCGTGTGCTGGCCAACGCCACGAATTATGCGGCGCTGATCAGTGGTCAGCCCCAACGATTGACGAGCCGACTGGGCGTGATCGGACCTCGAACCACCACGGCACAGGCACCTAACACCGATTTACCTTGATTGACGAACGGGGCTCATCTGATGAAAAAAATACTGGTTCTCGGCGGCACGGGCTTTTTAGGCCGCCATGTCTGTGAACAACTCAACCGACAGGGTATTCGCGCCACGGTACCCACCCGGCGCATGGTCCATGCCCGTTCGGTGCAGATGCTTCCCCTGGTGGACGTGACAGAAGCCCACATCCACGATGACAAACAACTGGCCAGACTGTTGCCTGGTCATGATGCGGTCATCAATCTGGTGGCCATCCTGCACGGTCATCGGAAAGCTTTCCAGCAGGTGCATGTGGAACTGCCTCGCCGACTGGCGCACGCCATGCAGACAGCTGGTGTTTCTCGGCTGGTCCATGTGAGTGCGCTGGGTGCCAGTGACAATGGTCCTTCCCTGTACCAGGCTTCCAAAGCCCAGGGTGAGGCAGTGCTGCGGTCGGCAAGTGGACTGGCGTTGACCATCCTGCGACCCAGCGTCATCTTCGGGGCCGATGACCGTTTCCTGAATCTGTTTGCCCGCCTGCAGTCGGTCTTTCCTGTGGTGCCTCTGGCCGGCGCCCAGACCCGGTTCCAGCCGGTCTGGGTGGGTGATGTGGCCCAGGCCATCGTGCAGTCACTCCGGCAGCCCGACACGATTGGCAAGACATTCGAGTGCACAGGCCCCGAAATCTACACACTGGCCGACCTGGTGCGCATGGCGGGCCGCCTGACAGGCAACCCTCGCCCGGTGATCGGGCTGCCAGTGGCACTGGGCTATTTCCAGGCCCTGGCCATGGAATGCATGCCGGGTGAGCCCCTGATGAGTACCGACAACCTGCGCTCCATGGAAGTGGACAACGTGGCCAGCGGCCAGGCGCCGGGTCTGGCCGATCTGGGCATCACCGCTCAGGCCCTGGAACCGGTGGCGGCATCCTACCTGTCCGGCAGTGGTCTGGCCGATCCCTTGCTGGAACTCCGGCAGCAAGCCAGCCGTCGATAATCGATCGACACCCGTCTTTTATCCCTCCACGGAACGTCAGCCATGAGTGTCACCCCCAAAACGCCGAAAACGGTCGCCAGCACGCGAGTGGCGTCTTCTTATCGCTCTGAGCACCAACGCGACATCGTCAACCGGCTTCGTCGGATTGAAGGACAGGTCCGCGCGCTGGTGGACATGGTGGAAAGTGGTCGACCTTGTGAAGACGTGGCCCAGCAGATGTCGGCGGCTCGCAAAGCCATGGACAAGGCCTTCTACCGGATGATGGCCTGCACCGTGATGGAGGCCGTGAGCGGGACCGATTCGGAAGCCGATGTGGAACGCTCCACCCGCATTCTCGAAAAGTACGCCTGACGGGGCCCCTGGCCTCCACTGCGATGCTGCACCTCTACATCGGAAACAAGAATTACTCATCCTGGTCGATGCGACCCTGGGTGATGTTGCGGCAGGCAGGCATTCCGTTCCATGAAGTGATGGTTCGATTCGACTCCTTTGAACCCGAATCCCGCTTCAAGCAAACCCTGCGAACCATCAGCCCGACGGGCAAGGTACCGGTACTGGTCGATGATGCCGTTTCGCCGGAACCTTTGGCGGTATGGGACACCCTGGCAATCGCCGAATACGTGGCCGAGCGCCACCCCGATCGGAACCTCTGGCCGTCAGACCCGACGGCGCGAGCGTTGGCACGCAGCGCCTGCGCGGAGATGCACAGTGGTTTTTCGGCCCTGCGCCAGGCCTGCCCCATGAACATGGAAGCGCGTCTGCCCGACGTGGGCGCTCTGATCTGGCGTGACCAGGCGGCTGTCCGGGCGGATGTGCACCGGCTCACCCACCTGTGGGAGGGTCTGCTGAACCGATCTGGTGGCCCCATGCTGATGGGGGCATTCAGCACGGTCGATGCCTACTATGCGCCCGTCTGCATGCGGCTCATCACGTATGGGCTTCCCGTCAGCCCGACGGTTCAGGCCTACGTCGAGCGGGTGCAGGGCCTGCCCGCCGTGCAAGCCTGGATCCGGGACGCGCTGGCAGAAGAGGACTTTCTGCCGTTTGAAGAGCCGTACCGGCTCAGCCGTTGAGGTCATGCAGATTTACCTCGTCGGCGGCGCGGTACGCGATGGCCTCCTGGGCCGATTCCACACCCAGCATCTGCTGCCCGACGGCAGCACCCACGCAGACCGGGACTGGGTGGTGGTGGGTGCCACGCCCGATCGGATGTTGAGTCTGGGTTATCTTCCGGTGGGACGAGATTTCCCTGTTTTCCTGCACCCTCAGACCCGCGAAGAATACGCGCTGGCCCGTACCGAGCGCAAAACGGCAAGGGGCTATCACGGTTTTGCCTTCCATGCGGAACCTGGTGTGACCATTGAGCAAGATCTGGCCAGACGCGACCTGACCATCAATGCGATGGCATTGCCGGTATCGGAACTCGATGACAAGGGCTGCTTCAACCCTCACACGACCGCGCTCATTGATCCCTGGGGTGGACAGAAAGACCTGCAAGCCAAAGTCCTGCGTCACGTCACCGCTGCGTTCTCCGAAGACCCGGTACGCATCCTGCGCATGGCCCGCTTTGCCGCTCGATGGCCTGACTTCCACATCGCCCCTGAAACCCTGACGCTGATGCAGCACATGGTGCAAGACGGTGAAGTGGACCATCTGGTGCCCGAACGGGTCTGGCAGGAACTGTCTCGCGGTCTCATGGAGCCCCGCCCTTCACGCATGCTGGAGGTGTTGCGTGAAACCGGGGCCTTGCGCGTGCTGCTGCCCGAGGTGGAGCGACTCTGGGGCGTCCCACAGCGTGCCGAATACCACCCCGAAATCGACACCGGCATTCATCTGGGCATGGTCCTGGACATGGCCGCGCATCTGCAGGCTCCGTTGACGGTTCGATACGCCTGCCTGTGTCACGACCTGGGCAAAGGCACCACCCCCGAACACGTGCTGCCGCGCCATCTGGGGCATGAAGGCCGAAGTGCTCAGTTGGCCCAGGCGGTGGGCGATCGGTGGCGAGTCCCTCGGGATTGCCGGGAACTCGCCGATGTGGTGGCCCGCGAACACGGCCACATTCATCAGAGTCTCAGCTTCGGGACCGATGCGGTTTTGCGGCTGCTGGAACGGTGCGATGCGTTGCGTCGACCCGCGCGTTTTCGTGAAGTGCTGCTGGCCTGCGAAGCCGATGCGCGAGGCCGGCTGCACCATGGCCATGACGATTACCCTCAAGGTAGCCGATTGCAGCGGGCACTCAATGCCGCTCTGGCCATCGACACGACTCCCCTGGCCAACGAGGTGCTCGCGCGGTCGAATGACCCCCGAAAAGCCGGACTTGAAGTGGCCCGCGCCATTGCATCGGAACGCCTGCGAGCGATCGACGCCGCCATTTAGCTCAGATCAGGTATCCGATGGCGCTGGCCACCATGCTCAGCAGCATCGTGGTGGTCACGGGGAGAAACCAGTCACGGCCGAAGGCGCGAAAACGGAAGTCTCCAGGCAGCTTGCCAAACCCCATCTTCTGAAGCAGTGGGGTGAACCAGCTGATCACCAGCAAAGCCAGAAAGATGATCACCATCCAGCGAATCATGACGGGCCTTTCATAGGGTGTGCGTGCGGTCACCCTGGACACATCCGATGGGCAACCAGCCCTCAGCGCTGGAAACCGGCGCCAATGCCAGGACCTTGAACAGTTCGCCCATCTCGTGTTCGTTGACCAGATGCAACAGGCCCGAACGCTCTGCCAAGCCGGCCTGCCCGGCCAGTTCCAGCAATCCGGCATTCAAGAGAAAACGGCCTTGGCTGGTGTATCCCATGACCTGCAGGCCCGCCTCCTGCGCGGCCAGTGCCACACCGGTGAAGTTCACGTGCGAAGTGATGTCTTTGAGGCCGACCTCGCTCAGAGGGTCTGGATCGCTCAAATGCCCCCTGTGACACATGAGGGTGCCCATGTGCCGCTGCGGATGGTAGAACTCGCTTTCGGGAAAACCGTAATCGATCAGGAAGCCAGCCCCCCGGTGCCAGCGGTCTGCCAGAGTGCGGACAAAGGCCTCTGCCTGTGGATGGATTTCGGTCTGGTAATCATGACGGCCTGGCACCTCGACTGGCGGACGCAGGGTGGTGGGCCGGTCCTCCCAAGCCAGAACCATTCGGCCATCAGGTGACTCATGAGCCACGACCCCGCGCTCGTGCCAGGATCCATTCACGCGCCTCAGCAGCTTCACCGGCATCGCGTCGAGCACCTCATTGCCCAACACCACACCCTGCATTTGCGCTGGCAGGCTCGATGCCCATTGCACGAGATCGCCCCAGGGCTGCAGACGCCTCTGCTGCCGATCGCGCAACACACCCGACACATCCACAATCGTGTATCGCCGCAGCGTGATGCCTTCGGAGCCGAGCCAGGACAGCACCTGATCGGCCAGTGCACCACTGCCCGCACCGAATTCCCAGACTTCATCGGTATTCGTGGCTTTGAGGGCCTGGGCCACCTGCCGACCCAATGTGCGACCAAACCAGGGCGACAATTCCGGAGCCGTCACGAAATCGCTGCCACTGGTGGGCATGGCACCCAACTTCACGAGTCCATTGGCGTAATACCCCAGACCCGGGGCATAGAGGGCCAGGGCCATGAATCGGTCAAAGGGCAACCAGCCCCCGGCATCCTGACAGGCACGGACGATCTGCTCCAGCAGTTCGCTGACCCCGGATTCGGGGGGGGCCGGTAAAATTTCGTCTTTTGTATTCACCCACGAATTGTCCTTCATGCCACCTGAATCCCCGAAACCCGTGGTCCTCGTCACCGGTGCCGCCAAGCGACTGGGAAGAGAAATCGCGCTGTGCCTGGCCCAGGCGGGATGGCAGGTGGCCGTTCATTACCGTCATTCGATGAGCGAAGCGCAGCAGACCGTCGATGACTGCCGCGCTTTCGGGGTGGACAGCCATGCCTTCGGTGGCGATTTGAGCCTGGAGACCGATTGCCGTGCGCTGACGCCAGCCGTCATCCGGCGATTCGGCCAGCTCAACGCCGTGGTCAACAGTGCCTCCACCTTTGAGCACGACAGCGCGCAGACTTTCGGTTTTGCTGCCATGGACACGCACCTGCATGCCAATACCGGGGCCGCCATCGTGCTGGCGCAGGCGCTCCATGCGCATCTGCAGGAACGCTGCCCTGGACAGGCTTGCGCTGGAACGGTGGTGAATCTGCTGGACCAGAAGCTCTGGAACATGAATCCCGACTTTTTCAGCTACACCCTCTCCAAGGCCGCCCTGGAAGCGGCCAGCACCATGCTGGCCATGGCGCTCGCGCCGAGCGTGAGGGTGGTCGGTGTGGCCCCTGGCCTGACACTGACCAGCCACATGCTCAGTGACGACAAATTCCGTGAACTGCACCGCCAGTCACCACTGGGCCGATCATCCACGCCTCAGGATGTCGCAGCCACTGTGCGCTTTGCACTGGACAACCCTTCGATCACCGGGACCACGCTGCTGGTCGATGGCGGTCAGCATCTCATGCGCTTCGAGCGTGACTTTTCACTCATGTAAGCCCTCGCCGTTTCGATCCTGTCACCCCCATGAGCGCCTCCATGTCACACCCCTATGCCCTGCGTGGCCTGCACAGCGGCGCAGGCACACAGATCCTGACCCTCACCGGCCTGCGTTTCGATGCCAACCTCGGGATTCTGGATCACGAGAAAACCGGCCCTCAGCCCATCCAGGTCGATGCCGAACTGAATCAGGGCACCCAACCCCTGATCCCGCACGACGACGACATCAGCCACGTTCTCGACTATCGCAAGGTGCGCCAGATCATCATCGACGAATGCACCGCGGAACACGTGAACCTGCTGGAAAGTCTGATTGGGAAGCTGGCTCATCGCCTCATGCAGTTGCCAGGTGTCATCGGTGTGCGGGTGAAGATCGCCAAGCTGGAAATCTTCGACGACTGCGAAGTGGCCATCCGCATGGAAAGTGGCCAATGGTGACTCCCGCGCTCAACCTGACCGACGCATCCGACATGACCGACGAAACCCCTGAACACGCCACCCCGGATACCAGCAAGGCCCTGAAGATCGAGCGCGAAGACCACAAGCTCGAAAAACGCCTGTGCCGTCAAGTCGGCGAAGCCATCAATGACTACCAGATGATCCAGGCAGGCGACAAGGTCATGGTCTGCCTGTCGGGCGGCAAGGACAGCTACACGCTGCTCGACATCCTGATGAAGCTCAAGCAGCGCGCGCCCATCGACTTCGAGCTGGTGGCCGTCAACCTCGACCAGAAGCAGCCGGGCTTTCCGGCACACGTGCTGCCCGAGTACCTCGGGAAACTGGGTATCCCCTTCCACATCGAGACGCAGGACACCTACAGCGTGGTGAAGAAGGTGATTCCCGAGGGCAAGACCATGTGCAGCCTGTGCAGCCGGTTGCGCCGAGGCATTCTGTACCGGGTGGCACGAGAGCTGGGTTGCAACAAGATCGCGCTGGGCCACCACCGCGATGACATGCTGCAGACCCTGTTCCTGAACATGTTCTTCGGAGCCAAGCTCAAGGGCATGCCTGCCAAACTGGTGAGTGACAACGGCGAGTTCATGGTCATCCGCCCGCTGGCCTATGTGGCCGAAAAAGACATCATCCGGTGGGCGCAGGTGCAGGCCTACCCCATCATCCCTTGTACCCTGTGCGGGAGCCAGGACAACCTGCAGCGAGTGCAGGTGGGCAACCTGCTGCGCGAATGGGACAAGAAATTCCCAGGCCGACTCGACAACATGCTCAAGGCGCTACAGAACGTGGTGCCCAGCCACCTCATGGACCGCCAGCTGTTTCCGTTCGAGACACTCCAGACCACTGGCCTGGCCGACGAAAACGGCGACACCGCATTTGATGCAGAGCCCTTGCCAGCGAGCGACACCCGAACCGCTGAACAGGTCATCTCCCTGTCACTGTGAGTGCGAGAAACGGGGTCAGACCATGACGGAATCGTTGCGAGAAAGCACCTGACGCAACACGTCAGCGAGTTGCCTGGCGGCGAACTTGGGCACGTAGGCATCGGCACCTGCACTTTTCACGTGGTTTTCATTGGTATCGCCCGTCAAGGACGAATGGATCACCACCGGCACCCCACGCAGGGACACGTCTTTCTTGATGTGGCGAGTCAGCGTGAAGCCATCCATTTCAGGCATTTCCAGATCGGTCAGCACGACCGCCACTCGGTCGTGTATGGGTATCCCCTTGGACTGGCATTCCGCCGCCAGGGCCCGGAGTCGATGCCATGCCTCCTGGCCGGTCTTGTGCATTTCGAACGGCAGATTCAAGGCCTTGAGTTCCTGCGCGATCATGCTGCGAGCGACAAACGAGTCGTCGGCAGCAATCACGATCGATCCCTCCTTGATCGACACCTCCGGTCCAACCGAATGCGATTTCACATCCACTTCGGGGCTGGGCAATATGCGCTGCAAGATGGACTCCACGTCCAGGATCTGTGCGAGCCGGGTGGCGTTCCTGTCACCATCGAGCCGGGCGATGCTGGTCACATAGCCCCTGGCCATCGCTTCATCGGCCGACAGGATCTGGTTCCAGTCCAGCCGTACGATGTCTTCGACCGACTCGGCCGCAAAGGCCTGCGTGGTTCTTGCGTATTCGGTCACGAGCATGATGTTGAGGCCGGTTCGGGGTGTGCAACCCACCACGGCTGGCAGATCAATGACCGGAATCACCTGGCCCCGCAAATTGATCACACCCAGAACGTGTTGCGGCGCACCTGCCATGGCCGTCACTTCCGGCATGGCAACGATTTCCCGGATCTTGAACACGTTGATGCCGAAGAGTTCGGATCGGTTGCTGCCAGACGCATCGCCGAGACGGAACAGGAGCATCTCGAACTTGTTGGAACCGGTGAGATTGGTCCGCTCGTCGATGTCTTTCTGAATGGAGGAACGGTTCATGAAGAGTCCTGTCAGCCACGGCAATCGGGCCCTGTCGTTACCATTCTAGGACGATACCCCTGCTTTCACAGCAACCACCGGAGAAGACCGCTTGCATTGCACCCGCATCCTCGCCATACGGCACGGCGAAACCGCCTGGAACAAGGACGCCCGCATTCAGGGGCAACTGGATATTCCACTCAACGATACCGGACTCTGGCAGGCCACTCGTACCGCCGAGGCGCTTCGAAGCGAGACCATCGCTGCCGTCTATTCGAGCGATCTGAAACGGGCTGCTCAGACGGCGTTGGCGATCGCTCAGGCACAGGGGCTGGAACTGAACCACCATACCGGCCTGCGCGAGCGCCATTTCGGTGAATGCCAGGGCAGCACCTGGACCGATCTGGAAACCCGGCGGCCCGATGTCACCGATGCCTGGCGACGGCGAGTGCCCGATTTTGCGCCACCAGGTGGCGAATCGCTGCTGGCTCTGCGTGAACGGGTCGAACAGGCGTTTCAGGAACTGGCTGCCCGGCATGTGGGTGAACAGATCGTGATCGTGGCCCACGGCGGCGTGCTCGACATCCTCTACCGGGCCGCCGCCCGGGTCGACCTGCAGGCCCCACGAAGCTGGGCACTGGCCAATGCCGGCATCAACCGCGTGCTGTGGACCCCTGAAGGCTTGTCGCTCGTGGGTTGGGGGGATGTTTCACATCTGGAGGAGGGCGCCCGCGACGAAACCTTGTCCTGAATCGGAGCCCATCAGGCCGCGTCAATACCAAATAGGCCCGTGTCTCGCTGCGGTGGCTGCAATCCCAGGTGACGAAATGCTGCCAGCGTGGCCACCCGCCCGCGCGGGGTGCGCTGCAGGTAGCCCTGCTGGATCAGATAGGGCTCGATCACGTCCTCGATGGTGTCGCGCTCTTCGCCGATGCTGGCCGCGATGTTGTCCAGCCCCACCGGGCCACCGTCGAATTTGTGGATCACCGCTTCCAGGAGCTTGCGGTCCATGAGGTCAAAACCCTGCGGGTCCACGTCCAGCATTGCCAAGGCCTTGTTCGCCATCTCCAGGGTGATGGTGCCCGTGCCCTTGACTTCCGCATAGTCGCGCACCCGGCGCAGCAGCCGATTGGCAATCCGGGGCGTGCCGCGCGAACGGCGGGCGATCTCGAACGCCCCCTCCGGCTCGACCGGGGCCGCCAGCAGGCCCGCACTGCGGCGCACGATGCTGGCCAGTTCGTCTGCCGTGTAAAACTCCAATCGGCCCACAATGCCAAACCGATCGCGCAGCGGGTTGGTGAGCATCCCGGCTCGGGTGGTGGCGCCCACCAGCGTGAAGGGCTGCAGGTCCAGCTTGATGCTGCGCGCCGCAGGCCCTTCGCCGATCATGATGTCGATCTGGTAGTCCTCCAGCGCAGGGTAAAGGATTTCCTCCACCACCGGGCTGAGCCGGTGGATTTCGTCGATAAAGAGCACATCGTTGGGCTCCAGATTGGTCAGCAAGGCCGCCAGGTCTTTCGGCTTTTCCAGTACAGGACCGCTGGTTTGCCGCAAATTGACGCCCAATTCGTACGCAATGATGTGAGATAGCGTGGTTTTGCCCAGCCCCGGCGGGCCAAACAGCAACACATGGTCCAGTGCCTCCTGGCGCTTCTTGGCCGCCCCGATGAAGATGTCCAGTTGCTCACGCACCTTGGCCTGGCCCACGTACTCGGTCAGGCCCTTGGGGCGCAGGGCCCGCTCCAGGGCCTCTTCGCGGCCACTTTCCGGGACCGCCGACACCATGCGCTTGGGTGCCGGAGAAAAGTCGTCGGTTTCTATCGCCATACATGCCTTTTACGCAGTCAAGCCTTACTTCGCCAGCGCCTTCAACGCCACCTTGATGCCTTCGCTCACCCCCACATCGGCCGGCAGGGCCTTGAGCGCTGCGGCGGCTTCCTTGTCGTTGTAGCCGAGCGCCAGCAACGCCTGCTGGATGTCGTGGTGGGCATCGCTGTGGACCACTCCAGTCACTGGCCCCAGGTCGGCGCCGATCTTGCCCTTGAGTTCCAGCAACAGCCGCTCGGCGGTTTTCTTGCCAATGCCCGGCACCTTCACCAGCCGTCCCACTTCCTGTGCGGTGACCGCCTGCGCCAGGTCCTGGACGCTCATGCCCGACAAGATGCCCAGGGCCGTGCGCGGCCCCACGCCCGTGATCTTGATCAACTGCCGAAAGGCCTCGCGTTCCGCAGTCGTGGCAAAACCGTAAAGGATTTGCGCGTCCTCGCGCACCACGAAATGCGTCAGCAACGCCACCTTTTCGCCGCTGGCAGGGAGGTGGTAGAACGTGCTCATCGGCACGTCCACCTCGTAACCCACGCCATGGCAGTCGATCAGGATTTGCGGGGGATTCTTTT
>CAZEZY010000058.1:0-14548 GCA_964516635.1 uncultured Tepidimonas sp. | reverse complement strand
CCACCAACGAACTCATCCGCAGCCGCATCAAGGTCAAGAGCATGAACTTCATGCGCGGGCGCACCTTCATGAACAAGTACGTCATCATCGACGAGGCGCAGAACCTCACGCCCAAGCAGATGAAGACGCTCATCACCCGCGCCGGCCCCGGCACCAAGATCATCTGCATGGGCAACCTGGCGCAGATCGACACGCCCTACCTCACCGAAGGCTCCAGCGGCCTCACCTTCGCGGTGGACCGCTTCAAGGGCTGGCCACACGGCGGGCACATCACGCTGGCGCGTGGGGAACGGTCACGGCTGGCGGATTTTGCGAGTGATGTGCTTTGATTGGAGGGGCGGCTGACTCGTTACGACTCGTTGCCGCCTTATTGCTCCAAGCACTGAGAGACGGCAATGCAGCGAAAGCCGTCATTGCCGTTTACTGCCTTTGGTCAAACTGATTTCGATTTGCGAACATTCGTGCAAGTACGGTTGCCCAGTGCGTGCAAACAGATAGACAGCTTCGCACAAGTGTGAGCAGTCTCTTGACCGCGACACATGATGATCGTAATATGACGGACGTCATGTCAAACGTCACCACTCGCAAAGAGCTAAGCCACGAACGCATCCTCGGAGTGGCTTCCCGGGCCATCCGTCGCAAGGGATACCATGGTGTGGGCGTGGCTGACATCATGAAAGAAGCGGGACTGACGCACGGCGGCTTCTATGCACACTTTGCCTCTCGCGATGCGCTGTTGGTGGAGGCCATGCAACGTGCCAGTCGTGACACCCGGTTTGCCTTGTCCGAGGCGATGGCTCGCAGGATGGCCAAGGGCAGTTCGCGATTCGCTGCACTCATTTGGGCCTACCTGCACGAATCGAATCTCGAACGGCCGGAACAGGGCTGCGTGGTGGCCGCACTGGCCTCCGAAATGACGCGCCTGGACGATGCCCTTCGGGATGAGGCGAGGCAACGGGTCAAGGACCTAATTGCAATCGTGGCATCGGCGTTGCCGGATAGCGAGCCTGAGCAGGTGGCTGTCGTCGTTTCCACCATGGTCGGGGCGCTGCAGCTGGCACGTACCCTTGGCGGTGAGGCAGGTCGTACCCTGCTGGCGCAGACCCGCGAGTCGCTGACTCAGCGTCACGACAGACCCTCCTGAATCCGTTTCTCCCGCGAATCACCCACCGCCACACGCGCGCTCATAAATATGACGATCATCATAAAATCAGACATCTCCGGGAAAGTCCAGGCACAAGCCACCCCCGCTGCATCTTCTTGGCGAATCTTCTGGATTGCCAGCAGCGCTGTCTTCCTCGTGTCGCTGGACGCGACGATGTTGTTTGCGGCATTCGAGGCTCTTCGCCAGAGTTTCCCCGGTAGCTCCACGGCCACCCTGTCGTGGGTGTTGAACGCCTACACCGTGGTCTATGCCGCGATGCTGATCCCCGCCGGCGGGCTTGCAGATGTCCATGGGCGCAAACGCGTGTTTCAGTTCGGACTGGCCGTGTTCATCGCAGCCTCACTGGCCTGCGGGCTGGCGCCGTCTGTGGAATGGCTGATCGCGGCCCGGGTGGTGCAAGCCGTGGGTGCGGCCCTGCTGACGCCCGCCTCCATGTCGATCGTGCTGGCCGCCTTTCCGGTGGAACGTCGAGCCCTGGTCATCAGTTTGTGGGGTGCCGTGGGGGGCTTGGCTGCAGCCGTGGGACCCAGCCTGGGCAGTTGGGTCGCCGCACACGCCGGCTGGCAGTGGGCTTTCTTCATCAACGTGCCCGTGGGCTTGTGGGCACTGTGGTGCAGCCGTTCGCGTATCAAGGATGACGCCAAACCGATGCTGCGCAGACAGATCGATGCCGTCGGGCTGCTGCTTCTGATGGCTGCTGTGGGCGCGGTGGCGCTGGCCATCGTCGAAAGCGGATCGCCGGCCTGGACCAGGGCACAGATCGCGACCGTGGCAGGCGGAGGCCTGCTGGCGTGCATCGCTTTTGTGCTGTGGGCCCGATTCCATACTGCGCCTCTGCTGGACTTGTCGCTGTTCGCCAATGTCAGTTACCGCTATGCAAATGCCGCCACTTTCGCCTTCGGTATCGCGTTTTCGATGATGTTCCTGGGTTTCTTTTTCTTCATGACCGGCGTCTGGTACTACACCTTGCCTCAGGCCGGCCTGGCCGTGACACCGGGGCCGTTGCTGGTGATGCCGACCGCCATCATCACCGGGCGTCTGGCGGGCCGTCTGGGTCATCGCCCGTTCCTCGTCGGGGGTTCGCTGCTGTATGCATGCAGTGGTCTGTGGATGTTGCTGGTGCCTGGAGAGCAGCCCGAATACCTGAGTCACTGGTTGCCCGGGTTGCTGATGAGCGGTGTGGCAGTCGGGCTGGTTCTGCCCTCCCTGGCCGGTGCTGCGGTGAGCCGCCTGCCGGTGGAGCACTACGCAGTCGGAGCGGCTTTCAATCAGGCCACACGGCAGATCGGCGGCGTACTCGGCGTCGCGATCACGGTCGGGCTGCTCGGTCACACGGAGCTGGTCCGCGCCGACTTCAACTTGCTGTACGGATTGCATGCCCTGCTCGCTGTTCTCACGGCGCTGCTGTGCTGGCCCATCAACACCCGGCCGCGTTGACGCGCGACCAACCTCTAAACACCCACACGTCCCCACTCGCACAGGAGCCTGCCATGGATGAAATCGACGTGATCGAACAATGGAAACTGGAGGAACAGGCGGTCCGTGCCCGGTTGCGCCCAGCCGACGCCCCACGCCCAACGCTGCGGCCGGCCACGCTTTCGGGCATGGAAATCCTCAATGCCATTTTTGCGGGGGAGCTGCCACCACCCCCCATCGGAGAGACGCTGGATTTCGTACCGATCCACATGACTCCCGGACAAGCGGTGTTCCAGGGGCGCCCGCAGCGGCGGCACTACAACCCGCTGGGCACCGTGCACGGCGGTTGGTTTGCCACGCTGCTGGATTCTGCGGTGGGGTGCGCCATCCACACGACCCTGTCGGCTGGCCGGGGCTACACCACCCTGGAACTCAAGCTCAATCTGGTGCGCGCACTGACCGATGCGGTGCCTCTGGTTCGCGCTGAAGGCAAGGTCATTCACGTCGGGCGCCAGACCGGTACGGCGGAAGGTCGCATCGTGGGGCCAGACGGCAAGCTCTATGCGCACGCCACCACGACCTGCCTGATCTTTGATCACCCGTCCACGGCCTCTGGCGTTACAGCAGGCGCCTCGTGACTACGGGTTTCGCAGACCGTGCGACCTGTCACGGGAAGCAAGTCGCCTGCGATCGGAAGGAACTTGCATCACGACGAACTGGTGAATGACAGTGGCTGCAGTTTTCTGGGCGCTGTCGGGTAATCGACCTTGGCAGCAGACATCGAATCATCGACCTGCGAGTACCCGGTCCTGTACCAAGATGATCACTCACGGAATGACGGCTGACGACATTCGCTGAAGTACGGACTGCACGCCCCGAGTGACTCCAGTCAGCCTTAAGCTGACCTCTCGAGTGTGGCACCTGCCGCCACCGCACACATTTCAGCGTGCTGAAAATTGGCGGACATGTCGCCTTTTTCGAAAAATGAGAACACGTTTCGTTGACGTGTCGTCGAAAAGATCACATCCATCCACGAACTGGTAGATGTGATCTTCAAGTCGCCCTATTGCTTCATCGGCAACCCGGTCAAAAATCGTCCGAATACCCCGCCAGGCTTTCAAAGCGCGTGAGTGTGTTCAGGAAGGCCAGCTTCACCGTGCCGGTGGGGCCGTTGCGCTGCTTGCCGATGATGATCTCGGCCACGCCAGGTTCCTTGCAGGCGTCCTTCGTGTAGTACTCGTCGCGGTAGATGAACATGATGATGTCGGCGTCCTGCTCGATGGCGCCGGATTCGCGCAGGTCCGACATCATGGGGCGCTTGTCGGTGCGGGTTTCGACCGATCGGTTGAGCTGCGACAGCGCAATCACCGGGCACTGCAATTCCTTCGCCAGGGCTTTGAGGCCGCGAGAGATTTCGCCCAGTTCGGTGGCGCGGTTTTCGCCATCAGACTGCGAACCGCTCATGAGTTGCAGGTAGTCGACCACGATCAGGCCCAGCTTGCCGCACTGGCGCGCCAGACGCCGTGCGTTGGCCCGCAATTCGCTCGGGGTCAGGCCCGGCGTTTCGTCGATGTGCAAGGACACATTGCGCAGCTTTTCGATGGCCTCCGTCAGGCGCGGCCATTCGTCGTCGCTGAGCTTGCCCGTGCGCAGGTGGCCCTGATTGATGCGGCCGATCGAGCCCACGATACGCACCGCCAGCTGGGCAGCGCCCATTTCCATGGAGAACACCGCCACCGGCAACCCTTCGTTCAGGGCCACATGTTCGGCGATGTTGATCGCGAATGCGGTCTTTCCCATGCTGGGCCTGGCGGCCAGCACCACCAGATCACCCGCCTGCAGCCCAGCCGTCATGCGGTCGAGGTCGATGAAGCCCGTGGGCACACCGGTGATGTCGTTGGGGTTGTCGGCCATCTCCTGGACGCGATCCAGCAGGCTGACGACCAGGGTATCCATGGACTGGAACCCCTGCTTCATCTTCGAGCCTTCTTCACCGATGTTGAAGATTTTCTGTTCGGCCTCGTCCAGGATGTTGGCAACGGGCTTGCCCTTGGGATTGAAGGCGTTGGTGGCAATGTCGTCGCTCACCGAAATGAGCTTGCGGAGAATCGCACGCTCGCGAACGATTTCGGCGTAGCGGCGGATGTTGGCCGCACTCGGCACGTACTGGGCCAGCGAATTGAGATAGGCCAGCCCCCCCACCTCCTCTGCCCTGCCCTGGCTCTGAAGTTGCTCGAACACCGTGATCACGTCAGCGGGCTTGTTGGCATTGATGAGCGCCGCCATCGCGGCATAGACCAGTTGGTGTTCGTGCCGGTAGTAGTCTTTGTCGGTGACCAGATCGGCGACCCGGTCCCAGGCATTGTTGTCGAGCAGCAAACCGCCCAGCACACTCGACTCGGCCTCGATGGAATGGGGCGGCACACGCAGTTGCGCCATCTCGCGGTCAGGCAAGAAAGGCAGGCCATCGGCGCCCAGATCGTCCATGGGAAAAACAGCTGACATCGGAATCCTCTCAGGCCGCCATCTTAACCATCGGATGCAGCTTGCGAACGGCCGGGAACCGAACCGGCCTACCGGATACCATAACCGGATGGACATCACCCTGCTCTGGATCTTGTCGGTTGCGCTGATCGTCATCGGCCTGGCGGGCCTCATTCTGCCCATCCTGCCCGGTACGCTGCTGATCTGGGGCGGTATCGTGCTGGGGGCCTGGATCGACGATTTCACCCGCGTCGGGACGATCACCGTGGGCGTGATCACGCTGCTCGCGCTGCTGGCCTGGGCGCTCGACTATGTGGCCGGTCTCCTGGGCGCCCAGAAAGTGGGAGCCAGCCGACAGGCCCTGATCGGCGCGGCGCTCGGCACCGTCGCCGGTTTGTTCATGGGTCTGGTGGGCGTCCTCTTCATGCCACTGGTAGGAGCCGCGGTGGGCGAGTACCTGGCCCAGAATAACCGTTTCAGAGCGGCACAGGTGGGTTTGGCCACCTGGATCGGCATGATGCTGGGACTGATCGCCAAAGTGGTGCTTGCCTTCGTCATGCTCGGCATATTCGTGGCGGCCCTGCTCGTATGAATTCACTTCCGTGGTTGCTGGCGGGCCCCCTCCTTCGACAGTGCACACCCACCCGATTCGTCTGCTGGCTGGCCGTGACATCGCCCATGCGTTTGCGCTGGCGCTTCCAGGTGGAAGGCGGCGCCGAACACGTCTTCACGCTGACGCCTGGGGAAGCGGGCTGCCATCTTCTGTCCGCCGGCGAGAGGCTGCATTTCCTGCTGGTCGATCTCCATTGGGCGGACCCCTGGCCTCAGGACCGCTGGATCGCTTACTCCTGGTCCTGTCAGGCCTTCACAGATGCCGATGACCAGTGGACCGATGGATCGGTCGCATGCCCTCAGCTGACCTACCCAGGGAAAACCTCGCCCGGTTTTGTGCTGCCCGCCAGGGTCAGGAGTCTGCTCCACGGCTCTTGCCGCAAGCCACACCATGAAGGTGGTGATGGCCTGGCCGAGGCGGATCGCTGGCTCGAACGTCTGCTGGCTCAGACTGCGCCCCCTGAGTCCGCATGCAGCGAGGGGGATCCTGCCGGACCACGCCTGCCCAATTGGCCCTCTTTTGTCATGATGACCGGGGATCAGGTGTACGCGGACGATGTGGCGGGACCCATGCTTCACGCGATTCACCAGGTCATTGACCTGCTGGGACTGCCTGACGAGTCGCTGCCGCACGGCGCCTTGCCCGACACAGGCATGGCCAGTGAGCTGTACCGACATCCGGCCGGGTTTTACCAACGCGAACGGTTGCTGCCGCGACACCCCCGCAATCTCGCCTTGATCGAGCTGCTCTTTGGCGGTGTTGAAAAACCCGTGTTCACCACCGACAGTGCACACAACCACCTGATCACGCTGGGTGAGGTGCTGGCCATGTACCTGCTGGTGTGGTCGCCTGCCCTGTGGCCCCTGTTGAGCCTGGAGCCGCCCGCCGCGCTGGATCCCAGCCGCCGCAAGCGGTACGACAACGAGAGGGAATGTCTGGAGGCATTTGTTTGCGGACTGCCGGCCGTGCAAAGGGTGCTGGCCCACCTGCCTTCGGCCATGATTTTTGATGATCACGACATCACGGATGACTGGAATCTGAGTCGAGAGTGGGAAGAGGTGGCGTATGGCCACCCGTTCTCGAGACGGGTGATCGGCAATGCCCTGGTCGGTTATCTGATCTGCCAGGCATGGGGCAATCAGCCGCATGTGTTTGAAGCCTGCCTTGGACCTGTCCAGCGCACGCTTGAGTCGCCTGGGGGAAACGATCATGATGAGGTGATCGACCAGCTGCTGCGTTTCGGTCAATGGCACTACACCTGGCCAACCGACCCACCACTGGTGGTACTGGATACGCGAACCCAGAGATGGCGCTCAGAGACGGCTGCGCGCCAGCCATCCGGTCTGATGGACTGGGAGGCGCTGACCGATCTGCAACAGACACTCAAGGGCTTGCCCGCCGTGCTGGTGGCTTCTCCAGCGCCGATCTTTGGCGTGAAACTGATTGAGGTCATCCAGCGGCTGTTCACCTGGTTCGGGCGCCCCCTGATGGTGGATGCCGAGAACTGGATGGCTCACCCCGGTTCGGGCACGGCCATTCTCAACGTGTTTCGCCACCCGAAGACACCACAGCATTTCGTCGTCCTTTCCGGTGACGTCCACTATTCTTTCGTGTACGACGTCGAGTTGCGTGGCCGGGTTCGGGGACCCGATATCTGGCAGATATCCAGCAGTGGCTTGCGAAATACCTTCCCGGCCCGGCTGCTGGATGCGCTCGATGTGGCAAATCGCTGGCTCTACGCCACACGCTCGCCTTTGAACTGGTTCACACGCCGCAGGCACATGCGAGTGATTCCCCGCAAACCCGAAGGGACACGGCATGGCCGACGGCTGCTGAACGGCAGCGGCATCGGGCTCGTGGAACTGGATGCGCTGGGCGTACCCTGGCGCATCCGTCAGTTGCTGGTGGGCGGTCAGATGGTGGAATTCACCCGCCGCGAAGCCGAGTCACGCTGGGATTGATTCGACCCACCAGCCAGTGAGCCAGAACTGCCACAGCCACCATGCACAGGGCCACCAGCCCCCAGACCACCCACATGAGTGGGGTCAGCCAGCCCATCAGGCCGGCCGCTGCGGGCAACCAGTCGCCAACCCATTGCAGGAAGCCCGCGAGCGTGGCTTGCAGGGCTTCGAGCCAGGCGGTTCCCCCCCAGGCGGCCAACCAGGCCGGTAGCGGCCATTGACTGACCAGACCCGCCATGTCAGTGGCCTGGCCCGTTGCCATGGCCTGGAGCAGCCAGTCGGTCAACTGCACGGTCACGACCACCAGGCCCGTCCACAAACTGATCAGCAGCGCAAACGCGATCCAGATCAACCATTTCATGATGTCATTCTCCAATCCATGAGGGCGCAGCCACGTTGATCAACGCCCCAGCTCCGCCGATTCGCCACGCCACGACCTTTCCATGGCGTCCAGCATGGCCATCTCGCCGTCGGCCAGGTGTCCGTCGGCCAGGGCCAGATCCCTCGATAGCTGCAAGACTTCGCGCCGCAAGGCAGGATCTTGCACCTCGTTGAAGAGGGCCTGCCGGGTGGATGGGTCCATCTGGGCCGAGCCCGTCCACTCCCCATGATGGGCATTCAACAAATCCAGACAGAACTGGTCGATCACGGATTTGATCTCTTCGGCGGTCAAGCCCAGGCGGCGGGAGGCTTCCAACTGGTCCAGCGCCCGGATTTCGGACAGGGCGTAATTGCCATCGGACACCAGAACCATCGCAAGCAGGCGCGTCGCCGCCTGCGGACTGTTGGTGAGATAGGTTCTCATGATGAGACTGCCTTTCAAATAGGGCCATGCACTATGCACAACCCCGTGAAATGCTAATCTCCCGGACACATCGAAAAAAGCAGCCAAAGGTTCAATGTGATTCAGGTTTTTCCGAAGTGGACGGGTCACCCCTGGCTCGTTGACACCGGGAAATCACACCTTCCAGAAGCCCTCATGCGGTTCGCTGGCTTCCAAGATCAGCGCCGGCCCCACACAGTCGATCGGGTGCGGCGAGGCCGCAAACACGTCACGGCACGACAGTTCGGCGTCGCGTTGCTCCGGTCGCTCGCCCCGAAACACCCGCAAGCGCTGCGCATCGATGCCATAGACCACCCGGCCGATGTTGCTCCAGAAAATGGCGCCAGCGCACATCACGCAGGGCTCGGCCGACGAATACAAGGTGGCGCCGGCCAGCACCTCGCGGCTGTGGTGCGGGCTCACCGCCCGGATGGCGTTGACCTCGGCGTGGGCGGTGCAGTCGCCGGTCTCGACATTGCTGTTCCAGACCTCGGCCAGCACCTGCCCGTCGGCGGCCACGATGGTGGCGCCAAAGGGGCGGTTGCCCCGTTCCCGCGCCACGCGCGACATGCCGATCGCCACGCGCAAGTAGCGTGCGTCGGCTTCGTCGATCCGGTTTTCCTCGGGCAATGCTGCCGTCACGCCTGCACCTTGCGTTCGGCCGCCACAGGCAACATGCCGCGGTGAAACACGCCTTCTACGCTGGGGCGGGTTTTGAGTCCGAAGACATCGACCACCTGATCCACCTGCTGCTCCAGCGTGTACTTGAGCACATCGCCCAGACCGTGAGAACGGGTGTCTTTGGCAGCCACGTACTCGGCGGTGAGCTTCCAGCGGTCGAGTTCCATCTTGTCGTTCAGAATGGGCTCACGCACCTTGGTGGCCGCAATGGCGGGCAGCGGATCGGCCAGCGTCTCCACAATCGCGCGGTTGGTGGCGCGCAGAAAGGCCGCGACCACCTGGGGCTGCTGGGTGATCAGCGCATTGCTGGCCAGGATGGCATTGCCGTACAGGTTCACGCCGGCATCGGTGTAGCGCAACACGCTGAGTTCCTGAGGGTTCATGCGGGCAAACAGCGACACGGCCGAGTCGTGGAAGTAAGTGGCGCCATCGACATCGCCGCGCACCATGACGTTGTCGCGCGCACTGAAATCGGTCGTCACCCACTCGAACAGGTCCGGCCCCTGGCGCAGCTTGTTGGCCACCATGGGCCAGGCGCGCCGGGTAGACTCCACCGCAGCGGCCGCAATTTTCTTGCCCTTCAGGCTGGAAAAGTCGCTGGTGATGCCCCGGTCCTTGCGACCGATGATCGCAAACGGTGCACGGTTGTAGTACTGGTAGACCGCCTGCACCACGGGTGGGTTGGCCGCCTGAAATTCGATGAGTGAGCTGATGTCGCCCAGCCCCATCTGGTACACACCGCTGGCAATCCGAGTGATCGAAGCGACCGAACCTGCGCCCACATCGATACTGACGTCCAGCCCCTCGTCGCGGTAGTAGCCTTTGTGCTGGGCCAGAAAGAAGGGCGAGGTCTGCCCGGTGATGCGAAAGTCCAGGGTGAACTTCAGGGGCGTCAACTTGCCGGTGGATTGGGCATGCACAAACGGCATGGCCAATGAAGCGGCGGCGGCGGTGGAAGAGACCAGAAAATGACGGCGTAACATGGTGCGGCTCCGAAAGACAGTCTGAACGTATGCCCGCCTGCCTGGATGCACAGGCGGACCCTCTGAGCAATTTCCGGGCGACCGCCGACGGCGATGGCTGAACGCTTCTACTCTGGCTGGCGTGGCTAACAAGTTCTGTGCCAATCCAGACCCGGGCTGCAGGCCCCGATCTGGTGCATCGAACCTGGCACGATGTTTGCACGTTGATCAACGAGAGTAGAAGCGTTCAGTCGTTTGTCATGGCGGCGGGAAATTGCTCTTGAAATGTTTCACCTCAACATCTTCAGGAGTGCTGCATGACCGCTGCCATCGACTACGAACTCGAAGAACTTCGCAAGGAAGCCCGCATGGGCGATGCCGGTTGCGAAACCACCGCCCGTTTGGTCCCAGTGATCGACCTGTCCGACTTCGAGGCCCGCCGCGAAGACATCACCGAACAGCTCTGGCGGGCCGCCACCGAGGTGGGCTTTTTCCAGTTGCACAACCACGGCATACCGCTGGAGCAGGTGCGCGAGGCGTTTGAATGGAGCGAACGCTTCTTTGCCCTGCCCCAAGCCACCAAGGCGCAGTGGCCCCTGGCACGCAATTCGGGCTGGGAGAACCTGGCACAGGTGCGCCCTTCGACGGGGGTGCCGGATCAGAAGGAAAGCTACCAGATGACCCGCCCGCGCATGGCCGGGTTGTATCCGTCAGAGGAAGAACTGCCAGGATTCAAGGCGGCCATGCAGGCATTCGAAGAGGCGAGCTGGGCGGTGGGCATGAAGGTGCTGTCGTGCTTTGCCGACCGGCTGGGCTTTGAGCGCGACTTCTTCACCCAGGCCCACGACATGGGCCGCGACACCTACCAAAGCACGCTGCGTCTGTTGCACTACTACGCCATACCGGCCGACATCCAGGACAAGCTGGACTACGTTCGCGGCGGCGCCCACACCGACTTCAACTGCCTGACCATTCTGTACCAGCGCGAGGGCCAGGGCGGGTTGCAGGTCTGTCCAGGCAAGGAATACGAGGCCCAGGAATGGACCGGCGTGCCGCCCCAGGAGGACCGCATCACCTGCAACATCGGTGACATGCTGATGCGCTGGAGCGACGACCGGCTGCTGAGCAACTTCCACCGCGTGCGCAACCCGCTGCCGGGCGAGTACATGGGGCCGCGCTACAGCATCGCGTTTTTCTGCCAGGCCAACACCGATGTGGTGATCGAGTCCAGCCGGGGCAAGTACCCGCCCATCACGGCCGGGGACTACCTGATGCAGCGCATCCAGGCCAACTACCGCAAGGGCTGAACGCGGGCGGCGGGCTGCTGGCCCGCCGTCCAGTCGTCATCCGGGCAAGTGAATCCGGCGCTTGACTCATCATCCTTGGACAAAAGCACAAGACACCACCGCACGAATGAGGCAGCATCTGGGCTTTTCAGGCAGACAGTGCCAAGCCTTCGAACAGCGATGCGGGCAGACGGGAAGCCCCCAGACGTAAACGCCGTTTGAGCACGAAGTCGAACAACAGCGGGTTGTGCTCGCGAATGCGACTCAGCGGGTCGATGTCGCCTTCGCCCAGCACCCCGGCCCGATGCAGCGCTGGCAGCGAGAACAAAGGCATCAGGCCCGGCAGCGGATGGTCTGACCCGTGCAGCAGCCGGTGGTGCCAGTCCTGCCGCCGCATCAAGGCCTGCCACACTTCTGGCTTGCGGTTGCGCTGGAACACCGCCGAAATGTCCGCGAACAAGCGACCCTGCCACTCGGGCTCGTCCATGAGCCGGGCGAACAGCTCGAAGGCTGGCCGCCACGGTGCAGATGACCGGTCGGTATCGGCCGCGCGGCCCAACGAGGCGCAGTGCGCCACGATGACCCTGGTGCCATGGGCCAGCAGGTGGCGTACCAGCAACGGGTTGACGAGTTCGTCTCGCCCGGCACCCGGCGCGGCCTTCTCCTCGCCACAGTGCACGATCAGCGGAAGGCCCGCAACGGCGAGCCGTTCGCAAAACGGGCGACAGCGCGAGTCGCGAGGATCGATGTTCATGGCGCTGGGGAGCCACTTCACCGCCACCGCGCCAGCGGCGATGGCGGCGTCCAGCCGGGCCAGCGCATCGGGCCGGTACGGGTGCACCGAGGCTACCCAGGCAAAACGCTGGGGCGATGCGGCCGCCACCTGCGCGGCGTAGGCATCAGGCACGTGGAAAGTGGTCCAGTCCTGGCGCGGCTGGCCGGTATCATCATGGGCTTGCTCGAAAGCAAACAACCACCATCGTGCACCCGCCGGAAAATCGGCAGCGAGTACTTGTAAACGCTCCACGTAAGCGCGGTCGATGGAGGGCGCATCTGGCGCGACACAGGAAGCATCGAGGATGGCTCGCCTTCGCAACACTTCGACGGGCCGCCACCATTGGTGCATGCTGGGGTGGATGGTGCAGCCTGAACCGGCATCGCCCGTGCCGAGCAGGTGGGCATGGGTATCGACCAAGCGCGCGGCATCGACGCCATCGAAGGCTTGCTCCACAAGCGCCTGCCCAGCTCCGCTGGCGGACCACGGGCCCCTGCAGGGATTGCGCATCGGACCGGCAGCCTGTGCCGTGAGGCTGGTGAACAAACCCGCCGCCAGAGCGCCGCAGCAGCCGAGCATCAGGTGGCGGCGTCGCATCAGCGCACCGCCTGCTTGCGACGGGACAGCCCTCTGCAGACCTGAGGCGATTTCATGTGCAACACATCACCCAATCAGAGGATGGGTGCAGCACCCAGGTGTCGAATAAGTGGATTCCGGTCTCAAGCATTGCGTCATCAGCCAGGTCCGACATGTCAGTTTTGGTTGACATGATGCTACATCGCCAACCCGTTTGGCAACTCTGTCACGCCAGGCTTCTTTGTGACCAAACAGCAAGAAAAGCGGGACAGGGGCCGGAGCAGATGAATAGCTGGTGGATGCAAGGCCACATCCCACCCTGGCCTTCGATGCGGTCTGGGACCCCTCGGGCGACGGGGTCGGTCGCCTGGTCAAGCTGGGCAAGGCAGCAGGCCTGACCGTTTACAGCGGGTTCCGATGCCGGACTCAGGACGATGGGACTGGTCTCACGTCTGGCTGATGGTCGACTTCGTCTTGAGTTTCCTGAGCCCCAGTTTGAATCCTCGCATGACATCCTGGCGCTCAAGCCATCTGAGCCCTGAGGCTTCAGCGCAAGCGCACGATGCTGGCCGCATCGAACATCGGCCGCTCCTGCCCTTCATCCACAGACACGGCCAGGCCGGACCAGCGCAGATCGACAATGAAGTAACGCACGCCGTGGGTGGAGACGCCATAGGCACCACACACCGGTTCGGGCACTTCACCCTGTGCGGTGGGTGCCAGCGCATGAGGATTGTTGGGCACCAAGACCCAGAAAGCCATGGTTCGGGGCGCAGGCCGGAGGGCTATCGGTTGCCAGTGGCAAGGAGCGTCAGGCGGCAGTGCCTCCGATCCGATCAAGGCGCGGGTCAGACCTTCCATGCCTGCTGCCATGGGCAGGCTCCAGGGCTTTACCACCGTGGCTTGGACTTGGTCATGGTGCCGCAACACGAACGCACCCTTAGGCTCCTCCCACGCCACCTCCCACCTGCCGGTCGACAGGTCACAGGTTTCGGCCCACAATCCAAGCCCTCCCCCCTCGCGCCAATGCCATGTGCATTGGCGGGCATCGGTCTGCCATGCGGGCATGGGAGGCATGACAAACGGGCCCGGGATGGCCGAGATGGACGGCACCATTGGCTGGTGGGGTACCTGGGCCTGCACGGGGGATAGGGCAACACCGAGCAGACTTGCAAACGAGCAAGTGAGCCAAAGCTTCATGGTGACCACCAACCCTCCAGCCTCAGCGCCTGCCGCGCCGTTTCGTGCAGGTGGCAGGCCATCGTGGCCGGCCCACCGCCAGTACCGCCCAGCCATTGGGCCTGTTCATACAGACAGGCGGCATCCCGATAGGCCATCCAGGACCGCTGCATGGCCTGGAGGCGATCGGCCAGTGAAACCGTGGTGGCCCGAATACCGCTCATGGCCGCATCTTCTGAACGTGCTGCAGCCATGCGGCGGGCATAGGCCGTGTTGAGACGCCGGTCCCAATAGCCCCATTCAGCCTGCAGGCAATCGATCATGCCCACCGTGGTGTCCCCGCCTGGGAGCGCCATGCAGCGCTGCGATGAAAGACCCACGCAGCCCAAAATGGCGTACCCAGAGAGGCTGGGCGAATCGGATGTGGCCTGAGCCACACAAGTCTGGGTGGCCTTGTCCGAGTACACCGGACTGGCGTGCAGGCTGCTCAATCCCCCCAGACAACAGGCCAGGCCACAGATGCTCCAGTGCAGAAGTTTCCTCAGACCGCTGAAAGGGTTCGTCGAGTCAATGGTAGGGGACATGCTGCAAATCCAGACAGATGAGTGACTCCAAACACCTCAGGCA
>CAZEZY010000057.1:0-14625 GCA_964516635.1 uncultured Tepidimonas sp. | reverse complement strand
CATCGGCCTGATGGTGATTCCCCAAGGCGTGGCCTATGCCGCGCTGGCCGGCATGCCATTGGTCACGGGTATCTATGCCGCCATGCTGCCGGCACTGGTAGCGGTGCTGTTTGGCGCCTCTCAGCGGCTGTCGGTCGGGCCCACGGCCATCACCTGCCTGCTGGTCAGTGCCTCGCTGGCCGGTCTGGCGGAACCGGGTTCGGCCCACTGGCTGTCGCTCGCCGTCTGGCTCGCGCTGCTGTCGGGTCTGCTGCAAGTGGTGCTCGGCCTCGTGCGGTTCGGCTGGCTGCTGAACCTGGTCAACGCACCGGTGCTGATGGCGTTCACCCAGGCAGCAGCGCTGCTCATCATCGGCTCTCAACTGGGCAGTCTGCTGGGCTGGACGGGCTTTGCCAACGATGCGGCCTGGTGGCAGGCCGTGCACCTGCCCTCACTGGCCTTTGGCCTCGGCAGCCTGGCGTTGCTGATGGGGGTCCGTCGCTGGAAGCCCACCTTTCCATCGGTGCTGCTCATCGTGCTGGCCACGGCCGGTCTCAGCCACTGGCTGGGCTTTGCCGACGGGGGTGGCCGAGTGGTGGGCCACCTGCCGGGTGGCCTGCCCACGCCCTACTGGCCGGACTGGCCGGGCTGGGCCACCCTGGGGCAACTGGCCGTGCCGGTGCTGGTCATCACCCTGGTGAGTTTTCTGGAAACCGCTGCCAGCGCCAAGGTCGACAACAGCCGTCAGGGCAAACCGTGGGATCAGGACCAGGATCTCATCGGCCAGGGCCTGGCCAAGCTGGCCGCTGGCTTCAGTGGGGCCTTCCCCACCAGCTCATCGTTTTCCCGATCGGCGCTCAATCTGTACGCGGGCGCCCAGACCGGTTGGGCCACGGTGTTTTCGGTGGGGGTGGTCGCGGCCGCCCTCGTGTGGTTTCTGCCCCTGCTCGAACAGGTCCCTCAGGCGGTGCTCGCCGCCATCGTGGTGGTGGCGGTGGTCGGGCTCATCAAGCCCGGGGAGTTCAAGCGGCTGTGGGGCATTTCCCGGGTGGAAGCCGCCACCGCCGGCGCCACCTTTGCCATCACCCTGCTGGCCGCGCCGCAACTCTACTGGGGGGTGCTGGCCGGCGTTCTGATGGCGTTGAGCCATTTTCTGTACCAGCGCCTGCACCCGCGCATCATCGAGGTGGGTCGGCATGCCGATGGCCGTCTGCGTGACCGCCATCTCTGGGCATTGCCGCCCATCGCCCCTCACACCTATGCCCTGCGCATGGACGCCGCACTGGACTTCGGATCGGCCAACGCCCTGGAGCGCGCCATCACCGACCATGTGGCCGCCCACCCCCAGACCCGGCGGGTCGTCTTGCTGGCACCCCCCATCAACCGGATCGACGCCACCGGAGTGGAGGTGTTTGCACGGCTGCGCACGCAACTGGCCATTCAGGAGCGGCAACTGTGGCTGGTTGGCGCCAAGTTGCCCGTGGAACAGGTGCTCGAAGCCGCTGGCGAACTGCAACCCTCACCCTGGCTGAGGGTCATCACGACCGAGGAAGCTCTCGAGGCGGCTCTGCAGGCGCTGCCTGAGGACGCCTGAAGTCGGCCAGCAGGGCTCGCGCCGCGCCCGTCAGCAGCGACGTGTCCACCCCCACCGCCACAAAAACCGCACCGGCGGCCAGGTAGGTCCGCGCCTGCTGCCGGTCGCTCGCCAGAATCCCGGGGGCCTTGCCCGCGAGACGGATCCGTGCAATGGCATCCAGAATGACCGACTGCACCGCCGGGTGTCCGGGCTGGCCCACATGGCCCATGCTGGCACTCAGGTCGGCCGGGCCGATGAACACGCCATCCACCCCGGGCGTGGCCGCCATCGCATCCAGATGCCGGATGGCTTCGATGGTTTCGGCCTGCACCAGCACCGCCACCTGCGAATTGGCTTCGTGGACGTAATCGGGGTAGGCCTGCCAGCGTGATGCCCGGGCCAGCGCCGCCCCCATGCCTCGAACGCCCTCGGGCGGGTACTTGGCAGCGCGCACCACATGGGCGGCCTGCTCCGGCGTGTCCACCATCGGCACCAGCAGCGTCTGGGCACCAATGTCCAGGTACTGCTTGATCAGGGCCGTGCCCACCTCACCGTGACCCACGGGCACACGCACCACGGGATGGGAGGGTGGTTGGCCGGGCGGCAACACCAGCGAGGCACTGGCCACGGCCTGCAACTGCCCGAGGGTGCTGCGCAGGTCGTTCGGCGCATGCTCACCATCGATCAGCAGCCAGTCGTAGCCCACGCCACCCAGGATTTCGGCCGCATAGCGGTCGGCCAGACCGAGCCACAGCCCGATCTGGGGTGTCCCGCTGCGCAACCCGGTCAGAAAACGGTTCTCAGGCAGCTTCATGCGTGTCCTTTGGAGGCCGGTGGCCAAAAATGGCACGTCCCACACGCACCAGGGTGCTTCCGGCGGCAATGGCCGCCTCCATGTCGTCGCTCATGCCCATCGACAACGTATCGACGGCCAGGCCGGCCTGCTGCAAACCCAGGAAGGCATCGTGCACCTGCCCGAACACCTGCCGGGCCTGGTCAAAGTCCTCCACGGGCTCGGGGATGCACATGATCCCTCTGAGTCTCAGCCGTGGCAACGCCGCCACCGCCTCGGCCAGCGGCAGAAGCTCGGCTGGTGAGACGCCCGATTTGGTGGCGCCGCCATCGACGTTCACCTGCAGACACACCTGCAAAGGCGGCAGGGTGGCTGGCCGCTGCTCGTTCAGGCGCTGCGCCACCTTGAGCCGGTCAAGGGTGTGAACCCAGTCGAAATGCTCGGCCACCAACCGGGTCTTGTTGCTCTGCAAGGGCCCGATGCAGTGCCACGCCAGCCCCGTGAGTCCCTGGGCTCGCAAGGCCCGGATCTTGTCGACACCCTCCTGGACATAGTTCTCGCCAAAGGCCCTCTGCCCCGCCGCAACGGCCTCTCGCACCGCCTCGGCCGGGAAGGTTTTGGACACCGCCAGCAGCTGCACGTCAGCAGCGGATCTGCCCCAGCGCTGGCAGGCGTGCTGCATGCGCTCGCGAACCAGCTGGAGATTGTGGGAAATCGTTGCCATAATGGAACATTTGATCTGGATCAGGAAACGGGATGGACATCACACAGCTGCTGGCATTCAGCACCAAACAGAAGGCCTCGGACCTGCACCTGTCGGCCGGACTGCCACCCATGATACGGGTCCACGGCGATGTGCGCCGCATCAACGTGGAGCCGCTGGATCACAAGCAGGTGCATGCCATGGTGTACGACATCATGACGGACCAGCAGCGCAAACAATACGAGGAATTCCTGGAAGTGGATTTCTCGTTCGAAATCGATGGTCTGGCCCGCTTCCGGGTGAATGCATTCAATCAGATGCGCGGGGCGGCGGCGGTGTTCCGGACCATTCCGTCCAAGATCCGCTCGCTGGAAGATCTCAACTGCCCGAAGATCTTTGGCGAACTGTCGCTCAAGCCGCGTGGCCTCGTGCTGGTGACCGGCCCGACCGGTTCGGGCAAATCGACCACCCTGGCGGCGATGATCAACCACCGCAACGAGCACGAGTTCGGTCATATCTTGACCATCGAAGATCCCATCGAATTCGTGCACGACTCCAAGAAGTGCCTGATCAACCAGCGCGAGGTCGGGCCCATGACGTTGAGCTTCACCAATGCCCTGCGATCGGCTTTGCGTGAAGACCCGGACGCCATTATGGTGGGCGAGTTGCGCGATCTTGAGACCATCCGCCTGGCATTGACCGCCGCTGAAACCGGACATCTGGTGTTTGGCACCTTGCACACCTCCAGTGCGGCCAAGACCATCGACCGCATCGTGGACGTGTTCCCTCCTGAAGAAAAGGAAATGGTGCGCGCCATGCTGTCGGAGTCCCTGGTGGCGGTGATCTCCCAGACGCTCATGAAAACCATGGACGGCAACGGCCAGGTGGCCGCGCATGAAATCATGCTGGGTACCCCGGCGATTCGCAACCTGATCCGCGAGAACAAGATCGCCCAGATGTACTCCGCCATTCAGACTGGAAACAGCTTCGGGATGCAAACGCTCGACCAGGGGCTGATGGATCTGGTCCGTCGCAACGTGGTTGCCTCGGCGCACGCCCGTGCCAAGGCCAAGATCCCCGACAACTTTCCCGCCTGAACGGCCCATCTTCACGGAAGGAATCGCTTCATGGAACGCGATCAAGCCAGCAACTTTATCAACGACCTGCTCAAGCTTCTGGTGAGTCGCAATGGCAGCGACCTGTTCCTGACCGCCGATTTCCCGCCGGCCATCAAGGTGGACGGGAAAATCACCAAGGTTTCGCCCCAACCCCTCAGCGGGCAGCACACCCAGGCGCTGGCTCGTGCCATCATGAACGACAAGCTGTCGGCAGAATTTGAGCGGGCCAAGGAATGCAACTTCGCCATAGCCCCGGTTGGCATTGGCAGGTTCCGGGTCAACGCCTTTGTGCAGATGGGCAAGGTGGGTCTGGTCATGAGGACCATTCCCTCCAAAATCCCGTCCGTGGACGAACTGGGCCTGCCACATGTGCTCAAAAACTTGGCGCTGGCCAAGCGGGGCATCTGCATCCTGGTGGGCGGAACTGGCGCGGGGAAATCCACCACACTCGCCGCCATGGTGGACTGGCGCAACGAGAACACCCACGATCACATCGTCACCATCGAGGACCCGGTCGAATTCGTGCACCAGCACAAGAACTGCATCGTCACCCAGCGCGAGGTGGGTCTGGACACCGACGGCTGGGAGATCGCCCTGAAGAACTCCCTGCGCCAAGCCCCCAACGTGATCCTGATGGGCGAGATCCGCGACCGCGAATCCATGCAGCACGCGATCTCGTTCTCCGAAACCGGCCACCTGTGCCTGGCCACGCTTCACGCCAACAGCGCCAACCAGGCCATGGAGCGGATCATCAACTTCTTCCCCGAAGAGACCCATGCCCAGGTCCTGAAGGATCTTTCGCTGAACCTCAAGGGTATGGTGGCCCAGCGCCTGCTGCCCCGTCTGGACGGCAAGGGCCGCTACGCCATCGTGGAAATCCTGTTACACAGCACCCTCATCGCCGACCAGATCATGAATGGCGAAGTCTACGAAATCAAGGAAACCATGAAGAAAAGTCGGGAGGTGGGCATGCAGACCTTTGACCAAGCCCTCTTCGATGCGTTCGAATCGGGACTCATCTCATACGAGGACGCAATCCGCAACGCCGACTCTCAAAACGACCTCAAGCTCAACATCAAGCTCCACAGTCAGCGTGCCCGTTCCACCGACCTGGCCGCAGGCACGGAACACCTGACCCTGCTCTGAACCCGCCCACCTCATGCTCGTCGTCAACCCCAGAACCTACGAACCTTGTCCACCTGCTTCCGTGGCCTTCATCGGCCTGGGCGTGATGGGTTTTCCCATGGCCGGCCACCTGGCCCTGGCTGGCCACCGGGTCACGGTCTACAACCGGAACCCGGTCAAGGCCGATGCTTTCGTTCAGGCTTTTGCTGCTCAGGGCGCACAAAGTGCTCGGACCCCCAGGGAGGCTGCACAAGACGCCGATGTGGTGTTCTGCTGTGTGGGCAATGACGACGACCTGCGTGCCGTGACCCTGGGTGACGCGGGCGCCATGGCCGGCATGAAACCCCACGCCGTGCTGGTGGACCACACCACCGCCTCGGCCGAAGTGGCTCGCGAGCTCTATGCGGCGGCCCAGGCAAAGGGCCTGCATTTCATCGACGCGCCCGTATCGGGCGGGCAGGCTGGCGCCCAGAACGGGCTGCTCACGGTGATGTGCGGTGGTGACTCCGCCGTTTTCGATCGCGTGAAGCCAGTGGCCATGGCGTTTGCCCGTGCTTTCACCCTCATGGGCCCCAGTGGATCGGGTCAGCTCACCAAAATGGTGAATCAGATCTGCATTGCCGGGCTGGTCCAGGGGCTGAGTGAGGCGATTGCGTTCGGCGAGAACGCCGGCCTCGACATGACTCAGGTGCTCGACGTGATCGGCAAAGGCGCGGCCCAGAGCTGGCAGCTCGACAACCGGGGCAAAACCATGGTGGCCGATCAGTTCGACTTCGGCTTTGCCGTCGACTGGATGCGCAAAGACCTGGGGCTGGTCCTCGAAGAGGCCAAGCGAAATGGCTCCCGTCTACCCGTCACCGCCCTGGTCGATCAGTTCTATGCCGACATCCAGCATCTGGGAGGTGGCCGCTGGGACACCTCCAGCCTCGTCCGCCGATTGCGCTGAACCTATCAGTTGGCCGGGGTCTGCCGGGGCTGGATGCGAGCCAGCTCTTCTTCCGTGATGGTCTCAAACACGCGAACCACACGCTGAACACCGGGGATGCTGCGGGTGACTTCGGTCGCGCGATCGGCCTCCCGCTTCGTCACACGCCCCATGAGATACACCGTGCCACGCTCGGTCACCACCTTGATCGAATTGGCAAACAGGTCTTTGGCATCGACCATGGCCGCCTTCACGCGGGCCGTGACCAGCACATCCGAGGAGCGCGCGGTCAGGGAAGGCGAACCCTGGATACCCAGTTCGTCGACAATCTGGCTCACGTTTTCGACTGCCGAGACGATGCGGACCACCAGCGCCTTGTCGGTTTCGCTGGACACATCACCCGTCAGGAGCACGCGCCGGTTGAAGCTGGTCACATTCACGCGAGCACGGTTGCCCAACTCGTCGCGGAGGCGAGCAGCGGCCCGCAACTCGATGCCCTGATCCTCCAGCTGGGCGCCCGAGGTGCGGCGGTCGGTGGCCACGAGCACACCCGTGCCCACGGCCCCCCCGACGACCAGGGGCGCGCAGGCTGACAGGCCGGCCACAGCCGCCGTCGCGATCAGGATGCGCCCAGACCATTGACCGATCGAATTCCAAGTCTTGTTCATCATTCTTCCATTCCTGTTTCGGTATCTTCGCCCAGCAACTGGACGTCCAGCCCATCACACAGGCAATGCAGCACCAGTTGATGGATCTCGTAAACCCTGGGCAGACGCTCGGATGGCACACCGATGAGCACATCGGTGTCTTTCAGGATCTGCCCCAGCGGCCCCGGACGGGCACCGCAGAGGGCGATCACCACCATGTCGCGCTCATGCGCAGCCTCCACCGCCCCCAGAAGATCGGGCGACTGGATCTGGGTACTGGCCACCAGCAGCACATCACCTGGAAGGCCCAGGGCGCGCACCTGCCGACCAAACACCGACCTGGCCTCGAACAGGTTGTACAGTCCCGTGAGCACCGCCGCATTGGAACCCAGCGCAAACGCCGCCAGTTCGGGGCGCTCGCGTTCGAATCGACCAACCAGTGAAGCCACAAAAGACTGCACCTGCCCCGCCGAAGCCCCGCTGCCGCAGGCCAGCACCTTGCCGCCTCCGGTCAGGCAGGCCAGCAACGCCGACACCGCCGCATCGACCTGAGGGGCCACGCTTGGCGCGCACTGGTACTTCAGGTCGGCGCTGTCGATGAAATGCTGCTGGATGCGTTGCAAAAGCATGAAGGGATGATACCTTCCCGCGCGCCCGGGTTCCCGGGCTCAGAGGCCATCGGCATCAAAAGCCCCTTGCAGCCAGACGATCTCCTGTGCATCGCCTTCGCCCTGCACCGCCACCACGTCAAAGCGGCAGGCGGGCAGACGGGGCCATCGCATGAGAAAGTGGCGGGCCGCAAAGACAATGCGCCGCCGCTTGACGGCGCTCACACTGGCCAGCGCGCCCCCATGCCCGAGACCTCGGCGCTGGCGCACCTCCACAAACACCAGCGTGCCATCCGCCGTCTGCATGATGAGATCGATTTCGCCCCCACCTCTGCCCGGCGTGTGAAAATTGCGCCTGACCAGACGCAGGCCGGACGCCTGCAGATGGCGCAGGGCCTTGGCCTCGGCGGCATCGCCCTGCTGTTTCGTACTGGCTGGCCGATCGGCCGTCAGCCTGCCCTTGTCGGGCGCTCCCCCTGTGGTCGTCACCGTGAACCTCTCTGTCGATCTGGCCTTGCAGGCCGCCCGGTCCATGGCCGGTGACCAGCATTATCCGCCTGGCTGCCTTTACGTGGTCGCCACCCCGATCGGCAACCTGGCCGACATCACGTTCAGGGCCCTGTGCACGCTCTCAAAAATGGATGCGATCGCCTGCGAAGACACCCGCCACACCGGGGCCTTGCTGCGTGGCTATGGGCTGGCCAGCCCCCTGATTGCGGTACATGAACACAACGAGGCCGAAGCGGCGCCAGGCATTGTCCAGCGCTTGCGGTCGGGTGAGCGCATTGCCTATGTCAGTGACGCCGGTACCCCCGGGGTCAGCGATCCGGGCAGCCGGCTGTGTGAAGCCGCCCGGAGCGCGGGCATCCGCTGCATCCCCTTGCCGGGGGCCAGCAGCGTCACCGCGCTCGTCAGTGTGGCGGGTCTGGCGCCAGGGCAGTCAGGGCCGGCCTTCGAATTCACCGGATTCCTTCCCCACAAAGGCGCCGACAGGGATGCGGCCCTGCGCCGTGTCATCAAGCAGTCCCATGCCTGCGTGGTGCTCGAGTCTCCCCACCGGATCTCGGCCCTGGCCCGCGACCTGGCCAGCCTGAACGAGCGCCTGGTCACCGTGGGCCGGGAGCTGACCAAACAGTTTGAGGAAGTGGCCACCCTGGCCTGCAGGGATCTGCCCGGGTGGCTGGAACAGGACGATCACCGACATCGCGGCGAATTCGTGCTGGTCCTGCACCCGGTCCCGCCATCGGCGCACACCATTGACGAACTCCCTGCCGACGCCCGAAGAACCCTGGCCTTGCTGCTGACGGAACTGCCCGTCAAGACCGCTGCCCGACTGTGCGCCTCGATCACGGGCCTCTCCAAGAACACCCTTTACCAGGCGGCGCTCACCCTGCGACAGGACCAGGACTGACCCGAGCGCCTGTCAGTCGGTGTCTTTCGGTGGGCGACCATCCGTGGACACCCGCGGGGTGTTCACTTCGCGCACCTCGACGTCGACCACGTCTGCGCTGGCGTCGGTGGTGCGCCTGGCGGCGGTACCCGGCCACACCCGTTCGGTGGTGAAACGGTGGAAGCGCCCCACCAACACGGGAGGAACCGGTTTTTTGCCGCGCACCAGCGCCCACAGGACGCCCAGCAGCAGCAAGACCAGCGCCAGCGCCAGCAGGAACACAGCGGCCACCGCCATGATCAACCACAGCGTCACCTTCAGCACGGCCGTCAGGAGACCCTGAAAAAATGCCTTGATTTCTGTCATTCAAAAATCCCACTGTTGTGCCACCATCGCGCACAATCGGCGCTGTTCACACACCTTGCATATGAAAAGACTGTCACAGTACTTCCTTCGCGGTCTCATCACCATACTGCCCCTCGGCCTGACCGTCTACCTGCTTTACGCCCTGGTGGCCTGGTCGGAGTCGTTTGCCATGCAGTTCATCCGCCCGATTGTCGGCAATTTTTACATTCCGGGACTGGGCCTGATCCTGACCGCCGCCCTGATCATCCTGGCCGGCTTCCTGATTTCGCGCGACGCCACAGCCCGTCTGCTGAGCTGGGTCGAACTGCCTTTCACCAACACCCCGGTGGTGAAAAGCGTCTACAACTCGCTCAAGAGTTTTGCCGACTACTTCTCGCCCCAGCACCGCAGCGAGACGCCGCAACAGGTGGTGATCGTGCGCATGCCCGACTATCCGGTGGAAATCGTGGGCCTGATCACCCGCAATCACCTGCATGGCCTGCCCGGCGGATTCCTGCCCGGTGACCGGGTGGCTGTCTACCTGCCCATGAGCTACATGATTGGTGGCTACACCCTGTTCGTGCCACGCGAATGGCTCACCCCCATCAACATGTCGGTCGAAGAAGCCATGCGCTCCTCCCTGATCGCCTGGATGGCCGGCCGCAACAAGTGACCGTCATGAGCGTGCGCAACCTCGAATGCCTGTTCGCTCCCCGAAGCGTGGCGGTGCTGGGCGCATCCGATCGAGCCGGCAGCGTGGGGGCCACGGTCTGGCAGAACGTGTCCAACGGCTTCCAGGGCCGTCTCCTGCCGGTCAACCCCCGGCTGGACCGACTGGGTGAACACCCCTGTTTCCGTTCGGTCGAGGCCCTGCCTGAAGCCCCCGATCTGGCCGTGGTCTGCACACCGGCCGCCACCGTGCCCGAGCTGATCGCCGATCTGGGCGCGCGGGGCACGCGCGCGGCGGTGGTGGTCACGGCCGGGCTCACCCCGGCGCAGAAACAGGCCATGCTCGATGCCGCTCGACCTCACACCCTGCGCATCCTCGGGCCCAACTGCATTGGCATGCTGGTGCCCCATCTGGGGCTGAACGCGAGTTTCGCCCACGCGAATGCCGCCCCCGGGCCGATCGCCTTCGTGTCCCAGTCGGGGGCCCTGGTCACGGCCATGCTCGACTGGGCGAATTCCCGTCAGATCGGCTTCTCGCACTTTGTCTCGCTCGGGGAACACACCGATGTCGACTTCGGCGACATGCTCGACTTTCTGGCCAGTGATCCCCGCACGCGGGCCATCCTGCTCTACATCGAGTCGATCGAATCGCCCCGGAAGTTCATGTCGGCGGCGCGGGCGGCGGCCCGCAACAAGCCCGTCATCGTGGTCAAGGCCGGTCGCTCGGCCCAAGGACAGAAGGCGGCCGCATCCCACACCGGGGCGCTCGCGGGTTCCGACGAAGTGTTCGATGCCGCGATTTCCCGCGCCGGCATGTTGCGGGTGTTCACCTTGCAGCACCTGTTCCTGGCGGCCGAGTTGCTGGCCCGTTTCCGCGACAACCGCAGCGAGAAGCTGATCGTCCTCACCAACGGTGGCGGGGCCGGCGTGATGGCGGCCGATGCGGCTGCCTATGCCGATGTCGAACTCACCACCCTGAGCCCCGAAACGGTGGAGGCCCTGGATCAGGTGCTGCCGGCCCACTGGTCGCGCGCCAACCCGGTGGACATCATCGGCGATGCACCAGCGCATCGCTATGTGGACGCGCTGAAGCTGCTTCGCCAGGAGCGCGAGAGCGCCATCCTGTTCGTCCAGGCCCCCACCGCCATCGTCCCCAGCACCGCCGTGGCCGAGGCCCTGGCCCCACTGGCCAGCGAAAAGCCGCCGCGCGTGCTGGGCAGCTGGTTGGGGCACTCGGCCGTCGCCGAGGCACGCGAGATCTTCCGCCGAGCCGGTGTCCCGGACTACGACACACCGGAAGAAGCGGTTCGGGCGTTTTCCTTCCTGCAGCAATACCGCCGCCATCAGGTGGAGCTCATGGAAACCCCGCCGGCGGTGGCCATGATCGGTGGATTCGACCTGCCCGGCCTCCGCGAGCTGGTCGACTTCGTCCTCGCCGACGGTCGCGAATGGCTCACCGAGCCCGAGGCCAAGGCCTTTCTGCAACGGGCGGGTATCCCGGTCACGCCGACCCGTGTCGTGCCCCCTCAGGCCCAGGCTGCCGTCTATGCCGCCGAAACCCTGGGTTACCCGGTGGTGCTGAAAATCCTGTCGCACGACATCACCCACAAATCCGATGTGGGTGGCGTCCGGCTCAACCTGCACAACGCGGCCGAAGTGACGCAGGCCGCTGAAGCCATGCTCGCCCGGGTGGCCGAGCGCATGCCCGATGCCCGGCTCGACGGTTTCACCGTGCAGCCCATGATCCGTCGGCAACACGCGCACGAACTCATCGTGGGCGCCAGCATCGACCCGCTGTTCGGGCCCGTCATCCTCTTCGGGCAGGGAGGCATTTCGGTCGAAGTCGTGGCCGACCGAGCCCTCGCCCTGCCGCCCCTGAACGGCACGCTGGCGCGATCGCTGATCGACCGCACGCGCATCAGCAAGCTGCTTAATGGCTACCGGGATGTCCCGCCCGCTCATCACGAATCCATCGTGTCGTCGCTGGTGGCGGTGTCGAGGCTGCTGGCCGATGTGCCCGAAATCGCCGAACTGGACATCAACCCCCTGGTGGTCGACCACCAGGGTGCCGTGGCGCTGGATGCCCGGGTGAGACTCAGCCGTTCATGCCCGGCAGGCGCTGCGCGATTTGCGATCCGGCCCTACCCTCAGGAACTGATCGAACAGCTGACGCTGGCCGATGGCCGCACGGTCACGCTGCGCCCGATCCGCCCGGAAGACGAGGCGCAGCACCTGGCCTTCCTGGAACAAATCGATCCGGAAGACATGCGGATGCGCATCTTCTACAGCCGCCGCAGCATCGAGCACAGCGAACTGGCCCGGCTGACGCAGATCGATTACGAACGGGAAATGGCGTTCATTGCCACCGTGCCTGCCTCAGGGGGGGGCGAAGAAACCATCGGTGCGGTTCGCGGCATCTGCGACCCCGACAACGACGCAGCCGAATTCGGGGTGCTGGTTCGATCGGACATCAAGGGACAACGGCTCGGCCGCATCCTGATGGAGAAACTGATCCGCTACCTCAGCGCCAACGGCACGCGCCGGATCGTGGGCACGGTGCTCCGGGAGAACACCGGGATGCTGGAACTCGCCCGCCGCCTGGGTTTCAGCGTGCAGGTGCACCCCGACGACCGCGATTTGCGGCACGTCGAACTGCCGCTCCCGGTCAGGTCATCAGCGTCACCACGATGATGACCACGCCGATGGACAGGTTCACCAGCACCCACTGGCGAACCTTGTTCAGGGCAGCGCCGGCAGCGGCCCAGTCGGACGCGGCCACCGCCTTGTTCAGACGACCATACAGGGCAAACCGGATATGACCGAAGATCAGGACCATCAGGGTGCCCAGCAGGGCCATGATGGTCCAGTCAGGGGGCGATGTGAAAGACCCACCCGACTGCACCACGTTCTTGGCCACATTGCCCATCATCCAGAAACCGGTGAACAGGGCCAGCAGCGACACATAGGTGATCGCGGTGAAAAACCGCTTGAGCACGTCCTGCATCAGACGCAGGCGCGCTGGCGGTTCCAGCGCTGCCACGGCAGGCCGCAGAAAGAAATGGGCAAACACCATGCCACCGATCCAGATCACGATCGCGAGCAGGTGCAAGGTTTTCAGTGAGGCGTAGAGCATGCAGACATCCTTGATTTTGAGAAAACGAACCTTATCAGCTTTGCGTCGCCCATGACTCCGGAGGTCTTTTGTGACTTTTTTGCTGCACTGCAACAAAAAAGCTTGCATTCCCTGAAAATGACCCTATACTTGACATCATGTTGCAGCGCAGCATAACCGGGCTGACACGGTTTTGACGCGATAGCGCTCGACAGTTCCATTTGCTGTCAGTCACTTTTCAAGGAGTATTTCCATGTTGACCGTTGAACAAATCATCGCCGCCCAGAAAGCCCAAGTTGCCACCCTGTTCGATCTGAGCAGCAAGGCCCTGACCAGCGTCGAAAAGCTGAACGAGCTGAACCTGCAAGCCGCCAAGGCTTCCCTGAGCGAAGGCGCCAGCCACGCCCAGGCCGTGATGAGCGTGAAAGACCTGCAAGAGCTGGTCGCCCTGCAGAACACCGTGATGCAGCCGATGGCCGAGAAAGCCGCTTCCTACAGCCGTCACCTGTACGACATCGCCACCAGCATGGGCGCCGAGTTCACCAAGCTGGCCGAAGTCCAGGCTGCCGATGCCCAGAAGCAATTCGTTGCCGCTGTGGATGGTGCCGTGAAGAACGCCCCCCAGGGTTCCGAGTCTGCCGTGGCCGCCGTCAAGAACGCCGTGTCCACCGCCACCGCTGCCATGGAATCGGTGCAGAAGGCCGTCAAGCAAGCCACCGAACTGGCCGAAGCCAACTTCAACGCCATGACCACCACCGCCGTGAGCGCTGGCAAGCCTGCCAAGAGCGGCAAGGCCGCCGCCTGAAGCGTCACCTGAGGCCATCCCTCCTCGTGAGGGATTCCTCTGAAAGCCCTCGGTAACCCGGAGGGCTTTTCTGTTTTTGGAGGGGTCGCTGATGCCTTCATAATGGGCACTCCAGACATTGACCCTTCAGGAGAACCATTCATGCAGATTCAGACCGTCGGCATCATCGGCGCGGGCACCATGGGCAACGGCATCGCGCAGGCTTGCGCCACCAGCGGCATCCACGTGGTCATGGTGGACATCAGCGAAGCCGCTGTCCAGAAAGGGATTGCCGCGGTCGCGGGCAGCCTCGACCGCCTCATCAAGAGGGACAAGATCACCGCCGCCGACAAAGATGCTGCGCTGGCCCGCATCACCGGGTCCACGCGCCACGAAGACCTCGCCAGCGCCCAGCTGGTGATCGAAGCCGCCACCGAAAACCTGGAACTGAAGATCAAGATCCTCCGCCAGCTGGACAGCCTGTTGCCGCCCGAGACCCTGGTGGCCACCAACACCAGCTCGATCAGCATCACCCAGCTGGCGGCCGTCACCCAGCGGGCCGACCGTTTCATCGGCATGCACTTCTTCAACCCGGTGCCCATGATGGCCCTGGTCGAGATCATCCGAGGCCTTCAGACCAGCGACGACACCCACGCTGCGGTTCATGCGCTGGCCCTGGCTCTGGGGAAATCGCCCATCACCGTGAAGAACGCCCCCGGGTTCGTGGTGAACCGGATCCTGGTCCCGATGATCAACGAGGCCTTTTTTGTCCTGGCCGAAGGGCTGGCCACTGCCGAAGACATCGACGCCGGCATGAAGCTGGGCTGCAACCACCCCATCGGCCCCCTGGC
>CAZEZY010000056.1:0-15106 GCA_964516635.1 uncultured Tepidimonas sp. | reverse complement strand
GCCCTCCACCAGCACCTTCACCGTGCCGTCGGGCAGCTTCAGCATCTGCAGGATGGACGCCACGCAACCCATGTCAAACATGTCTTCGGGGGCCGGCTCGTCCTTGGCAGCGGTCTTTTGCGCCACCAGCATGATGCGGCGCTCGTTTTCCATCGCGGCTTCCAGCGCCTTGATGCTTTTGGCGCGCCCCACGAAGAGGGGAATCACCATGTGCGGAAACACCACCACGTCGCGCAGGGGCAACAGGGGCAGGGTCACGGGCTGGCTGGGAAGGGTGGGGTGTCCTGACATCGTCTTACCTCTTGATGAATGGGGCAAGTGGGGATGAAACCGACCAGTTCAACCCGCTTGCCAGCAGGGACAAAGGCACCTTGGCGCCCTGCCCCGCATGAGTGAGTCAGGCCTGACGGGCCGCTTCGCGATACACCAGCAGAGGCGCCTTGCCTTCCTCGATGGTGGATTCGTCCACCACCACCTTGTCGACATTGCGTATGCTGGGCAGTTCAAACATCGTGTCCATGAGGGCCTGCTCCAGAATGGAGCGCAGCCCCCGGGCACCGGTCTTGCGCTTGATGGCCTTGCGGGCAATTGCCTTGAGCGCCGCCGGACGCACTTCCAGTTCCACCCCTTCCATGTTCAAGAGCTGGGCAAACTGCTTGACCACAGCGTTCCGGGGTTCGGTGAGGATGTCGACCAGCGCGTCCTCGCCCAGTTCGGCCAGGGCCGTGACCACGGGCAAACGACCCACCAGTTCGGGTATCAGGCCAAAACGGACCAGATCGTCGGGCTCCACCTCGGCAAAGACCTCGGTCAGGCTGCGCTGCTGTTTGCTCTTGACCGCCGCGCCGAAGCCGATGCCCGAGTTTTCGGTCCGGCTCTCGATGACTTTTTCGAGTCCGGCAAAAGCGCCCCCGCAGATGAACAGGATGTTGGAGGTGTCCACCTGCAGCATGTCCTGGTTGGGGTGCTTGCGACCCCCTTGTGGGGGGACGGAGGCGAGGGTGCCCTCGACCAGCTTGAGGAGGGCCTGCTGCACCCCTTCGCCCGACACATCACGGGTGATGGACGGGTTTTCGGATTTGCGGGTGATCTTGTCGATTTCGTCGATGTAGACGATGCCCTGCTGGGCCTTCTCGGGGTCGTAGTTGCACGTCTGGAGCAGCTTGGCAATGATGTTCTCGACGTCCTCGCCCACATAGCCGGCTTCGGTCAGGGTGGTGGCATCGGCCATCACGAAGGGCACGTTGAGCATGCGGGCCATGGTCGAGGCCAGCAGCGTTTTACCCGAACCGGTGGGACCGATCAGGAGGATGTTGCTCTTGGCCAGTTCGACGTCGTCTTTCTTGGCGTCGTCTTTGTGGCGAAGGCGCTTGTAATGGTTGTACACCGCCACCGACAGCGTCTTCTTGGCCGCTTCCTGGCCGATCACGTAGTGGTCGAGGTGCTGCTTGATCTCGAGGGGCGTGGGCAATGCATTGGCTTCGCCCTTCTTGCTCACTGTGGTGGGGGGCAGTTCGTCACGAATGATGTCGTTGCAGAGGTCGATGCACTCGTCGCAAATGAAGACCGAAGGGCCCGCAATGAGTTTCTTGACCTCGTGCTGGCTTTTGCCACAGAAGGAGCAATACAGGGTTTTTTCGCTGCTGGCGCCTTTTTTATCGGGCATGTGTGTGGCCTTGCTGCAGTCTCGGGATAGGGGGGAAGTGAATCGCGATGATAAGACAGACGGGCAACCGGTCAGGCACCGCGCTTGTCGATCACCTTGTCCACCAGGCCGTACTCGGCGGCTTCGGCGGCCGACATGAAATAGTCGCGCTCGGTGTCTCGCTCGATCTTGTCCAGCGGCTGGCCGGTGCGTTCGCTCAGGATGCGGTTGAGGTCGGCTCGCAGGCGCAGGATTTCGCGGGCGTGGATCTCGATGTCGGTGGCCTGACCCTGGGCGCCGCCGAGCGGCTGGTGGATCATCACGCGCGAATTGGGCAGCGTGAAGCGCTTGCCTTTGGCCCCTGCGGCCAGGAGAAACGCCCCCATGCTGGCGGCCATGCCCATGCACAGCGTGGACACGTCGGGCTTGATGAAATTCATGGTGTCGAAGATCGACATGCCGGCACTCACCGAACCGCCTGGGGAGTTGATGTAGAGCGAGATGTCCTTGTCGGGGTTCTCGCTTTCGAGAAACAGCAACTGGGCCACCACCAGGTTGGCGGACTGGTCGTTCACCGGGCCCACCAGAAACACCACCCGCTCCTTGAGGAGGCGGGAATAGATGTCGTAGGCGCGTTCGCCACGGCCCGACTGTTCGATCACCATGGGGACCATGCCCAGGTTTTGTGCGTCCAAAGCGCTCATCAGTTTGTGCTCCGAATGTGAATCTGTACCACGCTACTGTAACCAAAGCGCAAAGCCACTTCGCCGCCCCGGTTGCCGCACCGACGCGGGGGCGACAAAAAAGGGCGGAAAACTCCGCCCTGTTGACCTGCCGGACTCGAGCCGGCAACGGAAATCATCAGGCCTGCTGGCCCATCAGTTCCTCGAAGCTGACCGACTTGTCGCTCACCCTGGCCTTGCCCAGCACGAACTCGGTGACGTTGTTTTCGATCACGATCGCTTCGATTTCAGCCAGGCGGCGGTTGTCGCCCTTGTACCAGCGAACAACGTCCGCCGGGCTCTCGTAGGAGGCGGCCAGTTCGGTGATGTGGGCGTCGATCTGCTCGGGCTTGGCATGCAGACCATTGGCGTTGACCAGTTCGGCCACGACCAGGCCCAGTCGAACCCGGCGCTCGGCCTGCGCCTGGAACAGTTCAGCCGGAATCGGGGCCTTGTCGGCATCTTTCACGCCACGCTGCTTCAGGTCGGCGCGGGCGCCTTCGATGAGGCGCTGCACTTCGGCTTCGACACTGGACTTGGGCAGATCGAGCACGGCCTTGGCGACCAGGGCGTCCATCACGGCTGCCTTGTTGCGGCCCTGCACGCGAAACTTCACTTCGCGCTCCAGGTTTTTCTTGATGTCGGCGCGCAGGGCTTCGACGGTGCCGTCGGCAATGCCGAGGGACTTCACGAAAGCCTCATCGACTTCGGGCAGGCTCGCCGCCTCGAGCTTGCTGAGCGTGACCAGGAAGTCGGCCTGCTTGCCTGCCACTTCCTTGCCATGGTAGTCCTCGGGGAAATTCAACGGGAAGGTCTTGGACTCGCCCACCTTCATGCCACGCACGGCCTCTTCAAACTCCTTCAGCATCTGGCCTTCACCGACCAGGAACTGGAAACCGGTGGCCTTGCCGCCCTCGAAGGGTTCGCCGTCGATCTTGCCTTCGAAATCGATGGTGACGCGGTCGCCATCCTGGGCGGCCTCATCGGCGCCACGCTGGCCGAAGGTGCGGCGCTGCTTGCGCAGGATGTCGAGGGTTCGGTCGATGGCGGCGTCGTTCACGTCGGCCGACACCTTTTCGACTTCGGCTTCGCTCAGGTCGCCAATCTGGACTTGAGGGAACACCTCGAAGACGGCCTCGAAGGCCACGGTGCCTTCGGGGGCGCCTTCCTTTTCGTTGATGCGCGGCTGACCGGCAATGCGCAGCTGGGCTTCCAGGGCCGCGGCGTTGAAGGCCTCGCCCACCTTGTCGTTCATGACTTCATAATGAACCGAATAGCCGTACTGCTTGGCCACCACGCTCAGCGGGACCTTGCCGGGGCGGAAACCGTCCATCTTCACCTGGCGCTGCATGCGCTTGAGGCGGGATTCCACTTCCTTTTGAATCACTTCCAGGGGCAGCTCGAGCGTGATCTTGCGCTCCAGCTTGTCCAGGGTTTCAACGTTCACTGCCATGGTTTTCTCCTGTATGGAAACACAGGGCAGCACGAGGCTGCCACTGGAAAATCGGAATTCGGTATCGGTGGTGGTGCGCGAGGGGGGACTCGAACCCCCACACCATTGCTGGCGTCAGGACCTAAACCTGGTGCGTCTACCAATTTCGCCACCCGCGCTGTCCGTTCATGCTTGCGCCCACGTTGAGGCAGGCGAGACAAGCCCATTATTGTAAGCGCTGCCACCGTCATAATCGGATATCCACTGGCACACCCCATGCAAGGCGTTGATCATTACGAGAACTTTCCTGTCGCCACCTGGCTGTGCCCTGCGGCACTGCGGCCTGCTGTCCAGGCCATTTACCGGTTTGCCCGGACGGCCGACGACCTGGCCGATGAAGGCTGCGCAGCGGCCGAACAGCGGCTGGCCGATCTGAAGGCTTACCGGCAGGAACTCCAGCAGGCCTGTGAGGCCGCCGCCCAACGGGCAACGCCCAGCGGGCCCTACCGCTGGCCCCAGGTGTTTCCAGCCCTCTCGGCCCAGATTCGACGCCATCGCCTGCCCCCTGCCCTGCTGTACGCCCTGCTTGATGCCTTCGAGCAGGATGTGCGCCACACCGCCGCCGGGCACCGCTATGCCGACCTGGACGAACTGCTGGACTACTGCAGCCGCTCCGCCAACCCGGTGGGCCGTCTGCTGCTGCACCTCTACCAGGTGACCGACGCCCACTCGCTGCAGCAAAGCGACGCCATCTGTTCGGCCCTGCAACTGATCAACTTCTGGCAGGACCTTGGCGTGGACCTGCATCGGAATCGCCATTACCTGCCAGCCGACCACCTCAAATTCCACCGGATCGAGCCTGACACCCTGTTGCCAGGGCTTCGTCACGCTGACGCGGGCCGGATGGTGCTGGCCCTGTGCCGGCACGCCCGCCAGCTGATGAACCAAGGCGCACCCCTTGCCTGGCGCTTGCCCGGTCGGGTCGGCTGGGAATTGCGGCTGGTGGTTCACGGCGGTTTGCGAATTCTTGACAAAATCGAAGCTTTGAATGGTGAAACGTGGATTCAGCGCCCACGCCTGACCCGATCCGATGTCCCCCTGCTGATCTGGCGCGCTTTCCATAGACCCCGAGCCGCTCAGACCCCTGCACTCACCTGACCGATTCCCATCATGATGCACACGATCCCCCCGGCCCATCGTTGGCGCCCCGTAACCCTGAGGGGTATGGCTGGCGCCTTGCTGCTGGTGCTGTTGCATGGGCTGACATCCACCGCACAAGCCCAAGCACTGGAAATCCAGACCGCCCGGCTCGACAGCGTCTGGCAGTTTCCCCAGCGGACGGCGCCGGCTCAGGTGCTGGCTCGAAACGAATCCCGGCTGAGTGCCGAGGTGTCGGGTACCGTCCTGCGCTGGACGGCCGATGTGGGCACACAGGTCAGGCGAGGCGACATTCTGGTGCAACTGGACCCGACCGACCACCAACTCAACCTGCAGCGTGCCGAAGCGGGGCTGACCGCAGCGCAGGCCCGACTCAAGCTGGGCGAGGTTCAGCGCCAGCGGGCGCGTGAGCTGGTGGCCCAGGGTTTTTTCTCGCAGGAAGCCCTGGCGCAACGAGAAACCGAAGTGGCCCTGCAACAGGCCGACGTGTCCAGCGCCCAGTCTCAGGTGGATGCCGCCCGGCGCCAGCTGACCCGAACCACCTTGCGGGCACCGTTCAACGGCACCGTGGTGCAGCGCATGGTCCAGTTGGGTGAAACCGTGAGCCCTGGCACCCCCCTGCTGACGCTGGCCGAAACCGCTGCCACCGAACTGCAGGCCAGCGTACCACCCACCGAACTCGATGGCCTGCAACGCTCGACCATGCGCCGCTTTCAACCCCAGGGCAGCGGCAATGACCTTCCGGTGAAGCTGTTGCGCGTGACGGCTGCGGTGCAGGCTGGGAGTCGAACCCAGACCGTCCGGCTGGGCTTCGAGGGTGCTTCGATGCCCCCACCAGGCACCTCCGGCCTGCTGCTCTGGCAGGATCCGACACCCCATGTGCCCGCCAGCCTGGTGGTCAAGCGCGGGAGTGCGCTGGGTGTGATGGTGCGCGACGGGGGCGTGGCGCGTTTCGTGCCATTGCCCGACACCCAGGAGGGCCGGGCCATTGCGATCCGTCTGCCCGCCGACACCCAGATCGTGGTGAGGGGCCAGGCGGCTCTGAACGACGGCCAGCGCATTGACTGACGCGCGGAGCCCCAGCATGCGATTCCTGCGCACCCTGCTGACCAACCACCCGCTGGCCAACATCGCCTTTGTGGTGGTGATGCTGCTCGGCCTGGTCAGTTACCTGCAGATGCCCCGGGAGCAAGACCCGGAGATCAACTTCAACTGGGTCAATATCACCACCGTGCTGCCCGGCGCCAGCGCTGAGGACGTCGAGCGGCTGGTCACCAACCCGCTGGAAGATGCCATCCAGGGCGTGGCCGACGTGCGCTTCGTCATTTCGAATTCGCGTGAGAACGTCTCCAGCATGCTGGTGCGTTTCCGCGAAATCAACGAGCGCACGTTCGACAAGCGCATGAACGACCTGCGGCGGGAAATCCAGAACAAGGCCGCCAGCGAACTGCCCGCCGAAGCGCGCGAGCCCCGCATTCTGGAAATCACCACCTCCAACGGCTTCCCGACGGCCAACGTCCGCCTGATGGGTCAGGCCGACGACGAAACCTTGCGGGTGAATGCCCGTCGCATCAAATCCGATCTGGAGCGGATGTCTGGCGTGGACCAGGTGTTCGCCTCAGGCCTTCGTGATCCCGAGATCCTTGTCAGCCCGGATGCGGCCGCACTGGCCGCGCGGAACCTGACGGCAGCCGATGTGGCCGATGCCCTGCGTGCCTGGTGGCGCGACACCTCGGCCGGCACCCTCAAAACCCAGGACGGGGCCTGGTCGGTGAGCTTGCGGGGCGTGCAGGTCGATCCAGCCAGCCTGGCCACCTTGCCGGTGGTATCGGACAGCCGCCCAGGCTCGGGTGCCCGCTTGGGCGATGTGGCGCGTATCGAGCAGGCGCGTGCGCCGGCCTCACAGTACGCCTCCTCGGACGGCCGGCCTGCCATCGCCATGGCCATCACCAAGAAAGCCCGAGTGAACACGCTCGAGATGATGGAGCGGATTCGCATCTACATCGAACAGCAGAACCCCATCCTGGCCCAGCAGGGCCTCACGCTCGCCCTCACCGACGACCAGACGGTACCCACCCGTGAAGCCATCGATGTCATGCAGACCAATGCCTTCTACGGCATCCTGCTGGTACTGGCCGTGTGCTGGCTGTTCCTGGGATGGCGCATCGGGGTGCTGGTGGCGCTGGGCATTCCGTTTTCCCTGATGGGGACCTTTGCCCTGCTCGCCCCCATGGGTTACACCGTGAATGTCTCGGTGCTGCTGGGTGTGGTGATTGCCCTGGGGATGCTGGTGGACGATGCGGTCGTGGTGGTGGAGGCCATCTACTACCGCATGGAGCGCGGGCAGCAGGTGCTGCAAGCCAGTCTCGACGGCATTGCCGAGGTCTGGAAACCGGTCATTGCCTCGGTGGCGACCACCCTGGCGGCGTTTCTGCCGCTGATGCTGCTGCCCGGCATCGTGGGCAAGTTCATGTTCGTGATTCCATTCGTGGTCACGGTGGCGCTGCTCATCTCCATCATCGAGGCCTTCTGGATGATGCCGGTCCACGTCAGCGTCATTGGCGTGCGGTTCGACAGACCCTCGCGCGTCCAGCGCTGGCGAAACGGCTTCAACCACGGCATCCGCCTGCGGTATGCCCAGGCGCTGGCGTATGTGCTGCGCCGGCCGGTCCGATTCGGACTGGTGGGTCTAGGCATCATCGCGCTGGCCATGTCGCTGGTGGTCACCGGTATCGTTCGGGTTCAGTTTTTTGCATTCGATCCGGTGCGGGCCTTCTATGTCAACGTCGACATGCCGGCCAGCGCCACGCTGGAAGAGACGCTGGAGGCCACACAGACGGTGGAGCGTGCGGTCCGCGAACGGCTTCTGGGCGTGGGCCCGGCCGAGGAAGGGCACGAGGCCCGAGCCGTCACCTCGTCTGCCGGCCTCAAGTTCACCGACACCGAGCCTGTCTACGGCGATCAGTACGGGCAGGTGTTCGTGTCGCTGAACCCGCGCACGGACGACGCCCGGGAGGTGCAGGAGGTGGTGGAGGCGTTGCGCGCCGATATCGAGGCCATGACCACCCCTGGACTGAAGAGCTTCACCATGCTCTCGGGGGGGCCACCCGCTGGCAAGGCCATTGCCATCAAGGTCCGGGGCGATGATTTCGACCGCATCCAGGACGCCGCCAACGCCATCAAGGCGATTGTCGAAGGCATTCCAGGAACCCAGGACGTGCAGGACGACAACCTGCCCGGGCGGCCGCAACTCCAGCTGACCCTCAACCGCGAAGCCATGCGCGACATGGGCCTGAATGCCCAGCAGGCGGCCCGTCTGGTGAGGCTGGCGGTTGACGGCGAGACCGTGGCCTTCACCCGGGACCAGGGTGACAAGATCGAACTGCGGGTGCGCAGCGCCTCGGCCATCGGCCTGCGGCAAGACCCGGATGCCCTGCTGAACGAACCGGTTGCCCTGCCGAATGGCCAGGTCACCCGCCTGGGACAGCTCGTGGACGTGGAGGTGCTGCCCGGGCGTGGTTTCATCCGCCACTACAACCTGCGTCGCACCATCACGGTTGAAGCCAACCTCGACAAGGACATCACCGACACCAAGGCCGCCAACGACCTCATCAAGGCCGGCTGGGAAACCATTCGCACCCAGCATCCGGGCATCGACCTCGACTTTTCGGGCGAACTGGAGGACATCGAAGAGAGCCTCAACGCGATGAGCATCCTGTTCCTGCTGGGCGTAGGGCTCATTTACCTGATCCTGGCGGCCCAATTCCGCAGCTATTTCCAGCCGCTGATGATTCTGGTGTCGGTGCCGCTCGCTTTCACAGGCGTGGCATTCGGTCTGGCCATTTCGGGCAACCCGCTCTCGCTCTACACCCTCTACGGCGTGATTGCGCTCAGCGGCATTGCCGTGAACTCGGCAATTGTGCTGATTGACGCCGCCAACGAACGTCTCAAGCAGGGCATGAGCGTGATGCATGCCACCATCTACGCGGCGCGCCGCCGGGTGATACCCGTGCTCATCACCAGCTCCACCACCATCGGCGGTCTGTCATCACTCGCGTTCGGACTGGGCGGGCAGAGTCTGCTGTGGGGACCGGTGGCGGCCAGCATCGTCTGGGGCCTGGCGGTGTCGACCGTGCTGACGCTGTTTGTGGTGCCTCTCCTGTTCCAGAGCTTCATGCGCCGTCGCCAGCGCTGGGCCCGCAACCGGGAGGAGGCCGCTTGACCCCCGAGGCCTATGCTCAGGAAAAAGCCGCGGCTTCGGGCAGCAGCTTCTACTATGCGTTTCTGTTCCTGCCGCCGCCCCGCCGCGCGGCCATCACGGCCTTCTACGCCTTCTGCCGGGAAATCGACGACGTGGTCGATGAAGTGCATGACCCTGGCGTGGCCCAGGCCAAACTGAACTGGTGGCGCCAGCAGGTACTGCGGAGCTTTTCGCCAGCCAGCGGTGCACCGGAACACCCGGCCCTGCTCGCCCTGCAACCGCACCTGGCCATCTATGGCATCGAAGCCAGCCACCTGATGCAGGTGATCGACGGCTGCCAGATGGATCTGGAACAGTCTCGTTACCTGGACTTTGCCAGCCTGCAGCATTACTGCCACCTGGTCGCCGGTGTGGTCGGCGAAGTGGCGGCCCGGATTTTCGGGCAGACCGCCCCCGACACCACCCATTACGCTCACCGGCTGGGCCTGGCGTTCCAGCTGACCAACATCATTCGCGATGTCGGCGAAGACGCCGTTCGCGGGCGCATCTACCTCCCGGTCAACGAACTGCAGCGGTTTGATGTCAAGGCCCACGAACTCATCAAGCGAGGGCAGGCGAGCGACGACACCTTCGCCACGCGCTTTGACGCGCTGATGCAGTTCCAGATCCAGCGGGCACTGACCTGCTATGACGAAGCGCTGGCCCTGCTGCCCCATGCCGACCGCCGGACTCAGAAGCCAGGCCTCATGATGGCCAGCATCTACCGGACGTTGCTGCACGAAATTGCTGCGGAGCCGCACCTCGTGCTCACCCAGCGCGTCAGTCTCACCCCCCTGCGCAAGTTCTGGCTGGCCTGGAAGGTCCAGGCCCTGGGGCGGCTGTGAGCCGAACGGTTGCCGTGATCGGTGGTGGCTGGGCCGGGCTGGCGGCTGCCGTCCAGGCCACCCGCAGAGGCTGGCACGTGACCCTGTATGAAGCCTCTCGCCACTGGGGCGGCAGGGCTCGACAGGTCAAGGCAGCACAGGATGATGCGACGCGCCTGCCCCTGGACAACGGCCAGCACATCCTCATCGGCGCCTACACCCAGACCCTGCATCTGATGCAGTCGCTGGACTTACCGGTGGAAACGCTCTTTCAGGCCGTGCCACTCGATCTGCGTTACCCGGATGGCACCGGCGTTTCCACGCCATCATGGGCTCGGCACTGGCCCGCGCCGCTCGACACCCTGGCGGCCATCGTCACCGCCAGGGGGTGGAACGGGCGTGACCGGCTTTCCTTCCTGAAGACGGCTGCTGGCTGGCAACGTGCCGGGTTTGCCTGCCCCGCCACCACCAGCGTTCAGGACCTGTGCACCTCCATGACGGCACGGGTGATGGAAGACCTGGTGGAGCCGCTGTGCGTGGCCGCGCTGAACACCCCGGCTGCCCGCGCGAGTGGTCAGGTCTTCCTCAAGGTGCTTCAAGATGCCCTGCTCGGTCAGGGCTTCGGGTCTTGGCGTTCTGCCCAACTCTTGCTGCCCCGCCAGCATCTGGGCGCCCTGCTGCCGGAAGCCGCCATCCGCTTTCTGCATTCCAGGGGTGCAGACATCCGGGAAGGGCAGCGGGTCAGGCACCTCAGCGCCTGTGGCGACGGATGGCAGGTCGAGGCGCCCGGAGGCGTTCAAACCACCGATGCCGTCATCCTGGCCTGCCCGGCGAGCGAGGCGGCCCGACTCCTGACTGATGTACCGGACGCACCAGAAGCCTGGCGCCAGCAGGCGATGCAATTGACTCACGAACCGATTGCCACGGTTTACGTGGCCGGCACTCTCAGCAAGCCCTGGCCCAGTGCGCATGGCATGGTGGCATTGCGCAACGGCGCCAGTGCACCGGCCCAGTATGCCTTTCATCGAAGCCTGCTGCTTGGCTCGGTCGCCCAGCCGAACACAGCCGAACCGGATGTGGTGGAACTGGCCCTGGTGGCCAGCGCCAGCCACCTGGAGCGCCAGGCTCTTGAAACCGCCGCCCTGGCACAGGCCCGGCAGCAACTGGGTCTGGAGGCTCCCCGATGGGTACAGACGGTGGTGGAAAAGCGCGCCACCTTTGCCTGCACCCCGGGGCTCTCACGCCCCGCTCAGGTGATTCGCCCCCACCTTCTGGTGGCCGGTGACTATGTGGAAGGCCCCTACCCGGCCACGCTGGAAGGCGCCGTGCGCAGCGGGCTGCAAGCCGCCGATCGGCTCATTCCTGCTTCAACATCAGTTTCTTGACGGTCTTGACCAGGCTGGCGCCGATCTGCTGCGCCTCCACCGGATCAACCTGAGCCATGGTCGACATGTCGTGTTCCACCTCTTGCCGCTTGGTTCGGGACAAGGCACCGAGAATTTTCTGCCGCACCGCTTCCGAATCCACCGTCTTCAGCAGTTTGGCAAGGTCCAGGGTGTCCTGCTGCGACACCGCCGAAAACACCGACTTCTGGTCGGCAAACTCCAGGTCGAGCACGTCATTGAATTCTTCAGGCGTCTTGATCTTGCGTTCGGCAAAAAAGCGTTTGCCCTTGTCGTTCAGCAGGCGCAGGACCTCGCTTTTGCGGAAAGTGAACACATCGTCGGCAAACTCGCTGCCCGCGAGCTTCCTGAGCAGCAGTGAACGATCCACTTCCACCATGGTGGCGAACTCATCCACACTGATGTATTCGTAATCCACCTTCTTGGGTTCGTCCTGATTGCTGGTGATCTTGCGAGCCTGCGACAGGATGTCCTTGGGTGAAAACAGCACCCGCTTGCCGTTGCCCTTTTCGTCCTCGATGCGGATGAGATGCAGGGTCAGCAACTTGGCCAGACAGCCACGGATGTGCTGGTCGGAGTGGCCCAGCAAGGCCCTGGCGTGAACGAACACCTCGCTCAGCAGCGGACTGGCAATCACTTGTGCGGGGGCACCGCCTCCACGGCCCGGATTCACCGCCGCCTTGCCCACATCGGCCAGCCCGAGAATATGCAGCAGTTGGGCATACACCAGCACCTCGGACTGGTAGTTCACCCGAGTGGCGATGATTTCGTGTGCCGTCGACATCCGGTCCGAGAAGGTTTTAAGCAGACTGCGCGTCAGCTTGGGGGCCTTCAGCATATCGGCCTCGAACACCTCGTTGGGAATGAGATACAGCTCGCAGTAGGTTCGTGCCGCAGCGTTGTTCACCCGGCGCCCTTTGACCAAGTGAGGCGCCACCCCGAAACACTGCCCCTTGCCCAGGGATTCAACCACCACCCGCTTTTCTTCGCGGATCATGTAGATGTCGACCACCCCTTCCTTGACCACATACATGTGATGAGCGGGCATGTTTTCGGTGTATAGCACGTCGCCGGCATACACCTTATGCTGCGTGTAAGCCACCCCCTCCTCAAAGGGCAGCTCAGCTGTTGACACATGACTTGTCAGCGCCTGATTCATCCATATCACCTTGATAAGCTTCGCCGAATCGCCTCCAGAAATGAACAGAAAATATCAAAAAGCGAAGGCGACAAAAAGTACATACCCATTGTAAGACTGTATCGATAACTTCACCTTGTCGGCTAGGGAAGGTCTTACAGACCTGTCGGAGCCTGAGGTGGTCTTGCCGATGCGAAATCTGGCTGGCCTGTGGCAACAGTTGTTGCCCGCCGATCAGTGTCGACTGACACAGCTACTGATCGACCATGTGGTGATTGCTGACGACGGGCTGGAGATCATCTGGCGCGATCAGGGCTGGCAGGATCTGGCCGGGGAACTGCTGCCGGGCACCATCGGCACGGAATTGCAGGAATGGGAGCAGACGGAGGAAATGGCATGAATCCGAAAGTCCAGGCTTTGGGCGGGCCAGTCGCCCGTGAACGCCGGGATGGCGGCCAGGTCAAGCTGCCCACCTGCATCCCGCTGAAGATCAGGAAGCGCGGCGCCAGCAAGGTGGTGGTGCGGCCAGATGAAGCGGTCGAGTCGCCGGGCAAGGTCGCCAGCCAGATTGACCAGCCCTTGCTGGCGGCCCTCACCCGAGCCTTCTACTGGCAGCAACTGCTCGACGATGGGGTGGTCGGCAGTGGGAGCGAGATCGCCCAGCGCGAGGGACTGCACCATTCGACGGTCAACGAACTGCTGCGCCTGACGCTGCTGGAGCCAGCCATCATCCAGAGAATCCTTGCCGGGCAGCAGCCCAAGTGCATGGGCCTGCTGTGGTTTCAGCGGAGTCCGTTGCCGACCGACTGGGTGGCGCAGCGGGAGGTGGTGGCGGGGTTTGATGCCTGAAATCAGGCCATCACGATCTGAGTGTGCACCTCGACCTTGAGCGCACGCTTGATGGCAGCAAAGACCGCCGAGATGTTGCTCATGGTCGGGTTGCCCGATTGCGACAGCATCCGGTGCAGGCTCTTGGCAGGCTTGTGGATTTCCTCGGCCAGCGCTTCGAAGCCGAGCGTGGCGTTCACCAGGTCACGCAGGATCAGCTTGGCCGATTCCGGCTCGCCATTTACAAACAGGGTGATGGCCTCGTCCAGAAGCGCCTGCGCAAAGGCCGGATCGTTCTGCACGCGCGCGGCCACGGTCTCTTTGAAATCACGGGTCAGTGCCATGTTCACTTTCCTTTCTGGGTTGATGCCTTGCGGCGCTTATAGTCTTCCCACAGCGTCACCGCTTGGTCGATGTCCTGCTGTTGACGCTTCTTGGTGCCGCCGCCGATCAGGATGATGATCTTCAGACCGTCCTTGGCCAGATAGATGCGCAAGCCCGGCCCCCAGTCGATCTTGTATTCCCCAATGCCGCGAAACCACTCAACGTTGGACAGGTTGCCCTGTTCCATCCGGCTGACGGCTACGCGCACCTTGGCGGCGGCAACGGCCTCCAGCGACCCGAACCACTCCGCGAAGGGGCTGTCGCCATCGTCCAGCAGGAGTTCTTTGATCTGGTAGCTCATGAGCCAAATGGTAACGTATAAGTTCCCATTGCGCCAGTGTGGCAGGTTTGATGCCTGACCGGTCGCCTTGGTTGACGATGAACCGCCGCGCGTAAGTTGTTGATTTTGCTAGAGCCAGAACTGCGCCTACCCGCAGGCCAAACGGAGAATAGAGACGGCTCTGGCCGAAAAAGTGGCCGATTCCGGGCTTCGTGGCGAGCCCGCACCCGCAGCACAGGCGACCAGAACCCCGCGTGGCGCGGGGATTTCAGGCAAGAAAAAGGGCCCGGACATTGTCCGAGCCCTTGTGTATTACCCGAGCCCTTCAATTTGGTGGCGGACGGTTGACCATGTGCTGATTGGCCTCCCGAGCTTATGAGCACCTCTGCGGGTTGTTGCGGGCTTGCGGGTGTTTCCCCATAACTCAGCACGCACTATTACCCTGATGCGTCTCCAGCCAACGTTTCCCGAGGACGGTCCGCCGGTAGCGTTGCTTACTGCTGCGCGGCGTTTCGGGTCGGGTCATTTCCACGAGGCCAGAAGCGAGCGCGGGCAACAGGTATGCCTTCCGGAAATGCTTTTCGTCCTTCAGATCCAGGGCCTGCTGCAGCCCTGTCCGGGACAATTCTTCGTGCAATGCCAACACGACACGCACAACTTCGGGGGCGACTTCAGGGGTAACTTCGGGGGCGACTTCCCCGGTGACTTTTGGGGGCACCGGCCGGGCCAACGGATGGCAGGGCAGCCGGATCACAAACGAAAGTCGATCCTCATCTGATTCAAACAGCGGCGGGGGCGAGCCATTCGCGGCCATCACCTTGAGGATTTTCGGGATGCCCGTCGATCGACCTTCCGTCAGATCAAGCTCCTTCAAAAATTCGCCGATGCGCCGGTTGCGGTAGCGGCGGCTCACCGCACGCCCTGCCTGAAAGTCCTCCAGCCGGATCGACCGATCCGGGCCGGGGAAGCTCAAAATGACCAGTTCTTCGTTGCTGATGCGCACCTCGATGGGCTCGCGCTGCTCGTAAGACCGGTGATAGACCGCGTTGACC
>CAZEZY010000055.1:2284-15179 GCA_964516635.1 uncultured Tepidimonas sp. | reverse complement strand
GCGTCTGGTCGACGAAAACAACCGCTTCAGCCGCGCCCCGAGCGACGGACACTAGGCCACGGAAGGCAGAAACCGGCGCTCGAACTCCTCGCCACTCACGGGGGGGCTCAGGAGGTACCCCTGACCGAGCTGGCAGCCGATCTGCATCAGGGTCCGGCGATGCTGCTCGGTCTCGACGCCTTCGGCGAGCACATCGAAACCCAGCTTCTGGCCCAGCTCGATCATGGTCCGGATCAGCACCAGGTCGTCTTCTTGTTCGGTCATGCCGCGGACAAAGCTCTGGTCGATTTTGAGCACCGAAGCCGGCAGGGTCTTGAGATAGGCCAGGTTGGAATACCCCGTCCCGAAATCGTCGATGCTCAGCCGCACACCGAGCTCGCGCAGCTGGCTCAGACCGGCCAGCGATTCGGGCGTGCTGTAGGCGCAGACGGTTTCGGTCAGCTCCACTTCGAGGCATTGCGGATCGAGCCTGGCATCGGTCAGGGCACCCTCGAGGTGAGCCATCCAGTCCCCGGCCATGAAATGGTTGGCATCCATGTTGACCGACAGGCGCCAATCGGCTGGCCAGCGGCCCTGGTCACGCCACCGGGAGACCTGCAGCAAGGACTGCTTCAACACCCAGCGGTCGATCTCGCGAATCATCTGATACTGCTCGGCCACGTGCAGAAAAGACCTGGGACCGAGCAGACCATTGACCGGATGCGCCCAGCGAACGAGGGCCTCGGCACCGACCAGGGCCATGGTGTCGAGCCGGAACTTGGGCTGCCAGAACACCCGCAGCTGATCCTGCGTCAGGGCCACGCGCAGGTCGACGTGAAGGTTGAACAGTTCGCGGGAGCGCTGGTCGAGCGCGCTGTCAAAAAACTGCTGCTGGTTGCGGCCCGCCCGTTTGGCCGCATACATGGCCTGATCGGCCTTGCTCATCAGCTCCTCGGCGGTTTCACCGTCATCCGGGTACATCGCCAGCCCCACCGAGGCCCGGGGCTCGTAACCCTGATGATTCTGCAAGGCCAGTGGGGCACGCAGAATGGTGAGCAAGCGGCGCGCCAGACGCTCGGCCTGTTCACGGTCGGTACCGGGCAGCAAGGCCACGAATTCGTCGCCGCCCAGGCGGGCCACCATGTCCTGCTCCCGCAGCGCATCGCGCAGCCGGCGGGCAATCTGGCGCAGCAGATCGTCGCCCACGTCATGCCCCTGGGTGTCGTTGACTTCCTTGAAGTGATCGAGATCGGCAAAGAGCACGGCAAAGGGCAGCCTGGAACGCTTGGCCAGCTGGATGTGGTGTTCGAGCCGCTCCAGATACATGGCCCGGTTGGGCAGACCGGTGAGGTGGTCGGTGGTGGCCTGGCTCAACAAGGCCTTGCGCACGTTGTGGAGTTCGGTCACATCGGTTTCCACCGACATGTAGCCGATGAGCTTGCCCTTGTCGTCCCGCAGCGCGTTGATGCTGGCCCACACGACGAAAGACTCGCCCGTGGCGGTGCGGTTGACCAGCTCACCCTGCCAGAAACCCTCACGGCGGATGTCGGCCCACATCCCTTCGTAAAACGCCTGATCGTGGACACCCGAGTGCAGCAAACTCATGCGGCGACCGATCACGGCCTGCTCGGAAAACCCCGACATGAGGGTGAACGCCGGATTGACCCGGATGATGCAGCCCTTTTCGTCGGTGACCATGATGGCTTCGCGCGAACGCTGGAACACCATCTCGCTGATTCGCTGCCATTGCTGCGCTTCCACCGACCCGGTGACATCCAGCGAAATGCCGCCGACGGCCACCACCTGGCGGTTTTCGTCGAACAGCGGAAACTTGTGGGACTCGAAGACCTGTCGCTCGACCCCGATGTGGCGCACCTCCTGAATCTGGATCGGCTGGCCTGTCCGGATCACCTGCTGGTCGTGCTGGGCGTATTCCAGACAGTCGCGCAACGGAAAGAACTGCTCGCGTTTCATGCCCACGACTTCGTCGCGCCGCTTGCCCACGGCCTGTATCAGCGCCTGATTGGCCACCAGCAAACGGCCATCGGTGTCCACGGCATAGATGTAGGCCTGGCTGCTGTCGAGCAACGACTGCAGCAGTTGCTGGTCGATGTGGGCCGCGTGCTCACGGGTGCGGTCGGTCAGCAGGATCAGATAGCCGGTTTCCACCGCTCCATCCGAAGGCAGCCTGACCATCAGCAGATCGACTCGGCGGCTTTCGCCTGCCGCAACCTGAAGCCGAAGCGCCTTGCGCTCGAAACGGTTGTCCTGTCTTCGCAAGGCCGCCTGCAAACGGGAACGCTCCGGGCGAATGAGTGCGTTGAGCAACCGGTAGGGGTCGTCGCGCAGGGGAACCGCCCCATCGGTCTGTAGCCAGTCACGGGCCTGCACGTTGAAGTCCCGCATCCGGCCTTCGCCATCCACCACGAAAGCGGCCATCGGCAAGGCATCAAACAGGAGGCGGTAAAGCGCCGAGTGGCGTCGGTTGTCCCGCTGCGCGGCGCGCAGTTCCTCGTTCTGTTGCAGCAGTTCCTCGTGCAGGATCAGCGACGCCTCGACGGACCGGTCGGCCGATGGCTTGCCAAAGCCCAGCGTGGCCTCGGCCTTGGCCCTCAAGGCCTCCAGCGGGTCCAGCGGTGGGCGGGTGGGGTCAGCGGCCATGTGACGCCGCCGCCTGCTGGCGCCAACCGGTGATGTTGACGTGACTCACCACCGCGCCCGGCTGTGCGCCGCCCAGGGCCGCCACGTGCATCACGAACCAGCGGGGTTCATCGGGCGCATCGCAGGGGTATTCGAGGGTGAAGGTCCTGAGTTCGCCACGCAGCACACGCGCCAGGCTTTCGGCGGCGGTTCGGGCATAGGCATCGCCTGATGCCATGGCCTGGCGACAGGCATCAAGGTAGTTCGCCCCCACGCCGGTGCTTTGCAGGGCGGCATCGCCATTGCAGGCCGCAAAGGTACGCCAGGCCTGATTCACCATGACGATGTCACCCTGTGTGTCGAGCACCGCCACGTGTTCGCCCAGCGCGTCGATCACCAGTTGCTGGCGCTGCAGGGCCTGGTGCAGCTTGGTCACCTCGACGAAACTGATCACGACGCCACGAGCCGACGTGGAAGGGATGTGATAGGGCAGCATGCGCACCATGAAACGGCGCCCCTCGGCACCGTCCACGTCCTTGCTGAGCATCTGGCCGTTGTGAAGCGTGGCCTTCAGATCGGCCAGCAGACCCGGGTAATCCAGATGGTGGTTCAGGTCTTCCAGCGGCCGCCCCAGGTCGCTGTCGCGCAGGCGGAAAATCCCGGCCGCCTCCGGGCTGAAGCGGACCAGTCGCAATTCGTCATCCACGAACACCGTGCCGGTGGCCACCACCTTGGTCAGGTTGTCGAGATCGGCGTTGATGCGGTTGAGGATGTCGATCTTTTCCTGGTATTCGGCGTTGACGGTGTTGAGTTCCTCGTTCACCGACTGCAGTTCCTCGTTGGAACTTTGGAGCTCCTCGTTCGAAGCCATCATCTCCTCGTTGGTGGCCTGCAGCTCTTCGTTGGATGTTTCCAGTTCCTCGATCGTGGCCTGCAGGCTCTCGCGGGTGGCAGACAGTTCGTGCTCCAGGGCTTCGATGCGTTCGGTGGTCTCGCTGGCCAGGTCGAGCGATGCCGGCTGGTCGGGTTTTTCCGCCACGTTCAGCCGCTCGAACACCAGCAGCGTCTGCCGTTCACCGTCCAGATCGCCGGCCGGCATGGCGGTCAGCTTGACGAACTGGTGTGCGCCTTCGGGATGGGCCGGGTCGCCGGCGATGTCCTGCAAGGGCACCCGCACCGCATCGGAAGTGATGCGACCGCCTTCGCGGGCGCTCTTGAACAGCACCGCCGCCGCGACCGGAATCAGGGGGTCGGGCAGCATGCGGTTGATGTCGAGGGTGATCTGCCCCTCGCGTATCTTCACAAACGGCGTGATGTTGCCGAAGGCATGCACCAGTTCGTGTGCCGCATTCAGCAAGACCGCCGGCGGCGGGCCAAACGCCTGCATCAGGGCCTGCTGGCCCATTTCCACCGCATCCTGGCTCATGCGGCGTGTGCGGGTCGCGGCGGGCCGGGTCTGGCTCAGATTCAGGGCACTGGCGCCGGCCGTGGTCCGGTTCAGTTCGAGCGGCGGCGTCGCAGGCCGGGTCACCTGCCAGATCTTCTGGCGAGCGCTGAGGGTGTGGAAGTCGCGCTGCAGATCGCCCAGCGTTTCGCTGCTGCCCAGGAACAGGTAGCCGCGGGGCGTGAGGGCGTAATGCAGGCGGTGCAGCACCTTGGCCTGTGCCGGACTGCGAAAGTAGATGAGCGCGTTGCGGCACACCACCAGGTCCATCTTGGTGAATGGCGGGTCGCTCAGCAGGTTGTGGCGGGCAAACACGATGCACTGGCGCAACTCGTTCTTGACCACGTAGTGGTTGCCCTTCTTGTGAAAGAAGCGCTCCAGCCGCTCCGGGGTGATTTCGGCCACGATCGATTCCGGGTAGCTGCCTGACGCCCCGGTCTCGACGTTCATCTGCTCGACGTCGGTGGCAAAGATTTTCAGACTCGGCCAGCGCTTGAGTTGCTCGAACGCCTCCAGGAACAGCATGGCCACCGAATAGGCTTCTTCACCGGTGGACACACCCGCACACCAGACGCGCAGGGTCTGACCGGCTTCTCGGCTGGCCACGAGCGGCTCGACGACCTGCTGAGCCAGCGCCGAAAAGGCCTCCGGATCCCGGAAAAAGCTGGTGACGGGAATCAGCAGTTCGTGGCGCAGGGTCAGGACTTCGGCCCGGTCGTGGTTGAGCAGTTCCAGGTAACCCTGGATGGACGACACCTGTCGCACGGCCATGCGCCGCTCGATCCGCCGCAACACCGTACCGGGTTTGTAATCCTCGAAATTCACGCCGCCGTGATGCAGCAGCACGTGCAGCACATTGGTCAGCGCCGTGTCGGCCGGCATCGACAGGAGGGACTCGTCCAGCACCGAGGTCCGGGCCGAGCCTTCGGTGCCGGTGGGTTGAGCCCGCAGGTGCGACAGGATGCGCGCCGGCATGGAGTCGACCGGTAGGATGTCATCCACCAGCCCGGTCCCGATGGCACTGCGTGGCATGCCATCAAAACGTGCATCTTCAGGCGCCTGCACCAGCAGGAAACCGCCGGCCTCGTTGATGGCCACCGCACCGCGTGTGCCATCAGATCCCGTCCCCGACAGAATGACGCCAATGGCGTTGGGGCCGTGGTGCTTGGCGAGGGACTGGAAAAAGACGTCGATCGGCAGGATCAGGCTTCGAGCCCCTTTGGGCGTGAGACGCAGGTGGCGCCCTTCCATGTGCATGATGGACCCGGGCGGTATGAGGTAGACCCGATTGGGCTCCACCCTCATGCCGTCTTCCACCATGATCACGGGCATGGCGGTGTGGCGCCCGAGCAGCGTGTCCATGATGCTCTTGTGATCGGGCGAGAGGTGCTGGATGACCACGAAGCAGGCATCGACATCCGGCGGCAGGCCCGTGAAGAGCTTCTCGAGCGCATCCAGCCCTCCGGCCGATGCCCCGATGCCCACCACCTTGAGCCCCTGTTCGTCCGGCGCAGGCGCCGGCGTGCTCAGAGGGGTTCTATCGCCGGCAAGAGGGGGGTCATGGATCATGGTGAGACAGTTGGTTTTGCAGGCAACCTGCGGCTTTGTCGAAGTCGAACCGCGCAAGGGCGTGGTCGAAGAAGGCGTAACGCTCGCCCAGCATCTCGCGGATCAGGTCGGCATGTTGTCGGGCGATGCCCAGTGCCTCGGCATCCCAACGGTCCAGGAGCCGGATCAGGGCTCCCCGGACCGATTCCCATTCGGCCTGCGGGTGAGCACCGGGCGGACGCTTCACGGTGGCGGCCGCGGCGTTGGCTGGCGGTGGCCGGTCTGTCGCTGGGGCAGGGGTGGCACCCAACGGCTCTGCCACCGTCTCGAGTAGCGCGCGCAGTTCGAACACGCTCCCGCGACCGCGATGGCTTTCCAGGCAATCCAGTTCCGCCCCGATCCGGGTGGCCACCCGCGCGGCCAGTGCCAGGCCGAGCCCGGTCCCTCCGTGCCGCCGCCTGGGGCTGGCGTCTCCCTGGCGAAACAGGCTGAACAGCGCCTGGCGCTCGGCCAGCCCCATGCCCCTGCCGGTATCGTGGATCTGCAGGTGGAGGGGCGTCCTGCCATCGACCTGCACCGGATCGGCATACACCACCAGTTCGATGGCCCCACGGTCACAGAACTTCACCGCGTTGTCGGCGAGCTTGTCGAGGATGCGGAGCAGTTCCCGGGCTGGACCCTTCCACTGGGCGGGCGTGCCGGTCTTCAGGCTCACCGCCCAGCCCAGCCCCTTGGCCGCTGCCAGCTGCTGCCAGGGATGGGCCCAGTGTTCCAGCAGCGGGGCGAGTTCGAAATAGGTCAGCTCGGGGCCCTCGGCGCGGGTGTCCTGCCGGACATAGTCCAGCACGTCATCGACGAGGCCCAGCAACTGCCGGCCCGCCTGGCTGATGTGCTGGGCGTACTCGCGCTGGATCGTCTCCAGCGGGGTTTGCAGCATCAGGTGCGACATGCCCAGAATGGCATTGAGCGGTGTGCGAAGTTCGTGGCTGATGGCTCCCATGAAGTCCGACTTGGCCAGACTGGCCGATTCGGCTTCCCGGCGGGCCGCGTCGAGCTCCTGGGTTCGGTACTGCACCTGCTCCTCGAGCCGGTTCCGATGCGCCACCAGCGAGGCTCTCGAGCGCTCCAGTTCCGACATGTCGGTGAACACCGCCAGGTAACCCCCGGATTGCCCACAACCGGCATCCAGCGCGTTCAGACTGGCCCAGGTGAGTCGGCTGATGCCGTCGCTGCGGCGCAGACGCAACTCACCGGTCCAGTGCGTCCGGGACGTGATGGCCCGCCAGAAGCTGGCAAAGGTGGTCATGCCGGGGTAGGTCTGGGCATCGAACACCGTGGCCAGGGTGCGATCGATGGCGTTGAGGTCGGAAAACCCGGTGAGGCGGGTCCAGGCGGGATTCACACGAACCAGCCGCCCTTCTTCGTCCAGCACCGCAATGGCTTCCAGGGCATTGGCAAAAATGGCCTCGCTCAGCGCCGCCTGCTCCCTCAGCGTGTGCTCGCGCGTGATGTCCTCCGACTGCACGGCCACCTGGTCGCTCGAAGCGTCTGCCCCGAGCCGGAAACAGCGGGTCCGTCGCCATCGGGTCTCGCTGCCGAGGATCCAGACGTCATCAAACTGCCTTTCCTCCCCACTTGCCATCACCTCGGTCACGGTGGAGGCCAGCCGCGCGGCATTGTGCCAGGGCATGATCTGCTGAATGTTCGGGTGGTCCTGGCTGGCTTCGGTGAGGCCCAGCTCCGCCTGCATCGCCCGATTGACCCAGAGCAGGTTGCCATGGCGGTCACAGACACACGCCCAGATCGCGGCGTGCTGCAGCCACTCGAGCGCCAGCCCGGCGCCCAACGGATCGTGTGGCTTCTTCCCTCCCATGACGGCCTCTATGACAGCGCCGAAACGGTCTGACCGCCATGCCAGCGCGTGATGTTCGCGTGGCTGATCAGGAAGCCGGGGAGAGGCTCGGGCATGCGACTGGCCCGCATCACGAACCAGCGCGGTTCGGTGGATGCATCGCACGGGTATTCGATCACGAAACGGTCCTGCTGGCGGGCGAGCAGGGCCTGAAGGCCTCCGTAAACGGCTTGGGCGTGCAGGTTCAACTCGCCGGCGGCACGGCAAGCGTCCAGGTAATTCGAACCCACCTCACCGCTCACGAGCGACGGATCGGCCTGGCTGCGGGCCAGGCGGCTCCAGGCCTGGTTCACCAGCAGCACCGTGCCTTGCTCGTCCAGCATGGCCACCTGCTCATCCAGCATGTCGACCACACTTTGCAGCCGCATGAGGTCGGTGACTTCGTGGAAGTTGATCACCACCACCCGCTGCTCGCTGGAAGCGATGTGATAAGGCAGGATGCGCACCATGAAGTGGCGCCGCTGCCGGTCCACCACCTCTTTCTGCATCATCACGCCCGACTGCAAGGTCTGGCGCAGGTCGTCCATCAAGTCGGGGTACTCGAGCTGATGGTTCAGGTCTTCCAGCGGCCGGCCAAGATCGCTGTCGCGCAGCCGGAAAATGCTCGCTGCCTCCGGGCTGAAACGGACCAGTTTCAGTGCCTCGTCCACAAACACCGTGCTCGAAGCCACCACCCGGGTGAGGTTGTCGAGCTCCGCATTGGTCCGGTTCAGGATGTCGATCTTTTCCTGGTATTCGGCGTTGACGGTGTTGAGCTCCTCGTTGACGGACTGCAGCTCTTCGTTGGCGCTCTGCAGCTCCTCGTTCGAGGCCATCATCTCCTCGTTGGTGGCCTGCAGCTCTTCGTTCGATGTTTCCAGTTCCTCGATCGTGGCCTGCAGGCTTTCGCGGGTGACCGTGAGCTCGTGCTCCAGCGCCCGGATGCGTTCGCTGGTTTCCGTGCCCAGATCGAGCATCACACCCACGGGCGCGGCTTCGTGAAGGCCGACTTTCTCGATCACCAGCAGGCTGAATTTCTGCCCGTCCACATCGGCGGCCGGCAGGGCGGTCAGTCGCACATACGACGGCGCCTGGCCGGCTGATTCATCGGTGTGGAGCCTGACCAGATCCGATGTCACGCCGGTGGCTTCGCGAGCACTTTTGAACAGCAGGGCTGCCGCCACCGGCACCAGGGGCTCGACCAGGATGCGGTTGTAATCCAGCGAGAGTTGCCCTTCGCGGATGCGCAGATAGGGCGAGAGATCGCCAAACGCATGAACCACCTCTTGCGAGGCGTTGAGCAGCATGGCTGGCGGCGGGCCGAACCGTTTGAGCAGGGCCCCGTATCCGAGCTCCACCGCCGATTTGCTCATGCGGCGAGCCCGCGTCAGGGATTCCGTGGCCTCGCCTGCCCCATGCCGGCGCACCGGGCCGAGGTGAACCGGCTGGATGTCGAAAGATGCATTCGTCTGTTGCAGCAGCTGCCAGATCTTCTGGCGCGCATTGATGACCTGGAAATCGTTCTGGCTTTCGCCCAGCGACTCGCTGGAGCCCAGAAACAGATACCCCTTGGGCACCAGGGCGTACTGCAGTCGGCGCAGGGCTTTTTGCTGGGCGGCGTTGCGGAAATAGATGAGCGTGTTGCGGCACACCACCAGGTCCATCTTGGTGAACGGTGGATCGGTCAGCAGGTTGTGGGGCGCGAACACGATGTTCTGCCGCAATTCCGGCCTCACCACAAACCGGTTGCCATGCCGGACGAAAAACCGCTCGAGGCGCGCGGGCGTGACTTCGGCCGCAATCGACTCGGGGTAGGACCCCGCTGCCGCCACCTCGATGTTGGCCTTGTCCACGTCCGTGGCAAAAATCTTCAGGCTGGGCCAGCGCTTGATCTGGTCGAACGCCTCCATGAACAGCATGGCAATCGAGTAAGGCTCTTCACCGGTCGAGCAGCCCGCACACCACACCCGGATGGCCTGCCCGTCGGCACGGGCGCTGACCAGGGCATCGACCACCTGCGTGGCCACCGAGGCATAAGCCTCGGTGTCGCGGAAAAAGCTGGTCACCGGGATCAGCATCTCGTGGAGCAGCGTGAGGGCTTCGGCGCGGTCCTGGCTCAGCAACTCCAGATAGCTCTGGATGCTCATGATCTGACGCACGGCCATGCGCCGCTCGATGCGCCTCAGCACGGTGCCGGGCTTGTAATCCTCGAAATTGATCTTGCCGAGCTGGTTGAGCAAGTGAAGGATGCCGGTGAAAGCGGATTCCGGCGTCCTGGGGGGGGTCTCGATCGCGGTGTCTTCGGGCCCGATCCGCTGGCCGGGAAACACCGACAGGTGGGCCAGGATGCGCCGGCCCATCTGCTCGACAGGCAGGATGTCGTCCACCAGCCCGGTGGCAATGGCGCTGCGGGGCATGCCGTCAAAACGGGCCTCGTTCGGATCCTGCACCAGCAGGAAACCACCGGCCTCGTTGATGGCCATGGCGCCACGGGTGCCATCGGAACCGGTACCCGACAGGATCACGCCCACGGAATGGGGGCCATGATGACGAGCCAGCGACTGGAAGAACACGTCGATGGGCAGGACAAAGCTGCGCGGGCCTTTCGGCGTCAGGCGCAACCGCTTGCCTTCGAGATGCATGATGGCACCTGGCGGAATCAGGTAGACCCGGTCCGGCTCGAGGGCCATGCTGTCCTCGACCACATCGACCGGCATGGCGGTGTGCCGGGCCAGCAGACTGCCCATCATGCTTTTGTGATCGGGCGACAGGTGCTGGATGACCACGTAGGCAGCGCCGCTGTGGCTGGGCAGCGCGTCGAACAGCTTTTCCAGCGCGTCCAGCCCACCGGCCGACGCACCGATGGCCACCACCTTCAGCACCGACTCGTCAGAGGCCAGAGACGGTGAAGCGGAAGGAGACATGCCTTCCCCGAGTGCCTTCCTTTTTGTCATGATGGAACGGATGCGTCCGCGACAGCGTGAAAATATAAAACCCAAATGGAATCAACGATTTTCGACTGTCACATTGTCAGCCAGCTTACGCCATTTGGGTAGCCGATTCAGGGTTTACGACTAGGTCGATCAGATGGGTCTGAGACGACTGCTGGAATAAGCGGTTGGCTGTGCCAGTTCTGATCATGCGCCGTTGGCCCGGCTTCAACCGGCACAAAATGAGAAAATCTGTGCATGAATGCCCTGAACACCGTTGAACTCATGAACACCCTGGGCCAGCAGGCCAAGGTCGCCTCGGCGCTGATGGCCAAGGCCGGTGCCGCCACCAAGGTGAAGGCCCTGCGTGCACTGGCCGCGCTGCTGCGCGCCAACGTGGACGCGCTCCAGGCGGAAAACGCCAAGGACCTGGCGCGTGCCCGCTCGGCTGGCCTGGCCGAGCCCATGGTGGACCGCCTCAAGCTCACCCCCCAGGTGATCGAGACCTGCGCGGAAGGGTGCGAGCAACTCGCCGCCATGGCCGACCTCATCGGCGAGGTGTCGGGCTTGAAGCAGATGCCCAGCGGCATCCGCGTGGGGCAGATGCGCGTGCCCATCGGCGTGTTCGGGATGATTTACGAGAGCCGACCCAACGTCACCATCGAGGCCGCTTCTTTGAGCATCAAGAGCGGCAACGCCTGCATCCTGCGCGGCGGCTCCGAAGCCATCGACAGCAACCGCGCGCTGGCCACGCTGGTGCAGCAAGCCCTGGTGCAAGCCGGCCTGCCGGCCGATGCGGTGCAGCTCGTGCCCACCACCGACCGCGAAGCCGTGGGCCAGCTCATTGCCATGCCCGCTTACGTGGACGTGATCATTCCGCGTGGCGGCAAGGGCCTGATCGAGCGCATCAGCCGTGAGGCCAAGGTGCCTGTGATCAAGCACCTGGACGGCAACTGCCACACCTATGTGGACGACCCCTGCGACATCGCCATGGCGGTGAAGGTGGCCGACAATGCCAAGACCCAGAAGTTCAGCCCCTGCAATGCGACCGAAAGCCTGCTCGTGGCACGCGGTGTGGCGGACGAATTTTTACCGAAGATCGGCACCATTTACGCGCAGAAAGGCGTGGAAATGCGCTGTTGCCCTGAATCCAAGGCCATCTTGGCTCGCATTTCCGGCGCCCTCTTGAAGGACGCCACCGAGCAGGACTGGAGCGAGGAATACCTGGCCCCCATCATCAGCGTGAAGGTGGTGGCCGGCGTGGACGAGGCCATCGCTCACATCAACCGCTACTCCAGCCACCACACCGAAGCCATCCTGACCACCCACCACATCCACGCCCAGCGTTTCCTGCGCGAGGTGGATTCGAGCAGCGTGATGGTCAACGCCAGCACCCGCTTTGCCGATGGCTTCGAGTACGGGCTGGGAGCCGAAATCGGCATCAGCACCGACAAGTTTCACGCCCGGGGGCCGGTGGGCGTCGAGGGGCTGACTTCGCTCAAGTACGTGGTGCTGGGCGAGGGCGAGGTGCGCGGCTAAACCGCTGCGGGGCCCAACCTCTCGGCCAGCCGCGCCAGGAACGCCGGCGGCAGCGGCGCCACCTTCTTCGCTGCGGGCTGTACAAACACGATGCCGATCTTGCCGCGCGCCACATCGCGGCCACTGTCCTTTTCGCGCATCTGGAAGGCCAGATCAAAGCCGTACTTGTTGAAATCGGTCGGCTCCAGGGACACGCACATCACCTCGCCGTGAAAGCCCTCGGACTGGTACTGCGCCCCGATGTCACCGACCACAATCGGGTGACCGGCCACATCGCCTTCCCGATAGCCCAGCGCCTTGAAAAAGCGGACCCGCGCCTCGGACACCAGCGTCAGCAACTGCGCGTTGTCCAGGTGACCGCCCTGGTTCACGTGGCTGATGTAGATCTGGATATCGGTTTGGAAACGGAAACGCTCGGGCGTGTCAAACTGCAGACGGGGCATGGGCAGGGCTAACAGTGATGAATCAAAACGAATTGGCTGTCGCCATTGTCCTGCAAGTGACGGCCAGTTGCCGGAAAATCGCCCCATGAGCAAACCCCTCCACGCCATTCCGCTCTCCCTGCTCGACCTGGTGGCCGTTCGCGAAGGTGGTACCGTGGCCGACGCCCTGGCCATTGCGCTGCGCACCGCCCAGCACGCCGAACACCTGGGTTTCCAGCGCTACTGGCTGGCCGAACACCACAACATGGCCGGGATGGCGAGCTCGGCCTGCCGTTCGCGTTTGCCTCGCACTTTGCGCCGCGGTTGCTGCTCCAGGCACTGGACCTTTATCGCGCCCGTTTTCGGCCATCGGCCACGCTGACCCAGCCCTACGCGGCCATCGGTGTGCCACTGATCGCCGCACCCACCGACGAGGAGGCCGAATTTCTGGCCAGCAGCACCTACCAGCGCGTGCTCGGCATCCTCACGGGCGATCGGCGGC
>CAZEZY010000055.1:0-2184 GCA_964516635.1 uncultured Tepidimonas sp. | reverse complement strand
CTGGCCAGCAGCACCTACCAGCGCGTGCTCGGCATCCTCACGGGCGATCGGCGGCGGCTGCAGCCCCCCATTCCCGATTTCTGGCAGCAGGTCGATGGCCGTGCCCGCGCCGCGATCGGCGACTTCCTGGCCGCCGCTGTCATCGGCGGCCCCACCACGGTGCGTGAGGGCCTCCAGTGCCTCGCCAACCTGACCGAGGCAGACGAGTTCATCCTGGTGAGCGACGTGTACGACCCGGCCCTGCGCCTGCGCTCGCTGGACATGGCTCTCAGCGCCATGCAGTGGGCCGGCGAACGGTCGTTGGTGGAAGTCTGAGCGCTCCGGGCGGGCTGACGTCCAACTCGCCCTTCAGAGCAGCCATTCGATGGGCAGAAGCGACAGGAATGCAACCAGCAGGCGGCGCCACAGGCTGGCACGGGGCTCGGTGAGGTGCACCACCGGTTCGGCGGTTGCCGTTTCGCGTTCAATCCACTCGATGCGCTCCCCTTCGCCCAGGCGCAGCTCGAACGCCTGGTAAGCAAGGTGACGGTCCAGGCTGTCGGCCATCGCAGTGGCCAGGGCCGGGCTCTCGATCACCAGGCCCATTTCGGTATTCAATCGCACCGATCGGGGATCGACATTAAAGGAACCCACAAAGACGCGCTGACGGTCCACCGAAATCGTCTTGCCATGCAGGCTGGCCGAGCTGCTGCCACCGAGACGCCAGCGAAGCCCGGGTTCGATAGCAGGGTGGGGCTTGAACTCGTACAACTGTGCACCTGCACGTAGCAGGTCGGCTCGCCGATGCGCATACCCGGCATGAACGGCGGCCACGTCGGTGGCGGCCAGCGAGTTGGTCACCAGGCGCAGTTGCACCCCCTGGGCCGGATGTCGGGCCAAGGCGGCGGTGCCGCTGGCCCCGGGCACAAAGTACGGCGAGACAAGGTCGATCTGTCGTTCAACCGGACCGAGCGCCAAGGCAAGATCGTTGGCCATCCACGAAGACGGGTCGGCCGTGCCATCGACCTTGCCAGGCGGGTCGCTGACCAGGCGCATGGGCACCCAATCCAGGCGCAGCGTGCCGCGTTCGATGTGCCCGACCAGTTCGGTCGTGCGCAGGGCCTGGGCGTATCGGGCGGTGTCCGGCAGCTGGGCGACTTGCTTGGCGAGCGTGGCCAGCGGTGGCTGGGTGTCGGTGCTGTCCACCAGCGCCTCCAGCGGGTAGGCGAACGCGCTGTTCCAGTAAGTGTCAAAAGCGCCCGCCACGTCGGCCGCGATCGGGCCTGCAACCAGCACGTCAAGGTCGGTGAAGTTCATCGACGGGTCTGCCCCAAAGAAAGCATCACCGATGTTTCGTCCGCCAACGATCGCGGCCTGGGCGTCTGCAACCAGGGCCTTGTTGTGCATGCGCCGGTTCAATCGCTTGAAATCGTTCAGGTAGCCCAGTGCCTTGAAGTCGCGGTTCGCAAAGGGGTTGAACACCCTGACCTCGATCCCGGAATGTGCATTCAGCTCTGCCAACAGGGAATCCATGCCCGCAATACCGTTGTCGTCCAGGAGCAGTCGGATGCGCACGCCGCGATCGGCGGCCTGGCCCAGTTCATTGAGGAGCAAGATACCCGTGGTGTCGGGTCGCCAGATGTAGTACTGGACATCGAGTGCCCTTTCGGCGGCACGCACCAAAGCCACCCGGGCGACGAATGCATCCAGAGGGTCGGGCAGGGCCCGCATTCCACTGCGTCCAGCTTCTGGACCTGAGGCTTGCACCGCACGTCCTAGGGTGGTGTTGTCGGTATCGGCAAAGTAAGCGCTGGGACTGCGCTCGGGCATCGGGGGCTGCACAGCGCAACCCAGCAGACCCATCCATGGCAACAGCAGCACCATGGTCCAGTACCGAGCCGGAGACGGGCCAAACGACCGGTTGCGGGCGCGTAGCGACATGCGTGAACCCTCATGTTTCAGCCAACGGATGCATCTTACCCATCCCCAACCGCTTCAAGCCATCGGCTGGGATAATCCGCATCATGCCCACCCATCACCGAGTTGTCGTCGGCCTGTCCGGCGGCGTGGATTCCGCCGTCAGCGCCTGGCTGCTCAAGCAGCAGGGGCACGAAGTCATCGGCATCTTCATGAAAAACTGGGAAGACGACGACGACAGCGAGTACTGCTCCAGCCGGCAAGACTGGCTGGACGCGGCCAGCGTGG
>CAZEZY010000054.1:0-15316 GCA_964516635.1 uncultured Tepidimonas sp. | reverse complement strand
CGCGAACCCAGGTAGGCTTTGGCCCACTCCATGTTCAGCGGTTCGGACGTGACGGTGCCAGCCGTGAGGTTGACGCGAAGAATTTTTCCAGCCCAGGACATGTCTTGCTCCTTATCGATCAGGCAGCAGCCTGGTTGCCCAGCTTGTCCGCCCACTGCTTCATCTTGTCGATGCCGGTCCAGTTGGCGTCGATGAAGGTGATGGCGCCCGTCGGGCAGGCATCGGCACAGGCCGGCTCGCCGCCACACAGGTCACATTTCTGGACCTTGCCGGTTTCCTGCACGTAGTTCACCGTGCCGAACGGACAGGCGATCGTGCAGACCTTGCAACCCACACAGGTGGTCTCGTTCACCACCTTGGCACCGGTGAGCTTGTCCACCGTGATGGCCTCGACCGGGCAGGCATGCAGACACCAGGCCTCGTCACACTGGGTACAGGTGTAGGGCACTTTCTTGCCGGTATGGTGGAAGTCGAACACCTTGATGCGTGACTTGGAGGTGGCGTAGGTGCCGTAGTTCTCGAAAGAACAGGCCATTTCGCACTGCAAGCAGCCGGTGCATTTGTCCGGATTGATGTGCAGGACTTTCTGCATGGAGGTCTCCTGATGGGGGTTCGGTCACTTCGACCGGGTCACATCCTATGATGGACTGTGCATGGGTATTGTTGACGATAAGAACCACACGCCATTCAGGGTTATCCCTGATCCCGGTGGGCATTCCTGTGAAAGTCTCAGGTTGAGACAGAAGGTCCGCCTCAGACCATCCATCAGACAGGCGCAAAAATTGCTTGACATCCACGAAGTCGAGCAGGCAACCGGGAAAATGCCATCGCCCAGAAAGCACCGATCGAAACACAACAACAATGATCCGAGGAGACACACCCATGGTCCGTTGTACCAGCAGCAACCCGCAGCATGTCGCGTGGCGCCTCGAAAGAATACACCTGGCTCGCCAGTCCGCCTTTGAAGAGGGACAGCTCGCCGTGGGCCTGTCGCCGCTGGTGGAGAAGTCGTGGCAGAGATGCCTGAACCTGGGGCTGAACCCCCGTGAGCGGGTGGTCTTTGACCCTGTCTCGGGCGGCAGGCTCCAGCTTGCCCGAGAAAAAAGCCAGTCGCTGATCCATGCCAGCCAGCCAGTGATCAAGTCCCTCACGAGGGCCCTGCTGCACACCCGCTACTTCGCCATGCTCACCGATGCCGAGGGCATCGTGCTGGACGTGCAAGGCTTTCTCGACCACCAGGACAAGACGGTCCAGGCCATCGCACGACCGGGCGTCGACCTCTCGGAACAGAAGGTGGGCACCACGGCCATCGGTTCCTGCCTCACCGATGGCGAACCGATCTGGCTGCACCGCGGCGAGCACTTCTTTGACGACAACCAGGTCTTCAGCTGCGCCGGCGCGCCGATTCGTGGGCCACAGGGACACGTGCTGGGCATGCTGGACCTGACGGGCGTCATGGTGCCTGAACAGCCTGCACTCAAGCACCTGGTCTCTCAGGCGGTCCGCAGCATTGAAAATGCCCTCACCCTGGCCAGTCCCCATGCACTGCTGTTGCGGCTGAACTGGCCAGGTCGCCTGCTCGGTGAAGATGACGATGGCCTGCTGTGCCTTGACGAATCCGGCAAGGTCGTGGGTTTCAACCGCAGCGCGGCCCTGATGCTTGAACTCTCGCCTCTCAATGCCCTGCCACACGCCAGCGATCTGTTTGCGCTGGACAGCAACCAGCTCTTCGATCTGGCGATTCTGGGACATGGTCCTACCGAGGTGCCCCTTTGGTCCGGCTTGCGGCTTCAGGTCCATGCTCAGCGGCCGATCGCGTGCCCTGCCCAGCGAACGGTTCATGCCTTGCCGCTGCGCGACATGGAAACGGCCATGATCCGCAAGGCCGTGGAAGACGCCAAAGGCAATGTGGTGGCGGCCGCTCAAGCCCTGGGCATCAGCCGGGCCACCATCTACCGGAAACTGGGCCGGAAATAGAACGCGGCCTCTCGATCCGCTTCATCAGATCAGGGGGCCGTCAACGTGAGCCGGTTCTTGCGAAAGATAGCCAGCATCTGACCAGATGACTGCAGACCCTGCATCGCCTCTTCAACCGCCAGACGCAGCGCCCGATTGGAGGCTTTGATCGCCACCCCGACGGGCCAGCCCTTGGCTGCCAGGTGACTGAGCGCCAGTTCGTCCATGCGGAGATGATCGACAGCACCGCTTGCGCGAGCCATCGCCGCCTCAGCCAGCGCTCGGGTGATGTAGGCCGCAGCAGTTTCGCCGCGGATCACGGCATCGGCGGCTGCCATCCCGGTCGGGTACAGGCGAACCTGGGCACGCAACATGCCGCCACCGTAACCCATCAGCAGACTGGTCAGACCCGCCCCGGCCTCGGCAGCCAGTGGCTGACCTTGGAGATCGTCCGGGTTGCGGGGCTCATCGAGGCGGCGGCTATCACGCAACAACACCGGACGCTCGGACATGTACGGGGCAAAGATGAACACCTTGCGGTTGGCGAACATCAGATGCCGGTCAACGGGCACACGCATCATGAGATCCGCCGGACCATATCCCAGGTAATGCCCTCTTTCCACCATCCAGCGGAGATCGGCATTCATTTCTTCGCCAGCCGGGAACGGCATGAAACTGGCTGCCAGCCCCATCTGGGCGGCCAGTGCTCTGGCAATGTCGACATCCAGCCCGACCAACTGGCCACCCTCTTCGTTCGAGTAAGGGGCGTTGTCCTTGTAGACCGCCACCTTCAAGACGCCAGAGGCCCGGATCTTCTCGTAGAGCAACCCCTCTTCGTCAGCCTGCCCCCAGGCAGGCAAGGCAAAAGCCGCCGCAGCGGCCAGCAGTGTTCGACGCTTCATGCAGGCATCAGACATCGTCACGTCTCGCGCTGTCTTCAGGGTTCCCGACGGGTTTCAATGTAAGTGCGGATCGCCCAGATGGCTTCCTGGGTGAGGATGCCGTCGAAGGGTGGCATGTAGACGCGACCATCGCGTGTGCGTCCGCGGCGGATGACCGCCACGAAGTATTCATCCATTTCCTTGAAGCAGGCGGCCTGCTTTTCCTTGTCGGCCAGCCCCTTGCAATCGTCATCGAATTTGCGCAGGTCTGGCGAAATGCCGCCGGAAATCGCCTCCAGCCCGTGGCAGCGGGCGCAGTTCTGGTTGTAGGCCGACGAACCGATGCGCAACGCTTCGCCGCGGGCCGGGCTGCTGCTGTGATAGGGGTTGGCATCCAGCCACTTGGCGCCCAGCTGGGGCAGGCTGGACGTGTCTACGGCCTGGGGAACCACATCACCATGCGCCCATACCTGGGCAGCTGCCAGCACCAGGCCCGCCAGAAATGAGCCCTTCAGCAACGAACGGGCATGAGTTGTACGAGTCGGTGTCATCCATGTCTCCAAAGAAAAGAAATTCCAGATGACAGACCGGTTTGCAATATGCGGGCCAGCTTGAGCGAGTCAGAAAAATGGCCTCCGACTGTCCCAGCACGCCACGGCCTGCTCCAAATTGAGACAAGTTGTGACAGCCCGCCATCGCCTGAGAAGTGTCAGGCTGCTGAAAACTCGAGCCTTCACAGTTCATCCGTCAAGAATTGGCGAACAGACCGGGCAGGTGCATTCCTTGCATAAATCGAATGACCTTGCATTCCTAGGGTTTTCCCCAGGGATTGCCATGTGCCAGACATCTGTTCACAATTTCATGACCAAGATTTTTTTTGCTGGAGACAAGGCGTCGGAGGAGGAAGTACCGGTTCCCTCATGGGACGGCACCACATTCACTGCCGCCTCGGTAGAGTCCGAAGGAAACTGCATGCCCATCACCGGTAACGTCCTTGCCACCGGTAGCCATACCGGAGCGGGGCACACACTTACCGAGGTGATCAGCCTCGCCCACAAACGTTCTGAAGCCTTCGGGATCAAGGAACAGTATCAACCGGATTTTTCCAGCCCGGCTCAAGGCGAGTTGCGCGATGTGATCGGGGAAAACCGCTTCCTGTTCCAGCACGCCGCCCCGGTCATGGAAACCCTGTACGACCAGATCATCAACACCCAGAGCATGCTGGTGCTGACGTCGGCCAAAGGGATGATCCTGCATTCACTGGGCGACCAGGACTTTCTGGAAAAGGCCAACCGCGTCGCCCTCACGCCCGGGATGGACTGGTCAGAACGCAGCAAAGGCACCAACGCCATCGGCACGGCGCTGGCCGAGGAAGAGGCCCTGACCGTGCTGGGCAGCGAGCATTTCCTGAACGCCAACAAGTTCCTGGCGTGCTCCTGCTCTCCCATCTTCGACCCCTACGGCCAGGTCATTGGCGCGCTGGACGTGACGGGTGATCACCAGTCCTTTCACCAGCACACGCTGGCGCTGGTCCGGATGTCCGCCCAGATGATCGAGAACCACATGTTTGCGGACGTGTTCGCCAAGGCCATCCGCATTCATTTCCATACCCGCTCCGAATTCCTGGGCACCCTGGTCGAAGGCATCGTGGTGTTCTCGCCGGAGGGGCGCTTCCTGTCGGCCAATCGCAGCGCGCAGTTTCAGATCGGCCTGTCGATCAACGCCCTGCGCGCCCACACGTTCTCGTCGCTGTTCGGTTTGCCCATTTCCAGCCTGCACGAAGTCATGGTGCCGGGCATGCGGGCGCCCAAGCAGATGTGCCTGCACAACGGCGTGACGGTCTGGTGCCGCGCCAAGTTCAAGAGCACACCGAACTGGAGCATGCCCTTCAATCACGCCACGCCAGACCCCATGGAAGCGGAACAACCCGAGACGTCCCTGTCGCCACCGGTCAGACGCCCATCGGCCGAGCCTCGAATGACCAGTGGCAACGGTTCTCTCTCATCGCTTCACTATCTGGACACGGGTGATGGCCAGGTGGCCAGCGTCATCCAGAAACTGCGACGCATACAGGGACGCGATATCCCCATCATGATCCTGGGTGAAACGGGCACGGGCAAGGATTTGCTGGCACAGGCCATCCACGGGGACTCCCCCAGGCGCAACCAGCCTTTCGTTTCGGTCAACTGTGCGTCGATCCCCGAAACGCTCATCGAATCGGAACTCTTCGGCTACGAAGAAGGCGCTTTCACGGGGGCCAAGAAGAAAGGCTCCATCGGCAAGATCCAGCAGGCCAATGGAGGCACCCTCTTTCTGGACGAGATCGGCGACATGCCCAAACACCTGCAGGCCCGACTGCTGCGGGTGTTGCAGGAACGCAAGGTCAGCCCCCTGGGTGCGGGCAAGGAAGTGGACGTGGACATCGCCGTGATCTGCGCCACCCACAAGAACCTGAAGGACATGATCGCCAAAGGCGATTTCCGCGAAGATCTCTATTACCGCCTCAACGGTCTCGTGGTCCGCTTGCCCGCCCTGCGAGAGCGTACCGACTTTGACATCGTGACCCGAAAGATTCTGGATACCCTCTGTGAAAACGCGCAGGAGGTTCACCTGTCACCCGTGGTGACGCAGATGTTCCGGCGGTTTCACTGGCCCGGCAATTTCCGGCAGTTGCACAACCTGCTTCGCACCGCAGTGGTCATGGTGGGCTGCGATGGGGTCATCCAGCCCGAACATCTGCCCGACGATTTTCTCGAAGAGGTGGCCGGCACCACCGCCATCCCACCACAGGCCCTGGTTCTGTCGGCACCCGCATCGGGCCCCTTCAATGACACCAGCGGCTGCACCTTCGCTGACTTTGCACCTGAAGCGGGCGATGGGGGCAGCCTGCACGATGTGGCGCTGGGGGCCATGGCACAGGCATTGCGCCAGTACAAAGGCAATGTATCGGCGGCGGCCAAGGCCCTGGGTGTGTCACGCAACACCATCTATCGCAAGAAAGACCAGTTACCGCCGGATGTGTGGCACTAACGTTGCGGCTTGAGCACCCCGTCCATCCAGCCGGGTTCCAGTTCGCGCCAGGCCCGTTGCAGATTGAAGCCATGACGCTGTGGGTAGCCTGTCCATGAGGCAAATGGGGCGTTTTCTTCGGTGGTGATTTCGCTCACCTGCAAGCCCGATTCCATGGCATTCAGTACCGTCGACTGCAAGGCACGCAGATAGGCATCGGTCTGCTGCAAGGCCTCTGGCTGCTTGCCTGGTTGGGGCGCGATGCTGACCGTTGCCCCCACCACCGCCGTCCAGCGGATCTGTTGCAGCCAGGCCAGGCTTCGTCGCCACCCCAACAGCGAACCCTGGGCCAACTCAGGAAGCCGCTGGCCATACGCCAGCCCGCCCACCCAGGCCACGCCTGCGGTCTCGTGAACCAGCACCAGATCACTCAAGGTATGCGCATCTTTGACCTCATGAACGCGCAGATCGTGCGGCCCCAGTCGCCACACTTCGCCGGGCGACAGGATCGCATCAGGCACCACATAATCGGTACCGTCCATCTGCTCCACTCCAATTCGCTCGGTGAGATCGGCCAGACAGTCGGGACAGCGTTTGGCCATGGCATCGCGGGTCCCCTGAGTGGCCCCGATGGACACCTCACCCCGTTCGACTTCCGCGAGAAATGCGATGTTCGCCAGCACGTTTTCCGCATGGGCATGGGTATTGAAAACCCGCTCGACACGGGCCTGCCAGCGGCAGGCGATCTGTGCTTTCAGCTGCTGCCCAGCCTTCAGGCTGGGGCCCGGGTCGATGACCCAGGCCCGTCCTTCATGGACCAGTACCGAAGTCGGCATCACATGACCGCCGTTTGCGGTTGACATTTCCTGGTCGGGTGCCGGCTGCCAGATGTGGATGCCTGGCGCCAGGGTCAACCATCCGTCTGTCGTGCAGGCCTGCGCCGAGGTGGCCACCTGTGCCGCTGCCACACCGATCATCCAGACACCCACGCCAAGACGCCGCAAGACCCGCTCGGCCAGACTCATGTCGCCCTCCGCCCAGATGAACGCAGCCGTTCTCGCAGCCTTTGCTGGATGGCAGGCTCATCAGCCAGATGACCCGCATTCACCCAGTGCCAGCGGGACTGGCTCGCCTCCAGACGGGCATGGAGTTGCCGCGCCCCCTGGGGATCGCATACGGCATCCCACTGGCCATGAACCCAGTCCACGGACACGGCGTGACGCCTCAACTCATTCAGGCCGGCACGAACGCTGGGCCGGTGCCGATCCCGAGCCAGGGTCAGCATTCGGAAGTGGACCTGGGCCTTGATGACCCGTGAACGTCCAGGGCGCCAGCCCAGCTGACCTGCACGGGCCGATTGCCAGCGACGCCATTCGCGATGCAACCGGATCATGACCTGGCGCACGCGTGACCTTTCGGCCCCGGAATCGCTCGCCAGCCAGGAACGCCAGGCACCGCGCCAGGCCGCACGGCATTCGAGCCGTTGCCAGTCAACGAGCGCGCGCCGGGCTGTGTCACACCGTACTCCAAAATGGAACAGTTGTCGCATGCGATGCAACAGTTGATCGATCGAACCCGCATCCCAGCGCTGACCTCGCGGCGTCCATCGCGGCTGATAGACCCTGCGCATGTCCCGTTTGCGCCATGGAAATGCGCCTCGAAAAACCACCCGCTCCAGATGCCTGGCATGGCGTTCGGCATAGGCCAGCGCCACCACGGCGCCCCACGAGCCCGCCAGCATGGACCAGCGCCCGATACCCAGGTGCTGGCGCAGCGCCTCGAGATCCTCCACGAGCCGATGCAGCCCCATCGGAGCATGCCCGCCAGAGGGAAGACTTCGGCCACAGCCACGCTGATCGACCAGCAAGACCTGTTGACAACGAAGGTCGAAAGGTTGAAGCATGGTCGGTGAAGACCCGCTGCCCGGACCGCCATGCAAGACCACCCAGACAGGCTGTCCCACCCGCCCATACAGCGTCCAGGCCACCCGGTGTCGGCCGGCACGCCAATGACCGGTGAGCGAAGGGTTCACGCGACACCCCTCAGGGTAAGTACCAAGCCCAGGAAAACTGGCATCAAATTTGCAAAAAGAAAAGCGCAGGACAAAATGTGTGACACAGCGTACTATGTCTGTTCTGCAGACACATTTCGTGCCAACCCTCACCTGATCAAGGAGACCTCTCATGCAATGGACCACCCCCAGCTTCACCGACATGCGTTTCGGCTTCGAAATCACGATGTACATCGCCAATCGCTGATTGCACGCCGGTCATCCGGCCAGGGCGCGCACGGATTGGCCGAGCGCGCCCTCTTTTTTTTAGGGTTCCGTCTCCATGCAGTTGAAAGTTCTCGGATCTGCAGCCGGTGGTGGCTTTCCTCAGTGGAATTGCAACTGCCCCAACTGTTCCGGGGTGCGCCAGGGCACCATTGTGGCCCAGCCCCGAACACAGTCATCCATCGCGGTCAGCCCGGATGGCGTGAACTGGCTGCTGATCAACGCCTCCCCCGATCTGCTCACCCAGATTGCCCGCACGCCCGCCCTCCAGCCGGCACGCGCCTTGCGCGACAGCGGTATTGCGGCCGTGCTGCTGATGGACGCGCAGATCGACCACGTCACGGGCCTGCTGATGCTGCGCGAGCGCAGCACCCCCCTGCCCCTGCTGGCCACGGCCGAGGTGTTCAGCGACATCGGCAACGGTTTTCCGATCACCCGCATTCTTTCGCATTACTGCGGGACACGTCAGCAGGTGATTGCTTCAGATGGCAGCCTGATCGAGGTCGATGAACTGCCCGGTCTCGAACTGCATGCCGTGGCACTGGCCTCCAAGCCGCCACCTTACTCGCCGTTTCGTGGCGCGCCCCGGCCCGGCGACAACATCGGATTGCGGATCCGCAATCCGGTCACCGGGCATCAGGTGTTCTATGCGCCTGGCCTGGCCCACCTGGACGATGAGTTGCTATCGCTCATGGGGCAGTGCGAGGTGGTGCTGGTCGACGGAACCTGCTGGACCCACGACGAAATGCAGCAACTCGGCATTTCGACCAAAACCTCACTCGACATGGGACATCTGCCCCAGTCCGGACCGGGCGGCATGATCGAACGGTTGGCCCGATTGCCTGCCCACACCCGGAAGATTCTCATCCACATCAACAACACCAATCCCATCCTGATCGACGACGGCCCACAGCGACAGGCCCTGCGCGCCAGTGGCATCGAAGTCGCTTTCGACGGCATGGACATCACTTTCTGAGGCAGCCATGGACCCGATGGAACACACCCACGTGGCAGAAGATCAGGCTCGTGCCTGGAGTCGAGACGAATTCGAGGCCCGGTTACGCGCCAAAGGCAGGGGTTACCACATCCACCATCCGTTCAATGTCCGCATGAACGCCGGTGGATGCACACCCGATGAAATCCGTTGCTGGGTGGCCAACCGTTTCTACTACCAGATCTGCATTCCCCGCAAGGACGCCGCCATCCTGGCCAACATGCCGGACCGCAGCCATCGCCGTCTCTGGATCGAGCGCATCCTCGACCACGACGGTCATGGTGACTATCAGGATTCGGCCGCTGGCGGGATCGAAGCCTGGACCCGACTGGGCGAAGCCGTGGGCATCCACCGCGATGAACTCTGGTCCTTGAAGCACGTGGTGCCGGCGGTGCGATTTGCCTGCGATGCCTATGTGAATTTCGCCGCTCGCGCGCCCTGGCAGGAAGCCGTCTGCTCGTCGCTGACCGAAATGTTCGCGCCCCAGATCCACAAGGACCGTCTGGCCACCTGGCCTACCCATTACCAGTGGATCGATGCCGAGGGGCTCGCGTATTTCCGCAGCCGCATTCCACTGGCCAGTCGCGACGTGGAGCATGGCCTGGCCGTGACGCTGGACCACTTCTGCACACGAGAGATGCAGGAACGTGCGCTGGACATCCTGCAGTTCAAGCTGGACATCCTGTGGAGCATGCTCGACGGGATCGAGAAAGCCTGCCAGTCATGACCGAGGCAAGTCTTCCCGCGCAGCCACGCCTGAACCGGCGATTTCGGCTCCAGTACGAGCCCGTGCAGTCGGCCTGGGTGTTGCTGTATCCCGAAGGCATGGTGAAACTGAACGACAGTGCGGCCGAAATCCTGAAGCGTTGCGACGGCCAGACCTCGGTGGATGATCTGGTGGCCAGTCTGGAACAGGCTTTCGCGGTTCAGGGGATCGGGGACCAGGTCCGAGCGTTGTTAACCGAAGGATGCCACCGTGGCTGGATCGAATGATTCGCTGACAGCACCTGGCCCGCCCTTGTGGTTGCTGGCCGAATTGACCTACCGGTGCCCCCTGCATTGCGTCTTCTGCTACAACCCGCTGAAGTACGCAGGTGTTCAGGATGAGCTCTCCACCGCCGAATGGGTGGATGTGATGCAGCAGGCCCGAGCCATGGGGGCCGCCCAACTGGGATTCTCCGGTGGTGAGCCCTTGATGCGTGACGATCTGGAGGAACTGGTCCAGGAGGCCCACCACCTGGGCTTCTACACCAACCTCATCACGTCGGGCGTTGGGCTCAACGCAACGCGCGCCCAGCGGCTGAAGGATGCCGGGCTGGACCACATCCAGCTGTCATTCCAGGATTCGACCCGGGAGCTCAATGACTTCCTTTCCCACACCCGCACCTTCGATCTGAAACAACGCGTGGCCCGTCTGATCAAGTCGCACGACTGGCCGATGGTGATGAACTGTGTCCTGCACCGGCACAACCTGCCTCATGTGCGCAAGATCATCGACATGGCGGTGGCCCTGGAGGCGGAGTACCTCGAATTGGCCAACACGCAGTATTACGGCTGGGCCTGGCTCAATCGCGACCACCTCATGCCCACCCGGGAAGAACTGGAGCGGGCGGAGGCAGAGGTCAACGCCTTTCGGGCCGAACAGGCTGCACAGACCGGTGGACACCCATGCCGGGTGCTGTTCGTCGTGCCCGACTACTTCGAAGAACGGCCCAAGGCCTGCATGAATGGCTGGGGCGCCGTGTTCCTGTCGGTGGCACCCGACGGATTGGCGATGCCATGCCACAACGCCCGCGACCTGCCAGGATTGTCGCTGCCCAACGTCAGAACCCGTTCGATCGCCGACATCTGGCAACGCAGCCAGGCCTTCAACGCCTACCGCGGCGATGGCTGGATGAAAGCACCCTGCCGGGAATGCGATGAACGCCACAAGGATTTTGGCGGCTGTCGCTGCCAGGCCTTCCTGATCACGGGCGACGCCACCGAAGCTGACCCCGTCTGCGGCAAATCGGCCCATCACGCCCAAGTGGTTCAACTGGTGAAACAGGCACCCAGAGGCCGCACGATTCCGATTGTGTTCCGCAGCGACACCGAGTCTCGACGGCTGGTGAAAACGGCCACCCGATGACCGGCGCTCGACACAGGTTCATGCTCGGCGCCTTGCTCTCGAAGCACATCCCGGGGGCCGGCCACAAGCCCACGGCCATCGAACAGTCTGAACAGGGACTTTTCCTCCTGTGGCTCGCCTACATGGGCCTGCTCGCGTTCGGTGCCTACCTCCTCTGGGTCATGGGTGCCTGGCACCGACTGGTCGAGGCGGACCCCACCCGCCTGACCCTGGTGATCGTGGCCCTCTTTATGGGCTGCTCGATCTGGGCGGGCCGCCGCGCCTGGCGTCTGGGCATCGAACGACAACGGCTCGATCGCCTTCGTCAGTCCATCGGCATGAACCACCCATCAGGAGATGCAGGCTGGGCCGACGAGTACCTTCATCACACAGGGCAGGGTCGGCCGGGTGACCTCTCGCTCCAGTTGCTGGGCGAACGGGCCCATGGGCCTCATGAAATGGCCTGGTGGCTCAACGGCATCCAGCTCAAACTCGGCCTGCTGGGCAAGGTCATCGGCTTCTCGATCCTGGCGCTGCAACTCGGCCAGATCGAAAGTTTCGATCCCAGCCAGTCCAGCCGACTTCTGCGCGACCTCACGGGCGGGCTGGGGATTGCCTTGCTGACCACCGTCACCGGGCTCACGGGCAACATCCTGCTCGGCTTGCAGCTGATGCGGCTGGACCGCTTTGCCGACACCCTGGTGGCCGACACCCTGGCCTGCGGCCTGCAATCCCTGCCTCAAAATCCAGCGGAGCCTCCGAATGGCGATCGGCCGAAGGGTTCGTGACACCGAGACCGATCCGTTCTACGACATGTTGTTCAACATGTTGATTGCCTTTGTGCTGTGCTTCGTGATCGCCCTCATCGCGTTCAATCCGCAAGCTCGCAAAGCAGGCGATGTACCCGCCAAGGCCGAATTCATGATCACCGTCGCCTGGCCCGATGGCAATCCCAACGATGTCGACGCCTGGGTGCTGGACCCCGCAGGCAAACTGCTCTGGTTTCGACAGCGGGATGCGGGCATGCTGCACCTGGACCGTGACGACCGTGGGGCCAAGAACAACACCGTGGTGGTGGATGGTCGAGTGATCGAAAGCACCGTCCGGCAGGAGATCGTGACCTTGCGGGGGTTGGTGCCCGGCGAATACGTGGTCAATGCCCACTACTACGAAAGCAACGACCAGCAGCCGGTGGACGTGACCGTCACAGTCATCAAGGTCAACCCGCAGGCCGAGATCGTGTTCACTGGCACCCAGCAGTTGCCCAGCCCGGGCGACGAGCGAACCATGGTTCGTTTTTCGCTCGATGACGCGGGGCGCGTCACCGACATCAACACCCGGCCGCTGACCATCGTGCAGCGGGCTGGCCTTTAATGCCTCATCATGATTCCTGCCGTATCTGACGAACTGCTCTGGCTGGCGCTGGTCTATGCCTTGCTGGCCGGGCTGCTGCTCATTCTCTGCCTCGCCACCCGTTGGCACTGGTCGCTGAAAGCGGCACTGGTGTTGACGGTCAGCGGTTTCTACCTGCTGAGCCACCAGACGCTGCAAGGCATTTCGGGCTGGCCCGCCGAAGACCGTCTGCCCGAGCGTTTCATGCTGCTGTCGGCGGTGTTCGATGAACCCAGCCCTGGCCGCAATCACCCCGGCGCCATCTACCTGTGGGTGCACCCCATGAAGGACAACCAGCCGGTGGAAATGCCACGCGCCTACCGGTTGCCCTATCAAAAGGACCTCCAGGGTATTCTGTCCGATGGCCTCAAAAAAGCGCGTGATGGCAACAGCCAGATGGGGACCGTGGCACCCGTCAGAAGCCCTGGTGGACTGCCCTGGCTGCGTCCGGCCGACAACGATCAGGTGCAGATCAAACTGAGCGATGTGCCGCGCGCCCAATTACCCGGGAAATGAGCATGGCGAACCCCAACAGACTCGTCCCGCTGATCTTGGCCACCACGTTGCTGGCGGGTTGCGGACGGACCAATCATGGACATGACTGGTTTCCCCTCCGCGATGGAGACCAGATGGTGTACGAGGTCAAGACGTGGGAGGATCAGAGCGACGAGCTTCCCACGGAAGAGTCGTGGACGCTTCGCACGGAGGGACCGCTGGCCTGGGAGGGTCAATCGCTGATGACCCGCCACCATTCGGCCGGCATCCGATACTGGTTCAGAGTGGATGAATCCGGGATTCGCCGGGTGGCCACCCAGGCCGACATCGACGCCGAACCCACGGCCGATCCGGAACCCGTCTGGGTGCTGAAAGCCCCGTTCGAGGTGGGGCAGGAATGGACTGGGCCGACGGTGCCTTACCTGATTTTGCGGCGCAACGAACACCCGAGAGAACTGCGCTACACCCACAAGGTCCAGATGACGTGGCGCATCGAGTCGGTGAATGAAACGCTGAAACTCGCCGATGGCTCTGAACACGGACCCTGCCTGAAGCTGGTGGGGCGGGCTTTTCTGAACCTTTACACCGATCCGGTGAACGGTTTTAGCGATGTGCCCCTGATCAGCCGGGAGTGGTACTGCCAGGGCAAAGGCCTGGTCCGGTTCGAACGTGAAGAAAAAGTACCCCCGGGCTTCATGACGGGCGGCATCCTGCATGCCGAATGGCGGCGCTGAGCCGCCCTTGGAAACCCATCAGGGCTTGATGGTCAGCACCCATACCGACAACCGCTTGAGATCGGCCGCGCTCAAGCTGGAATGACCTGGCATGGGCACTCGACCCCATTTGCCGCGAGATCCGTTCTGGATGGACTGCGCGATGGAAGCGGCCGCGTCCTTGTCGCCGGCATACCGCTCGGCAATGGCCGCAAAGGATGGGCCAACGATCTTTTCCGCATTGGCATGGCAGGAATAACAGCCACTGGTCTTGGCCAGCTCCACCACGGCCGCCACATCGGCTGCCGATGCCTGAGGAGCGAATGCGCCCATGGCCGCAACCACCAGGAAACCGTTGAACATGTGCTTGTGCATCGTCATCACCATTCGATCAAAAAAACAGCGCGCCGGCAGGCATTGCCGCCCACGGGCGCGCCATGACTGGCGAACCACCGGTCAGGTTGATGACCTGACCGGGATTCGCATCACTGCTTGAAGAGCTTGAAGGTCCAGACGGAACCGCCCTGCTCGAGGAAGTTGACCTTCTTGGCCACTTCGCCACCCCACAGCGGCACCGCACCACCCCAGCCAGAGACCACGGTGATGTACTGCTCACCATCCTGCATCCAGGTCACGGGCGGCGCCACGATGCCGGAACCGGTCTGGAACTGCCACAGGATCTTGCCGGTCTTGGCGTCGGCGGCCTTCAGGAAGCCTTCAGGCGTGCCCCACAGCACCAGATCGCCGGCGGTCAGCACGCCACCCCACAGCGGGGCCTCGTTCTTGACTTCCCACTCGATCTTGCCGGTCTTGGGGTTGACCGCACGCAGCGAGCCGATGTAGTCGTCGTACAGCGGCTTGATGGTGAAGCCAGCGCCCAGGTAAGCCGCGCCTTTCTTGTAGGTAACCGGCTCGTTCCAGATTTCCATGCCCCACTCGTTGGCCGGCACATAGAAGAAACCGGTCTTGGGGCTGTAGGCCATCGGCTGCTGGTTCTTGCCGCCCAGGAAGGCCGGCGCCGCAAACACCGACTTGCCCTTGTTGCCATCGCCACCAGGACCAGTCGGGTCACCTGGGCGGTTTTCCGGGACGTAATTCGGACGGCCGGTCTTGAGGTCAATGCCGTTGGCCCAGGTGGTCTTGGTCACGTACGGGAAGGCATTGACCAGTTTGCCGGTGGCGGCGTCGTTCACGTAGAAGTAGCCGTTGCGATCGGCCTTGGCGCCCATGCGCTTGCCGTCCATGTCGAAGGTGACGAACTCGTTCACGCCGTCATAGTCCCAGCCGTCGTTCGGGGTGTTCTGGTAGTGCCAGACGATCTTGCCGGTCTTGACGTCGATGGCCACGGTGGAGGCCGAGTACAGGTTGTCGCCCTTGCGCACGTGGCTGTTCCACGGGCCGGGGTTGCCGGTGCCGAAATAGGCCAGACCGGTCTTGGGATCGTAGGTGCCGCCCAGCCAGGTGGCAGCGCCGCCGGTTTTCCAGGTCTCGCCC
>CAZEZY010000053.1:0-15700 GCA_964516635.1 uncultured Tepidimonas sp. | reverse complement strand
AAGGGTCGGCGTGCGAGTAGCCCTGGGGCAGCGCAAAGCGCATGTCGTTGCAGTCGAGGGTGTAGGGCACGATGAGCTGGTGCGCATCGCTGCCGTCGGTTCTGCGCACTTTCATCCAGAACGGCAGGTCGTCGCCATAGTAGTCGCTGTCGTAGTCGAAGTGGCCGAAGTCGGCCACCAGGCGCCGGGTGTTCGGGCTGTCACGGCCGGTGTACCAGCCGGCGCCGTGCAATTGGCGTGGCCCATCGAGCCGTTCGCCGGTCAGGTCGGCGATGATCTGCATCGCCTGCGCCATGTGCTCGCGCTCCACCGATTCCGGCAGGTTCTGGTAGTGGATCCACTTCAGGCCGTGGCAGGCGATTTCGTGGCCACCTTCCACGAACGCTGCCGTCACGTCGGGCGAGCGCTGCAGCGCCGTGGACACACCGAACACCGTGAGTGGCAGGCCGCGCCGCTCGAACTCGCGCAGCAGCCGCCACACGCCCTGTCGCGAGCCGTATTCGTAGATGCCTTCCATGCTGATGTGCCGATCCGTGAAGGCCGCCGGATTGAACATTTCGCTCAGGAAGGTTTCGCTGGCAGCATCGCCGTGCAGCACGCAGTTTTCGCCACCTTCTTCGTAGTTCAGCACAAACTGCACGGCGATGCGTGCCCCACCGGGCCAGCGGGCGTGGGGAGGCAAGCGGCCGTAACCGACCAGGTCGCGGGGATAGGGAGCGGTGGTGTCGTAGATCATGAGGGTTCAGGCCAGTGCCATGGCAATGTCACTGGTCGGCAGTTTCTTGTCGAAAGTCAGGTTGGCCATCACGTTGCTCAGGTGCTCGTTCATCAGTCGGACCGCCTCGGCTTCGTCCTTGGCCGCCAGCGCATTGACGATCGCCACATGCTCGTCGTTCGAATGCTCGGCGGCATGGGTGCTCTGGTACATCAAGGTGATGAGGGCGCAGCGCGAAATCAGGTCGCCCAGCATGTCGGCCAGCACCTGATTGCCCATCAGTTCGGCCATGCGAACGTGGAAGTCACCCAGCAGTTCGGTGCGACCTGGCACGTCGTTGTTTTCCACGGCCTTTCGTTCTTCCGCCACATGGGTGCGCAATGCCCGGATCTTGGCGGGCGTGACCTGCCGCACAAACTGGCGCGTCATCTCCATTTCGAGCATGCGGCGCACTTCAAAAACCTGCTTGGCTTCGTCCACGGATGGAGTGGCCACAAAGGCGCCGCGCGAAGGCTCCATCTTGATGAGCCGGTGCTGTGACAACTGGAACAGGGCCTGCCGGACCAGTGTGCGGGACACGCCAAAATGATCGGCCAGTTTCTGCTCGGCCAACTTGGTGCCGGGATGCAGGCGATGCTCCACAATGGCGCGGGTCAGGGACTCGACAATGTGCGCGGTGCTTGAAGATTCCATGTGGGCATCATATCCAGAAAAACAAAAAGTGTATACACTTTTGGTCGACCGCTACGGTTTTCGTTCACTTCAACCCTGGGAGACCCTGATGGGCCTGAGCACACACGTACTGGACACGATGCACGGCTGCCCCGCCGCCGGCATGCAGGTGGCGCTTTACACCACCGACGGCGAACAGGTCGCCCTGGTGAAACGCTTCACGCTGAACGCCGATGGCCGCAACCCGGATGGCCCGCTGTATGACAACGCCTCGCTCAAGGTGGGCACCTACCGGCTGGTGTTCGATGTGCAAGGCTACTTTGCTGCCCGAGGGGTGTCGTTGCCGGAGCCCAATTTTCTGAACCGGGTGGCCCTCGACTTCGGTGTGGCCGATGCGACGCAGCATTATCACGTGCCCCTGCTCGTCAGCCCCTGGAGCTATTCCACCTACCGTGGCAGCTGAAGCGCCAACGCTCATCGGGGGTGACCTGCCCGCGCTGCTGGCTCGCCTGCAGGCAGGTGAGGCGGCGGTGCTGGTGGCCGTGGCACACACCCAGGGCTCGGTGCCCCGCGAACGCGGCGCCTGGATGGCGGTGCTGGCCGATGCCGAACTGGGCACCATTGGCGGTGGCCAGCTGGAGTGGCAGGCGATCGACCGTGCCCGCCAGATGCTGCGCGATCCGCAGCCGGGGCTGGTCGAATGGCGTTGCCCGCTGGGACCCAGCCTGGGGCAGTGTTGTGGTGGTGTGGTGCAACTGGTGGCTTCGCGCGTGGTAGCGGGTGATGGCCCTGACCTGCAGGCCCGCTGGCAGGCCGCGCTGATCCCCGTGGCGCTGTTTGGCGGTGGCCATGTGGGGCGTGCACTGGTCAGGGCAATGGCGCCACTGCCCTTTGAAGTGCACTGGATCGACAGCCGCGATGGCGTCTTCCCTGACACGCTGCCTCCTCAGGTGCGTGTGGATCACTCCGATCCGGTGCACCGCGCCGTGGCCGATCTCCCAGCGGCGAGTCGGGTGCTCATCATGAGCTTCAGCCATGCCGAAGACCTGGATATCGTTGCGGCCTGTCTGGATCGGCAGCGTTCTGCGGCCGATCTCCCCTTCATCGGCTTGATTGGTTCACGCACCAAATGGGCCACCTTTCGGCACCGTCTCGAGGCGCGAGGTTACACCGGTACCGAACTCGCACAGGTCACCTGCCCGATCGGCCTGCCCGGTATTGACGGCAAGCAGCCAGAGGTGATTGCGGCCAGTGTGGTGGCGCAGTTGTTGCTAGGACGATCTGGCTGATGCGGTAGGCTGGATCATGGGCTGTTGCGGGTTAATCCGGTTGCCATGGTCGACCAAAACTGTATACACTTCAGCATCCGTGGTCGCAGCGGCGCTTGGTGTGACGCGACCGTTCGGGGTTCACAGCGCCCGCAGTGGTGAACCCATGCTACGCAAGCCGGCCTGTCCGGCATCACGGCAAGCTACCATGGAAACTTATCTGCTGGACTGGGCCAATCTGCTGTTGCGGTGGTTGCATGTCATTGTGGCCATCGCCTGGATTGGCTCATCTTTCTACTTTGTCTTTCTCGACAGCAGCCTCACCCCCCCGCAGGACGAGGCGCTCAAGAAGGACGGCGTCAGCGGGGAGTTGTGGGCCGTACACGGTGGTGGCTTCTACCACCCGGTCAAATTCAACGTCTCTCCACCCAAACTCCCTGAGCATCTGCACTGGTTCTACTGGGAAAGCTATTCGACCTGGCTCAGCGGTTTTGCGCTGTTTCTCGTGTCGTACCTGTGGAGCCCCAGCGTCTACCTGATCGACCCGAATGTGATGGACTGGTCGCCAGCAGCGGCCATCACCGCTGCCCTGGCGTTTCTGGTGGTGTTCTGGTTCCTGTACGACGCGATCTGCCGCACGCTGGGTCAGCGCGAAAACGGCGATGCCCAGGTGGGCCTGCTGGTGCTGCTGCTGGTGTGCGTGGCTTCCTATGCGGCCACACAGCTGTTTGCGGGCCGTGCGGCCTTTCTGCTGGTGGGTGCCATGCTGGCCACGGCCATGAGCGCCAATGTGTTTTTCTGGATCATCCCGGGCCAGCGCAAGGTGGTGGCCGCCCTCAAGGCTGGCCAGCCGGTGGATCCGATTCATGGCAAACGCGGCAAGCAGCGCAGTGTGCACAACACCTATTTCACGCTGCCGGTGCTGTTTGCCATGCTCAGCAACCACTACAGCTTCGCCTACAGCCACGCGTACAACTGGGTGGTGTTGATTGCCATCATGTTCGCGGGGGCTGCCATTCGCCAGTTTTTCGTCATGCGCCATGGCTGGAAGCTCGGCCGCAACACCCACCCCTGGCCCTATGCCGCGGTGGGCGTGATGGTGCTGCTGGCCCTGATCGTCTGGATGAAACCCGTGCCGCAGGCGCCCGTGGCGGTTCCCGATCAAGTGAGCATGGCTCAGGTGCAGCAGATCATGGAACAGCGTTGCGTGCTGTGTCACGGCGAAGCGCTCGCCTCGAAAAACGTGCGACTGGATACGCCGATGGCCATCCGTCAGCATGCCCAGACGGTGTATCAGCAGACCGTGGTGACGCGCCAGATGCCGATGAACAATGCCACGGGCATCACCGAAGAGGAGCGTGCACTCGTCGCCCAGTGGTTCCGCCAGGGTGCTTCGCTGGACTGATGCACCTCAGAAGGTCAAGCACGGTTCAGGCGCTGGGGGTGGACAGCAGTCTGTCCATGGGCCCCAGGTTGACCCCTCCGGATTGGCGAAGCCGTGGGTCTCCCAGGGTGGGCTTGTTGCGGGCGGTGCCGAAAGTCTCACGCAACTGAATCAACTGCTGCTGCCATTGATCGGCTTCAGGGATGTCTGACGTGTAACGTTGAAACACAAGCCAGGCCGACTCGACGGCTTTGGCATTGAGGGTGGCTTTGGCCACACGGAACAGTTCCTTGAGCGCCGTCGAAGGTTCGCCGCTCGTGGCCGTTTTGATCGATCGCTCGATCAGCTGAATAATGTCGTCCTGACTACGCTTCAGACGATCGGCATAAGCGGTATGGACGTTGGCAGCGTTCGCCAGCAGTTCACCCATGGCCTTGCTCGTCGCAAAACGGCGTCCCAGCTTATCGATCACCGTGGCGTCTTTGAGGAGTCCGGCGCCTTTCTTTTCCAGCCATGACAATGCAAACAGCAAGTTGCATGCGGCTTCGATGTCAAAAGCCGGTTCGTTGATCTGCGCACAGGCTGCGTTGAGCAAATGGGCTGCCTCGTCCATGTGGCCCTGTTGAACATTCGACAGCAAACCGACCAGATCATTGAACCGCTGCAGACGCAAGTCCTTGGTGCTGAGGCGAAGGCGCTTGCGCAACTCAGACAGATTTCTGTCCAATTGAGCGGGATTGTCTTGTGCGAATGCCACCATGGCCAGCAACACCAGACATTCGCTGTCAAACATCTTGGAGTCGAGACCCAGGTAGGTGGAGCGCTCAAGCAACTCAATCGCCCGGTCACGGTCGCCGCAGAAGAAGGACAGCATGCCGAGTCGTTGCAGCCGCTCGATGGCCGTGGGGGTCAGTTGAAGGGCTTTTTCCAGTTGCACCACCGAAGCCTGAAAGTTACCCAGTTCCATTTGAACGCGACCCAGGACATCGTAGGCTTCGGGGTAGGTCGGGTCGGTGTTCAAGAGATTCGACAGGGTGTTCTGTGCGTTTTGCACGGAACCAGCATACAACTGTGCCCTGGCCACACCCAGCATCGCCCACGGTTTGGGGTCGACCTCCCAGATGGCCTGAAAAAAAGTTTCAGCTTCCTCAAATCTTCCGAGACGCAACATGACCTCTGCACCCAATCGGGAGGCTTGCAGCCATTGCGGTCCCTTCGTTTCAAATCGCTGCTGTGAAAGCGAAATGGCGGCATCGGGGAGCGAGCGTTCGAGCGCCTCGTAAATCGGCTGCATCGCCACTTTTCTCTTGCGCGCCTGCTCAATCCGGTCAATGAGACTGCCAACCGAATAGGGCTTGACCAAATAGCTGTCCACCGAAGACTCGGCCGCTTCCGCCACCTTGAGATAGGTGGGTTCATTGGTCAGCAAGACAAAAACCGTTTTGTAGGGCAAAAGACCGCTGCGTCTCAGGTCGTCAAGCAGCTCCTGTCCCGAGCCTCCTTCCTTCGGAAACTCATCTCCGCACACCACCACGTCAAAGGGGTTGCGTTCAAGTTCACGTCGGGCGTCACTGATCTTGCTTGCCTGGCTGACAGACAGCAGACCCATGGATCGGAGTTGACCTGTCAAGGTGACCCGGGTGTTCGCGTTGCCATCAATCACCAGTGCAGCAGACAGGGCCGCATTCGAGCCAGAGGCTTTTCCCTGACTCTGACGTGCCGGATGCTTGGATTTATGGATGCTGGACAAAGAACACCGTAGCCTGTTGTTTTGATTAAATATGAATTTTATGACATTTAGCTTGAGGACTTTTCAGACACACTTGGTCAATGCAGTCAGTGCTAACCCTACAGACCTAGGGGTCGCCGAATTTTCATTCGTCCTGCTGATAATATAACTCCTTCAGTCATCAAAACCCATTCGTCATCCCATTTCACCTACATCGCAAGGAGCATCGCTTGAAAAAGTCCCTGACTGTTGCAGCACTGGCCGCCTCCATGGCGTTTGGCGCCCATGCCCAAACCAACATCAAACTGGGTGTCCTGCTGGGTTACACCGGCCCTATCGAATCCCTGACCCCTGCCATGGCCGCGAGTGCCGAGCTGGCGATGAAAGAGGTCTCCGACAGCGGCCTGCTGCTCGGCGGCGCCAAGGTCCAGCCGGTCCGTGCCGATTCCACCTGTATCGACGCCGCTGCTGCCACAGCCGCAGCAGAACGCCTCGTCACTTCCGAGCGCGTGGCGGCCATCGTGGGTGCCGATTGTTCGGGCGTCACCACCGCGGTGGTTCAGAACGTGGCCGTTCCCCGTGGCACCCTGATGATCTCCCCGTCTGCCACCTCGCCTGCTCTCACCACCGTGCGTGACAACGGCCTGTTCTTCCGCACCGCGCCTTCCGACGCCCGTCAGGGCGAAGTGATCGCCGACATGCTGCGTGAAAGGGGCATCCGCCGTGCCGCGCTCACCTTCACCAACAACGACTATGGGCGCGGCCTGGCCAACAGCATCCAGACCAACTTCGAAAAGCAGGGTGGTCGCATCACCATCTCCGCCGCTCATGAAGACGGCAAGGGTGACTACACCGCCGAAGTCGCTGCGCTGGCCGCTGCCGGTGGTGACATCCTCATCGTGGCCGGTTACGTGGACCAGGGTGGTCGGGGCATCATCCGTTCCGCGCTGGACAGCGGCGCTTTCAGCCGTTTCTTCCTGCCCGACGGCATGATCGGTGACAGCCTGCCCCAGGCCATCGGCCGTGGCCTCAATGGCGCCATCGGCCTGAAGCCTGGCTCCGACAGCCCAGGCGGCCAGCGTTTTGAAACCATCGCCAAAGCCGCCAACATCAACGTCGGTCCTTACACCCAGCAATCGTACGATGCCGCAGCCCTGATCCTCCTGGCCATGCAGGCGGCCAAGTCCACCGATGCCGCCAAGGTCAAGGACAAGATCATGGAAGTGGCCAACGGTCCTGGCGAGAAAATCTACGCGGGTGAACTGGCCAAAGGCTTGCGCATTCTGGCCCAGGGCGGCAAGATCGATTACGAAGGCGCCTCTGCGGTCAAGCTGATCGAGCCAGGCGAAAGCGCCGGTTCCTACCGCACCATCGAGGTGCGTAACGGCAAGATGGAAACCACGGGTTACCGTCAGTGAACCGCCGGCGAACCTGCTCTGGGCAGTGTTCGCCATGTGTCATCCGCTTACCCCAAACGGTCCGGCCCAACAGGCGCGGACCGTTTGCTTTATCCCATGATTGAAGTCAAAAACCTCAGGATGCAGTTCGGCGGCATACGCGCCGTCGACGACGTGTCTCTCACCCTCGAGACCGGACGCATCACCGGGCTGATCGGGCCCAACGGTGCAGGGAAGACCACACTGTTCAACGTGATCGCCGGGCATTACAAGCCCACCGCCGGGCAGGTACTGCTCGATGGCCAGGACATCACGGGTTTGCCACCGCACGAACTGTTTGCCAGGGGTCTGTTGCGCACCTTCCAGATCGCGCATGAGTTCTCCACCCTCACGGTCCGGGAAAACCTCATGATGGTGCCGCCGCGCCAGACCGGCGAATCCCTCCTCGGCACCTGGCTCAAGCCTGCACGGGTGCGCGACGAGGAGGAAGCCGTTCGCGCCAAGGCCGATGACGTCATCCGCTTTCTGGAAATCGGTCATGTGGCCGACGAACTCGCGGGCAACCTTTCGGGTGGCCAGAAAAAGCTGCTGGAGCTGGGTCGCACCATGATGACCGAGGCCAAGATCGTCTTCCTCGACGAAGTGGGCGCCGGCGTCAACCGCACGCTGCTCAACACGCTGGGCGATGCCATCGTGCGTCTCAACCAGGAGCGCGGCTACACCTTCTGCATGATCGAGCATGACATGGACTTCATCGGCCGCCTGTGCGATCCGGTGATCGTGATGGCCGAAGGCCGTGTCCTGGCCAAAGGGACCGCCACCGAGGTCACTTCCAACGAACAGGTGATCGAGGCCTATCTGGGCCGCGGCCTGAAGAACAAACCGGGGGTGGCGGCATGAGTTTCCTCATCGGCGACCAGATGACGGGCGGCTACGGCGGCGCCGACATCCTCAACCACTGCACCATCGCGGTCGAAAAGGGCGAGATTGCCGTGATTGTCGGGCCCAACGGCGCCGGCAAATCCACCGCCATGAAGGCCATTTTCGGCATGCTCAACCTGCGCCAGGGCCAGGTGCTGTTCGACGGCGAAGACATCACCGCGCTCAGCCCTCAGCAGCGGGTGCTCAAGGGCATGGGCTTTGTGCCGCAGACGCACAACGTCTTCACCTCCATGTCGGTCGAAGAAAACCTCGAGATGGGTGCCTACATCCGTCGTGACGATTTCCGCCAGACCATGGAGCAGGTGTACGAGTTGTTTCCCATCCTCAGGCAGAAGCGCCGCCAGCCGGCGGGTGAACTGTCGGGCGGCCAGCGTCAGCAGGTGGCGGTGGGTCGTGCGCTCATGACGCAACCCAAGGTGCTGATGCTCGACGAGCCGACGGCCGGTGTGTCGCCCATCGTCATGGACGAATTGTTCGACCGCATCATCGAAATCGCTCGCACGGGCATTGCCATCCTCATGGTGGAGCAGAACGCCCGCCAGGCCCTCAACATCGCGGACAAGGGGTACGTGCTGGTGCAAGGCGCCAACCGCTACACCGACACCGGTGCGGCCCTGATGGCCAACCCCGATGTCCGGCGCACTTTCCTGGGAGGCTGACCATGGCCGACATCCTCAATGCCTTCGTGCTGCTCGCCAACTTCGTGCTCATTCCGGCCGCCGCCTATGGCAGTCAGCTGGCGCTGGGTGCCTTGGGCGTCACGCTGGTGTATGGCATTTTGCGCTTTTCCAACTTCGCCCATGGCGACACCATGGCCTTCGGCACCATGGTCACCATCCTGCTGACTTGGTGGCTGCAGGGGCAGGGCATCGGGCTGGGTTTTCTGCCCACCGCGCTGCTGGCCATCCCGGTGGCCGTGGCCGCCACGGTGGTGTTCGTGCTGCTGACCGACCGCTGGGTTTACCGTTACCACCGCGTCCACAAGGCACCCTCGGTGGTGTTCCTCATCGCGTCGGTGGGCGTCATGTTCCTCATGAACGGCATCGTGCGTTTTGTCATCGGGCCGGGTGACCAGCGCTTTGAAGACGGCGAACGTTTCATCATCACGGCGGGCGGATTCCGGGATTTCACCGGGCTCGACGAAGGCCTTGCTTTCCGCACCAGCCAGGGATTGACCATCGTGACCGCCATCATCGTGGTGGTGGTGCTGTTCTGGTTCCTGGAGCGGACGCGGACCGGCAAGTCCATGCGCGCCTACGCCGACAACGAGAACCTGGCGCTGCTCTCTGGCATCAACCCCGACCGCGTGGTCATGATCACCTGGATGATCGCTGCCACCCTCGCCACGATTGCCGGTGTCCTCTACGGGCTCGACAAGGGTTTCCGCCCCTTCACCTACTTCCAGCTGCTGTTGCCCATCTTTGCGGCGGCCATCGTGGGGGGGCTGGGCAGTCCCCTGGGCGCGATCGCCGGCGGGTTCATCGTCGCGTTTTCGGAAGTGATGCTGACCTATGCCTACCGCAAGTTCTTTGCTTACTTCCTGCCCGAGTCCTGGGCACCTGAGGGGCTGATGCAGTTGTTGTCAACGGATTACAAGTTCGCGGTGTCCTTCGTGATTCTGGTGGTGGTGCTGCTCATCAAGCCCACTGGCCTGTTTGGAGGCAAATCCACATGAAAAACCTGTTGAGTCAGAAAGTTCAGGCGCCCATGCTGTTCGCCCTGATGGCCGTGGCTTTCGTGCTGGTGGGCAGCCTGCAGAGCTGGTCGCTGTCACTCACCGTCCTGAATTACAGCGTGATTGCCGCCATCATGGCGCTCGGCCTCAATGTCCAGTGGGGGTATGCAGGTCTGTTCAACGTCGGCCTCATGGGCTTCGCCGCACTGGGCGGCATTGCCGCCGTGCTGGTGGCCATGCCACCCACCACCGAGGCCTGGGAAGCCGGCGGGGCGGGCATTCTCACCGCGCTCCTGATGGCGCTGGCCACCACGGTGCTGGCCATCGTGGCCTTCCGCTGGCTTCCACCCGGGCGGCAGCGGCGGCTGGTCATGGCGGTCATCATCGTCGGCGGCTTTTTTGTTTCGCGTCATTTCTTTGCCCCCGCGGTCGACCTCATCGAGGCCGTCAATCCCGCACAGACCGGCTACCTCGGCGGCGCGGGTCTGCCCATCCTGCTGTCCTGGATCGTTGGTGGCCTGCTGGCGGCATGTGCGGCCTGGCTGGTCGGCCGCATCACCCTCGGATTGCGGTCCGATTACCTCGCCATTGCCACGCTGGGCATTTCCGAAATCGTGCTGTCGGTGCTGCGTTACGAAGAATGGCTCACCCGCGGCGTGAACAACGTCAACGGCCTGCCGCGCCCCGTGCCGTTCGAAATCGACCTCATGCAGGCGAGCTGGGTGCAGGATTGGGCGGCCCGCCTGGGCGTGGAGGTCATGGACTTCGCGTCCATCATCGTGAAGGTGAGCTACCTGGGCCTGTCGCTGGGCGTGTTGCTGCTGCTGTTCTGGCTCGCCCAATCGGCCATCCAGTCGCCCTGGGGCCGCATGATGCGCGCCATCCGCGACAACGAGACCGCCGCCGAGGCCATGGGCAAGAACGTCACCGGTCGCCACCTGCAGGTGTTTGTGCTCGGATCGGCCATCGTCGGCATCGCAGGGGCCATGCTCGTCACCCTCGATGGCCAGTTCACCCCCAACAGCTACAACCCGCTGCGTTTCACCTTCCTCATCTGGGTGATGGTGATTGTGGGTGGCTCCGGCAACAACCTGGGCGCCATACTGGGTGGCTTCCTGATCTGGTTCTTCTGGGTCCAGGCCGAACCGATCGGCTTGTGGCTGATGAATGTCATCACGGCCGGCCTGCCCGTCGAAAGCGCGTTGCGTGCCCACCTGCTGGACAGTGCGGCCCACATGCGCCTGATGGTGATGGGCCTCATTCTGTTGCTGACCTTGCGTTTCCGGCCACGCGGGTTACTGCCCGAGCGCGAGGAACGGCCTCACCACGCCAACCGCCGCTGAGCAATGGGTGCCCCATCGTCGCAGCCGTCTTCGGTGCCGGCTGAGGAAGGGGGGCCCCATAGCTGGTTTGAAGACGCCCAGGGCCTGCTCACCGGCACCCTGTTCGTGGCAGTGGCCGTGCTCCTCTTTCAAGAAGCCGGTTTGCTCACGGGGGGCACCACCGGTCTGGCCTTTCTGTTCAACTACCTGCACGGCTGGCCGTTAGGATGGGGGTTGTTCCTGCTCAACCTCCCGTTCTATGTTTTCGGCTGGTGGACGCTGGGCAGGCCATTCACGCTCAAGACCTTTGCTGCCGTGGCGCTGCTGTCCCTCTATGTGGAATGGCTGCCCGCCTGGATCGGATTTGACCGTCTGTCAGCCCCGTTTGCAGCGGTTCTCGCGGGGCTGATGGCCGGAGCCGGTATCCTCATGCTGATCCGTCATCAGGCCAGTCTGGGTGGGCTCGGTATCCTCGCCCTCTGGGTACAGAAACGGCATGGCTGGCGGGCCGGCCATGTCCAGATGCTGGCCGATGCCGGTATCCTGTTGGGCGGTTTTCTGGTGATTCCACCCGGGATGGTGGCCTTGTCTTTGCTGGGCGCGCTATCCCTCAATGCGGTGATTGCCATCAACCACCGCAAAGGCCGATACGTGGGCGTCTGAGGGCTGAATGGCCATCAGGCCACCTGGCCCAGTTTGAAGATCGGCAGGTACATCGACACCACGATGCCGCCAATGATGGTGCCCAGAACCACGATGATGATCGGTTCCATCAGGCTGGAGAGGCCAGCCACCATGTCATCCACTTCGGATTCGTAGAAGTCGGCTGCCTTGCCCAGCATGTGGTCAATCGAGCCGGACTCTTCACCAATGGCGCACATCTGCAACACCATGGATGGGAACAATTGCCGGTTGGTCATGGCCATGGTGAGGCTGGTGCCGGTCGACACCTCCTGCTGGATCTTCTTGGTGGCATCGGCATAGAGGCTGTTGCCCGAGGCGCCGCCCACCGCATCCAGCGCTTCCACCAGGGGCACACCGGCCGTAAACATGGTGGCCATGGTGCGTGTCCAGCGCGCCACCACCGACTTTTCCACCAGTTGCCCGAACACGGGTACCTTCAGCAGCAGCCGGTCCATGAACCGCTTCACTTTCTCACTGCGCTGCCAGGCCTGGAAGAAGAAATACAGGCCACCACCGAGGACACCGAAAATCAACCACCAGTACGCCACAAAAAACTCGCTCATCGCGATCACGACCAGGGTCGCGGCCGGCAGGTCGGCACCGAAAGAAGCAAAGACCGCCTTGAAAGCCGGGATCACGAAAATCATGATGACTGCCACCACCACAAAGGCCACCACGATCACCGCCGTCGGGTACATCAGCGCAGATTTGACCTTGCTCTTGATGGCTTCGGTCTTTTCCATGTAAACGGCCAGCCGGTCCAGCATCGTGTCCAGTATACCGGCGGCCTCACCCGCTTCCACCAGATCGCAGTACAACGCGCTGAAGTAGAGCGGGTGGCGGCGGAAGGCGGCACTCAGCGAGGTGCCGGTTTCCACGTCGATACGGACCTCATTCAGCAGCTTGGTGACGCTCGGGTTGGGGTTGCCACGGCCCACGATGTCGAAAGCCTGCAACAGCGGCACCCCCGCTTTGATCATGGTGGCCATCTGTCGCGTGAAGATGGCGATGTCCTTGGGCTTGATGCGCTTGGACGAAGCCATGCGCTTCTTCTTGATTTTTTTGACGAGGATGCCCTGACGGCGTAGGCTGGCCTGGGCCTGGTTTTCACCCGCCGCTCGCAACTCGCCACGCGCCGGTTTGCCGTTGCGGTCCTTTCCTTCCCACTCGAACACGAACTCTTTGACGCTCTTGCTAGCCGTGGCCATGCTTTCCCCGCAGTGAAATTACCCGATCAGGATGGTGAAGGCTTCATGCATTGGTGCAGCCCAGCACTTCTTCCAGAGACGTGACGCCCAGTTTAACCTTTTGCAGCCCTGATTCGCGTAAAGTGCGAATGCCTTCGGCCCTGGCCTGTGCCGCAATCTCCGAGGCGCTTCCACCACGCAAGATGATCTGCTGCATGGCTTCGGTGACCGGCATGACCTGATAGATGCCGATTCGGCCCTTGTAGCCGTTGTGGCAGGCGCTACAGCCCACGGGGCGGTAGGGTTTCCAGCTGCCGTCGAGTTCCAGAGGGGTGAAGCCGGCATCCAGCAGCACCTGATCCGGCAGGTCGTGCACCGGCTCCTTGCACGCGGGGCACAAACGGCGCGCCAGGCGCTGGGCCGTGATCAGATTGACACTCGAAGCGATGTTGAACGGCGCAATGCCCATGTTGAGCATGCGTGTGAGGGTCGTGGGGGCGTCGTTCGTGTGCAGGGTTGACAGAACCAGGTGCCCGGTCTGGGCCGCCTTGATGGCAACGTCTGCGGTTTCCAGGTCGCGGATTTCACCCACCATGATGATGTCCGGGTCCTGACGGAGGAACGATTTCAGGGCCGCCGCAAAGGTCAGTCCTGCCTTTTCGTTCACGTTCACCTGGTTGACGCCAGGCAGGTTGATTTCTGACGGGTCCTCGGCCGTCGAGATGTTCACGCCAGGCTGGTTCAGGATGTTCAGGAAGGTGTAGAGCGACACCGTCTTTCCTGAACCGGTGGGACCGGTCACCAGCACCATGCCGTCAGGCCGGCCGATGGCCTCCAGCAGCTTGGCTTTTTCATCGGGTTCGTAGCCCAGGGCATCAATGCCCATCTGGGCGATGCTCGGGTCCAGAACTCGGATCACCACCTTCTCGCCAAACAGCGTGGGCAGGGTGCTGATCCGGAAATCGACCACCTTGCCGCGCCCGACCTTCAGCTTCATCCGCCCGTCTTGCGGAATGCGCTTTTCGGAGATGTCGAGTTTTGAGATGACTTTGATTCGAGAAACCAGCTTGTCCTTGATGGCAATCGGGGGCGAAGCGATTTCGCGAAGTTCGCCATCGATCCGGAAACGCACCCGATAGGTGTGCTCATAAGGTTCGAAATGGAGGTCTGATGCCCGCATCGTGTAGGCATCCAGCAGCATCTTCTGCAAAAACTTGACAATCGGTGCATCTTCGACTTCGGTCGATACCTGGTCGGGCAGCTCGGCAGCCGCCATTTCGAGGCTGCTTTCCTCGAACTCGAAGTCGCCGCCAACGATGTGCTCGATGGCTTCGGTCGCGCTGGTGGTGACGGCATCGATCAGCTTGCCCAGCTTGTCCACCTCGGCCACCACCCAGTCCACATTCAACTGCGTGGCAAATTTCACCTTTTCGGCGGCCTGGTGGTCTGACGGGTCGGCCGTTGCCAGCGTCACGCGGTTGTTGCGTTTGTTGAGCACAACCACCCGGAATTGCTTGGCGATGCGGGGGTCCAGCACGTCTTTGGGCAGGCGCTGTGGGTCGATGGCATCCAGGTCGATCAGGGGGGCGGCAAATGCCTGGGAAATCGTGTGGGCCAGATCACGGGCCGACACCGCACCACTGCCGACCACTTCGCTGATGAATGTGGCTTTTCGGGCCTGGGCTTTGGCATAAATGTCTTCGGCCGTCTGTTGCGCCAGCGCTCCTGTCGAAACCAGTGCCCTCGCCAATCCGGGCAGTGCCATGGTGGATACGTTGGAATCGTCCTCAGGCATGACTGTTCAAATCGTGTATATTCATGCTTAATTGTGTCCAGATGCTGAAGATTTGCAGCATTTTAGGAGCATTTTCTGGAGTAAACATGGATTTGCGCAAACTCAAGACCCTCATTGATCTCGTTTCCGAGTCAAATGTATCCGAACTTGAGATCACCGAAGCTGAAGGCAAGGTTCGTATCGTCAAAAGCGCACCCGTGGCAGCGGCCACGGCCGCCCCGGGCGTCCCGTTGGCTGCGCCTGTTCCCCAGGTCGCCACGCCGCTGGCTGCCGCCGTCACGCCAGTGGTCCAGGCAGAACCTGAGGTCAAGGGCCACATCGTGAAGTCCCCGATGGTGGGCACGTTCTACCGTGCATCCAGCCCAGGGGCCAAGGCGTTTGTGGAAGTCGGCCAGCAGGTGAAGGAAGGCGAGGCCATCTGCATTGTCGAAGCCATGAAAATCCTCAACGAGATCGAGGCCGACCAATCCGGCACCATCGTGCAGATTCTGGCTGAAAACGGGCAAGCCGTCGAATATGGTCAGCCGCTGTTCGTGATCGAATAACAGGGCCAGAGCCTCATGTTCAAGAAAATCCTGATCGCCAACCGCGGCGAAATCGCTCTGCGCATCCAGCGGGCGTGCCGTGAAATGGGCATCAAGGCGGTGATGGTCTACTCCGAGGCCGACCGCGAGGCCAAATATGTCAAGCTGGCCGACGAGGCCGTCTGCATTGGTCCTGCACCGTCTGCTCAAAGCTACCTCAGCATGCCGGCCATCATTTCCGCTGCCGAAGTCACCGATGCGGAAGCCATTCACCCTGGCTATGGTTTCCTGAGCGAAAATGCCGACTTTGCCGAACGCGTGGAAAAGAGCGGTTTTGTGTTCATCGGTCCCACGACCGAATCCATCCGCATCATGGGCGACAAGGTGTCGGCCAAGCAGGCCGTGC
>CAZEZY010000052.1:0-15775 GCA_964516635.1 uncultured Tepidimonas sp. | reverse complement strand
CGATGCCCACGCCCATGCCCAGGTTCACATAGGTCTTGATCACGTCGGAGTCGATGGCTTCGAGGACGATGTTCGGCCGCAGTTGCCGCAACCCGAAGGCCTGGTCGATCCGGGTCCGTCCCGTGAACGAGGGGTGGTAGGTGATGAGCGGCACCTGGGCCAGGTCTTCCAGGCCGATCCGCTCCCTGTCCAGGAGGGGGTGGGCGAAAGGCAGCACCAGCACGTGCTGCCATTCATAGCAGGGCAGGGTGATCAGCTCCTCATACTGACTCAGCGATTCCGTGGCCATGCCGATGTCGGCCACATCGTCCAGCAGCATCTGGGCCACCTGGGCTGGCGAACCCTGGTGCAGGCTCACGGCCACTTTCGGGTAGATCTGCCGCAGTCGGGCCACTGGCCCTGGCAGCACGTAGCGTGCCTGGGTGTGCGTGGTGGCGATGCTCAGGGTGCCACTGTCCTGCGCGGAAAACTGTTCGCCGATGCGCTTGAGGTTGTTGACCTCGCGCATGATGATCTCGATGCTCCTGAGCACATGCTGCCCAGGCTCGGTGACGCGTTTGATGCGCTTGCCATGCCGCGTGAAGATGTCCACGCCCAGCTCGTCTTCCAGCTCGATGATGGCTTTGGACACCCCGGGTTGCGACGTGTGCAGGGCTTTGGCGGCCTCGGTCAGATTGAGGTTGCGGCGAACCGCCTCCTGCACGAACCGGAACTGGTGCAGGTTCATGGGGTGTTCGCTTCCAGGGCCATGTCGGCCAGCAGCGCCAGCAGTTTGGGATGCTCGCCGGCGGTGGGCAAGAGCTGAAACCGCACGCCCGGATGGTCGCGTCGCAGCGCGTCCATCAGCGCGGGCAGGTCTTCCCTTGCGTGCTTGCCCATGCCAAAAAACAGCGGCAGCACCCGTATCTCGGTGGCCCCCAATCCGACCAGTTCGGCCGCCGCAGCCGGCAGCAGCGGATCGCAGAGCTCCAGGTAGGCGCAACGGGTCAGCACGCCAGGCTCGCGTTGGGCAATGCCCTGCGCCACCGTCTCGATGGGGCGTCGCCAGAGCGGGTCACGCGAACCATGGGCAAAAACGATCACTGCTCGCATCGTAGGGTTCCTATCGTTTCAGGACCAGCCATCCAAAAGCCCCCAGCGATGCCAGCGAATACAGCATCGAAGGCGCCGCCGCAGCGATCCAGGGTTCCCAGGCTCTCAGATTGCCGATGTAGCCGAACACGTTGTTCAGCAGGAAGAAACTGATGCCGATCATCACGCCGGCAAACACATAGGCAGCCAGTCCCTTGGCACGGAAATGCAGGTAGGCAAAGGGCAGCGCCAGCACCACCATCACCAGGCAGCTGAGCGGATAGAAGACCTTGCGCCAGAATTCGATCTCGTAACGCTGGGCGGACTGGTTGTTGGCTTCGAGGTGCCGGATGTACTGAAAGAGGTCGACGGTTCGCATGCGTTCCGGCCTGAGCAGGGCCACGGCAATCATGTCGGTGGTGATGCGGGTGGGCCAGTCGAGCGAGTCGGTCCGGGTGAAACGAGGCTCGGTGGTGTCACCCGTCGTCCGGAAGGCGCGCTGTTCCACGTCGCGCAGCACCCACAGGGCGCGGTTGTTGTCCACACTCGCCTGTCTGGCCTTGAGGGTCCTCTGGATTCGACCCTGGTCATCAAACTCGAAAATGCGCACATCTTCCAGTTCGCCCCTGGCATCCATGGCGCGGATATTGACGGAGCTCTGCGTCTGATCCCCCCGCTCTTTGAGCCAGGCACCCGTCTGTCCGATGCTGATGCGTCCCTCGTAAGTGGCCTTGAGCAACTGGCCCTGGCGGTCTGCCCAAGGGGCCAGGTAGTCGCCAATCGCGACCGTGAGCACCACAAAAGCAGCCCCCAGCAACAGCATGTTCTGCAGCGCGCGCCATGGGCCGAGTCCGCTGGTTCTCAAGATGGTGAATTCCGACCCCTGTGCGAGGCGGACCAGCCCGTAAACCGAACCGATGAGCACGGCGATCGGCAGCAATTCGTAGAGCCGGCTGGGAATCAGCAGCGCCACATATAGCAAGGCCTGGGCCATGCCATATTGGAGAGCGGGATTGACCGGCGACACGCGCCCGACCGATGCCAGCTCATCGACCAGATCGAAGAAAACGAAGAGGCCCAGAAACGCCAGCGCCACGAAACCGATCGCGGTGGTCAGCTCGCCAAAAACGAGTTTTCTGACGGTTTTCATCGGGTTTGCACCTCCCGGCCAGGCCATACCCAGGCCCAGGACCATCCCAGGTGCCTTTTGGCAATCCAGACAACGCTCAGCAGAAAAACCGAACCGTGCAGGCCCAGCATCAGCGGTATCCAGCCCACTGCCCCCGCAGCCGCCCATCCCTGTCCCAGGTTGAGCAGGTTGTAGTACATGATGAACGCAAACAGCATGAAAAGCAGGTTGCCACTCTTGCCTGCTCTCGGGTTGCCTGCCGCCACGGCCACGGCCATCAGCGTGAAGTTCAGGGCAGTCAGTCCCATTCCGATCCGCCACGAGAGTTCGCCCGTGTTCGCTGGGTGCGGGTTCTGGATCAAGTCCCAGGTCGGCCTGGCCTTCAACCCTCTTGCCACACCAGTCGCCTGGCTCGACTCGCCAATCTGAATGCCATAGGTGTCGAACTCGCTGATCCGTATGCCGGCCTGGGTGGAAGCAGGTCCCAGTTCCAGGCGCTGCCCGTTATCCAGCAGCAGCATCTGCTGGTCACCTTTCCACTCCACTCGACCCGCTCTGGCCGAGGTGATGCTTTCCTGTCCTTCACGGTTGATGCTGGAGATGAAAACATTGCGGCCTTCAGCCCCATCGGCGGTGTCCTTTTCGATGAAGAACACCCGCCTGCCACCCGAAGATTCCTGAAACTGTCCTGGAGCCACCCGCTCCAGGTCTCCGCGTCGTTCGTAGCGGTCGCGCAGGGTTTCGGTCTGCGCATTCGCCCAGGGCCAGGCAAAGAGCACCATCAGGACGATCACCACGATGATGGGCCAGGCAAAGCGGAAAACCGGCTTCAGAAAGCTGCCCACCCCCTTGCCACTGGCAAACCAGATCACCATTTCGCTGTCACGGTACATCCGCGAGAGCGTGGAGACCACGGCAATGAACAACGCAATGGTCAGCACCGTGGGCAGCCGGCCGATCACGGTGTATGTCAGCACCAGCAGGATTTCTTCCGGATTCACACTCCCGCGATTGGCCAGCCCCAGCGTGCGGATCAGCAGCATCGTGATCACGATCGTGAGCAAAACCAGCAGTGAGGCGCCAAAACTTCGGCCCAGTTCACGGCGCAGGGAGGAATGGAATAACATCATCAGGAACCAACAACCAGACGACATTATGGACTTCGAGCTGAAATCTCTCACGCCACACCAGGCAGCCAGTCAGGCCGCGGATGCCCTGATGCTGCTCTGGCCCGATGCCGCAGACGATCTGAAGCCTGCCGTGGACGATCCGCTGACCCTGTGGGCCCGCGGTGCCATCGCCGACAAGGACATCGAGTCGGCCGTCGGCAGCTGTCTGGCGGCCCATCGTCTGCCAGGGGTGCAACCCCGCAAGGTGGTGCTGGTGCGTACCGGTGATGGCTCGCCCCTGTCCACCCGCAAGGCGGTGGTGGCTGCATCGTCTGCGCTCAAGCTGGACGGCGCACGCAAGCTGGTGGTGCTGGCAGGCCATTGCAGTGCCTCCGCCGTTTCCGTCGTGGTGCAGGCCGTGGCAGAGGCCACCTATCGCTACACCACCACCAAGTCCAAGGCCAAAGCCCGAACGCTCCAGAAAGTCCAGCTGGGTGTGGCCGATGCATCGGCGGTGCGCTCGGCCTTCGAGCAAGGGGTGGCCACGGTGCGTGGGGTCGAATGGGCCAAAGAATGGGCCAACCGGCCTGGCAACCACGCAACCCCCGCCTTGCTCGCCGAGGCCGCCCGGCAGTTGGGCAAGAAACCCAGGCTCTCGGTGGAGGTGCTGGGGCCGAAGGACGTGGCCAAACTGGGCATGGGTGCTTTCATGGCGGTGGCGCAGGGTTCTCAAGAGCCGCTTCGCTTCATCGTGTTGCGCTACCAGGGGGCTTCACGATCGGCTGCGCCGGTGGTGCTGGTGGGCAAGGGCATCACCTTCGATACCGGCGGTATCTCGATCAAGCCGGCCCCCGAAATGGACGAAATGAAGTTCGACATGGGAGGCGCCGCCAGTGTCATCGGCACCTTCGCGGCGCTGGCCGAGTTGCAGCCAGCCATCAACGTCGTTGGTCTGGTGCCCAGTTGCGAGAACATGCCCGATGGCAAGGCCATCAAGCCGGGGGATGTCGTCACCAGCATGAGTGGGCAGACCATCGAAATCCTGAACACCGACGCCGAGGGCCGGCTCATCCTGTGTGATGCCCTGAGTTACGCCGAACAGTTCAAGCCCCGTGCCATCATCGATATCGCCACCCTGACCGGGGCTTGCGTGATTGCCCTGGGCGCCGTCCGCACCGGTCTGTTTGCCAATCAGGACGATCTGGCGCAGGCTTTGTCCGAAGCTGGCGAGGTGTCGCTCGACCCCTGCTGGCGCATGCCCCTGGATGACGAATACGCCGACGGCCTGAAATCCAACTTCGCTGACATGGCCAACGTGGCCGGGCGTCCGGCGGGATCGGTGACGGCGGCCAAGTTCCTTCAAAAGTTCATTGGCACACAGCCATGGGCCCACCTCGACATCGCGGGCGTGGCCTGGAAAAGCGGTGCAGCCAAAGGGGCCACCGGACGCCCCGTCCCCTTGCTCGTTCAATACCTGATCGATGAAGCGGCGCGTTGGAAAAATTCGGCGCCCGTCAAGAAGCCGCGCCGCGTGAAGGCAGGTTGAGGGCATGGCTGGCATGACGCAGGTCGCCTTTCACTTCAACGTTCCTGCCCTGCCTGACCATGTCTGCCGGCTGCTCAGAAAAGCCACCTTGGCAGGGCACCGGGTCTGGGTGCTGGCCCCCCAGGACCGGCTTCATGAGCTGGACGCTCTGCTATGGACTTTCTCTCAGGAGGCGTTCATTGCCCATGCCATCGACACGCCGCAGACCCAAGCCCAGGTTCCACGCAGCGCCGTCGTCCTGTCCGGGGCCATGCCGGCAGAGGCAGCGGGCCGCTCATTGCTGGTGAACCTCCAGTCCACGGTGCCCGAAGGATTCGACCGTTTTGATCGGGTGATCGAACTGGTGACCGACGACCCCGATCAAAAAGAAGCCGCACGCCAGCGCTGGAGGCAGTACCGCCAGTCTGGCTTCGAGATCGAGCAGCACGATCTCGCGCAGCGTGTCAAACCGGATTGAGTCCTTTCAGGCCCTCGATAAACAGCAAAGGCCTCGTCAAGAGGCCTTTGCATCGGGGGATCGAACGGATCAGGACAGGTGTCCGCTGATCAGCTTCGTCATTTCAAACATCGACACCTGAGGCTTCTTGAAGATTTCCTTCAGCTTGGCATCGGCATTGATCATGCGCTTGTTGGTGGCGTCCTGCAGCTTGTTTTTCTTGATGTACTCCCACACTTTTTTGGTCACTTCGGTGCGCGGCATCGGCTTGCTGCCGATCACGGCGGCCAGCGTGGCGCTGGGGGTCATCGGTTTCATGAACGCCGCGTTGGGCGTGCGCTTTGCTGGCGCAGCCTTGGCCGGCGCTGCCTTGGTGGGCGCTGCCTTGGCGGGCGCTGCCTTGGCCGCAGGAGCTTTTTTCGCAGTTGCCATGTGTCGAATCCTTCTGTTGGTTAGGGCTGGCTGCGGGTGCTCAGTAGATACACTTCTCGCAGACACAATCATCCTATCCGGAAAGAAGAGGGTTTCATAGAGAAGGGCGGGCTTTTTTTCGACGATTATGGGTTTTTCCTAGGATGCAACGCACTATGATGAAACCCGCTCCTGATGCAAGACAACCCGACACCGATGGAGGATTCCGATGACGATTGCTACCTGTGATTTGTGCGACACCCACAAAAATGATTTTTCTGGGGATTTCCGGGTGTTGCCGCCCGTGTTTCGCGATTTTGGCGGGCTTTCAGCCTTCTCGGGTCCGGTGGCGACGGTGAAGTGCCACGAAGACAATTCCCAGGTGAAGGCGGCGGTTGACTCACCTGGTCTGGGGCGCGTTCTGGTGGTGGATGGCGGTGGCTCGCTGCGACGTGCCCTGGTCGGAGGCAACCTCGCTGCCGCCGCTGCCCGCAACGGCTGGGCCGGAATCGTGGTCGATGGTTGTGTGAGGGATGTGTCCGAGCTCGCACAAGCCCAGGTCGGCATACGTGCCCTGGCGTCCATGCCGCTGCCCACCGAGAAGCGTCAGGAAGGGCAGTCCGGGGTTCCGGTCACGGTCCAGGGCGTGACCATCCTCCCCGGAGACTGGCTATACGCCGACGCCGACGGCATCGTGGTCAGCCGTCAGCCACTCCACAACGGATCGGCGGTTTGACCACGAGGGCCTGCTCAGGCGATCAGGCCCTTGTAAAGCATGAAGGCGGCCAGCGCGTACAGGATGAATGCAAACAGCCTTTTCAGCGGTTTCACGGGCAGCGCATGGGCGGCCTTGACGCCGACTGGCGCCATCAGCACGCTGGCCACGGAAATCGTCACCAGCGCCGGCAGATAGATGTATCCCAGGGAGCCACTCGGCAGTGACGTCAGCGAGGCGCCAGCCAACACATACCCCAGTGCATTGGCCAGCGCAATGGGAAAGCCCAGCGCCGCACTGGTGGCCACGGCCTGATGGATGACCACATTGCACCAGGTCATGAAGGGCACACTCACAAAGCCACCCCCGGCACCCACCAGCCCCGACAGGAAACCGATGGTGCCACCGGCCGCCCACCGACCGGCCGCGCCAGGCAGGGTCCGGCTGGGTGCCGGTTTCCGGTCCAGCAGCATCTGGGTGCCCGAAAAAGCCACAAAACCGGCAAACACAAAGGCCAGCCATTTGCCACTGAGCAGGGCAAAAACGCCCAGACTGGCCAGTGCCGCACCCAGCACGATGCCAGGCGCCAGTCCCTTGACAATGTCCCAGCGGACGGCGCCTCGACGGTGATGAGCCCGGACGCTGGACACCGATGTGAAGACGATGGTGGCCATGGAAGTGGCAATCGCCATCTTGACCGCCAGATCGGCTGCCACACCTTGCTGCGTCATGATGACCGTGATGAAGGGCACCATCAGCATGCCACCCCCTATGCCCAGCAGACCGGCCAGAAAACCGGTGAACACGCCCAGCAGCAGCAACTGGGCGATCAGTAGAACATCAAGCATGTGGGGGAATCAGGAAGGGTGTCTGCCGCGTACCGGGCCGTCATCCTGAACGTGGGGGTTCAGGTGGGCGAGGGCAACGCAGCTTCGGGTTCATCTGACGCGAGATGCTCACACCCGCTGCGCAATGTACCAAGCCCGGGCTCAATGAGCATTGGTTCAAGGAAATATAAAGCCCGACAAAGCGGCAGACGAATTCATTGTAATGCCAAGCGACCGGATCAGAAGAGCCGGCCATCGGGTGCCAGCGCCGCATCGAGCTTTGCCAGCAAAGCCTGCAACTGGGCCTCCTGGCTGCTGGACGACACGTTGTCTTCCAGGCTGCCGGATTCGGTGTTGCCGAAAGAGGAATTCCGGAAACCGCTGCTGTCTTTCTGCATCAGTTCGTACGCGATGTTCAGGGCAGCCAGCACCGCAATCCGGTCACGTGCCTTCACCTTGCCCGCGTCGCGGATGCGGCACATGGCGGTATCGACCTTGCTGACCGCTTCCCGCAGGGCGTCTTCACCATCCAGCGGGCAGGCCAGCACATAGCTCTGGCTCATGATCTGGACTTCGACCTGCTTGATGCCGGGCTTGTTCATGCCTTTGAATCTTCCTGATCTTGCGGTAACTGGGCCAGCAGGGCATCCACACGCTGCCTGGCTAACACACACTGCTGGCGCAACTGGTCCCTTTCCAGACGGAGGGCTTCCAGCTGTTGCTGCAGCAACAGGTTGACACGCTGCAGCTCGTCATGACGCAGCAAAAGCCGGTCGACGCGCTCGGAAACCAGTTCGATGTATGTCGGAACAGCCATTTGCTCCACATTGTAGGGCCCCGGCAAGGTTCGCGAACTAGAATGTCAGGTGTTGGTGCTCGCTGTTCTGCTCTGGAGCAGCGGTTAAACGGGAAGCTGGAGGTGTGTGGTTGTTGCCAATCGCACCGCTAACCAGCGCTGCCCCCGCAACGGTAAGTGGACGGGTTGCCCTGCAACCCCGCTTGAATCTCCAGCCACTGGGCGCCCTACGGGTGTCTGGGAAGGCGGTTCAGGTTGTTTCCATCAGCCCGGATACCGGCCAGCAAGGTGGCGTTGCGCTTGCGCAATGCTGTGATGCCCATGCACTGTCGGGGAAGGCGGTGAGGGCGCTTCTGTGTTGGTTTCATCATGATTTTTTTCAAGAATCGCGCCCCTTTGGCGTGTGTGCCTGCGGCTGTGCTGGCTTTGCTGGGGGGGATGTCTGTGGGTGCCGCGGCGCAAACGGCTGAACTCGACACGGTCATCGTGTCGGCCACCCGTGTGCCGCAAGAGCTGTCTGATGTGCTGCCTTCGGCCTCGGTCATCACGCGACAACAGATCGAACGATCGCAGGCACCTACCCTGGTGGATTTGATCCAAAGCCAGCCCGGCATCGAGATTGGTCGCAACGGTGGACCTGGAACACTCGCTTCCATTTTCATGCGTGGTCAAAGCAGCAGCAACGTCGCGGTCTTCATTGATGGGGTGCCTCTTCAGAGAAATGCCCTGGGCGGCCTGAACCTGGTCGACATTCCACCCAGCCAGATCGAGCGGGTGGAAATTCTGCGTGGCAACATGGGGGCTTTGTACGGCGAATCGGCAGTGGGCGGGGCCATCCTCATCTTTACACGTTCTGCCGCATCCATGACAGGGCCAACGGCTTCCCTGGCCGTGGGTTCAAGAAGCTCATCGGAACTGACGGCCGGTTACAACCTCAGCCATGACAGCTGGCGGATGGGGATTTCGTTGCAACGATTGGACACCCGGGGTTACTCTGCCATGAATCCAGGCCAGAACGCCAGTGTGAACCCCGACAAGGACGGGTTCGAGCGGGAGTCCGTTTTTGTGAGCGCTGAAAAGACCTTGTCCAACAACGTGGCTGTTGGCGTTCTGTTCAATGAGATCGGTAGTCAGGTGGAGTATGACAGTGCCTTCAACCCTTCTTTCGGCTCGGCATTGCCATCAGATGTTCAAAACTCCAGACAGCAATCGTCCGACATCACGGTGTACAGCCGTTTCAACCTGGCCCCCGACTGGTCATCTCGGCTGTCCTTGACCCAGTCGTCGTTTGAAAACCGAGAGTTCTACAACGGCGCACCCAACGGTTCTTTTGACGGTGACCAGGAAAACCTTGGCTGGAGCAACACCTATCGATTGGGCCATGGCCATCTTGCCTTCGGCGCTGAAGCGGCCAATGCACGCTTCAAAACACCCGCCAGTTACCAGCGCGAATCTTCGGGGTATCACCTGGGCTACCGTGGTCAACAGGCCAGGCTGGACTATCAGCTGAACCTCAGGCGCGACGAGATCGCTAGCCGTTCGGCCTCAGCCGCCAGCCGCGAATCGGCATCGACATGGCTGATCGGTCTGGGTTACTGGTTGACCGATGACTGGAAGCTGACGGGGCTGGCCTCGACTGCGTTTCGGGCGCCTCATGTGGGCGAATTGTTCGATACCTCATTCACCACCGGTAACCCGAACCTTGTGCCGGAAAAGCACCGTGCTGTTGAAGTGGGAATCACCAACAAGTCGCCTTTAGGACTCTTCAGGGTGGTGCGCTTCCAATCCACGACCCGCAATGCCATTGAGTATCGGTTTGGCCCTCCTGACTACTTCAACATCGGCAAAGTGCAGAACAAAGGTTTTGAGGTCAGCCTGCAAGGCGAGATGGCGGGTTGGACTTATCAGATGAATGCAGTCACACAAGACCCGCGAAATGCCGTGAACGGTACGCGACTGGCGCGGCGTGCCAAGGGTTACGGTTCGCTGGCTTTAGGCAAAGCGGCCATGGGTGTGGATTGGGATGCGCAAGTGGTCTGGTCGGGTAATCGGGTCGATGGCGTGAGGGTATTGCCCTCCTACGCTGTGCTGAACTTGACCGCCGCAAAAAAACTCACGACCTCCTGGACGGCCCGGGTCAGGCTCGAGAATGTTTTCGACCGCAACTACCAGCTGGCCTACGGCTATGACGCCGTGCCCAGGGGCTTGTTCTTGACCCTGCAATACCAGCCCAGGTAAGCATGGCCATGCAGCGGGTGTCAGATGGGTGCTGGCTGTGCGTATGGGGCTTGTTGCTCAGCGCCGGTCTCGCGGTGGCCCACCCGCTGCCCAGCCGCATCGTTTCGCTTGACCTTTGCTCAGACTGGCTGCTGGCGCACTACGCGCCCGGCAGTCAGTCGGTCACGTACTCTCCCATGGTGAGGCGGTTTCCGTTGCCAAAGGCTTTGGCCGAGCGGCCAACCCACAATGGGTCTCTGGAACAAATACTCTCCCTGCAGCCCGACGTGGTACTGGTCGGTGAGTTCAATGCGTTCATGCTGCGTCAGCGCCTGGAGTCGCTGGGCGTGAAGGTGGTGGTCATGCCATTGCCACAAACGCTGGACGATCTGGCCGGCATGGAGTTGACCATGCAGGCATTGACTGGCCAGTCGGCGTCGGCTTGGCCTCGGACGCCTCAGACCGTTCCTGCTCATGTCAGCGGTCAGAGCCACGGTCGATTGCTGTTGCTGGGGCCCAATGGCTATGGCACAGGGCGCAACACATTCGAAGACAGCCTGATCACCCGTGCCGGGTGGGTCAATTACATCGAGCACAATGGCCATGTGAAGCTCGATCTGGAGGCTGTGGCGGCGCATCCGCCCGATGCCATTGTCTGGTCAGCGCCACGCCATGCGGCGCTGGCCAATCAGTTCGCTCAGCATCCGGTGCTCCAACGTGCGGTACCCCCCGAGCGGTGGATCCAGACCGACGACTGGCGCTGGCAATGCCCTGGGCCGTGGATGTACCACTTGATCGAACAACTCCAACCATGAACCGATGGCTCAACCCTGTTCTGACAGTGCTGCTCTGTGGAGCCGCAGTGGCTTCGCTCGGCATGGGTTCGGTGCCGGTGGACGTGTGGGCGGGTTTGAGCGACTGGCTTGCCCAGACGCCTTCTGCTGCTGCCATGGTGGTGGGTGAGATTCGGTTGCCGCGCACCCTGCTGGCTTTGCTGGTCGGTGCTGCGCTGGGGTTGAGTGGCGCCGCACTGCAGGGTTTGTTGCGCAACCCTCTGGCCGATCCAGGCCTGACGGGGGCCAGTCAGGGCGCTGCTTTGGGTGCAGCGGCCGTTTTCTATTTTGGGGTTTTTCCGGCGGCTGGTTTGTTTGCCCCGGCCTTGGCGGGTTTGCTGGGCGCGGCGGTGGCCATGGTGCTCATGTTGTGGCTGGCCGGTTCCGCACAGGCCTCGATGGTGTTGCTGGCTGGCCTGGCCATCTCCACCATTTCGGGGGCTTTGCTGGCCACCGCATTGAACTTTGCACCCAGTCCGTTTGCGATGCAGGAGCTGGTTTTCTGGTTGCTGGGTTCGGTGGCAGACCGGAGCATGCAGCACGTGGGGCTGCTCCTCCCGGCTTTGCTGTTGGGCTGGGTGATCCTCTGGCGGGAGCGGCCTTTCCTGGCGGCCATCAGCTTGGGCGAGCAGGTGGCGCACAGCCTCGGATACCACTTTGCAACCCACAGCAGGCGAGTGGTGCTGGCAGCGGCTGTGCTCGTGGGTTCTGCGGTGTCCGTGGCTGGCGCGATTGGTTTTGTCGGGCTGATCGTGCCGCACTTGCTGCGGCGTTGGGTGGGCCATCGGCCTGACCGCCTGCTTCTGCCATCGGCCTTGTCGGGGGCCGTTCTGGTTTGTGTGGCCGACATGCTGGTGCGCCTCATGCCGCCCGGCCGAGAAATCAAGCTCGGTGTCATCACCGCGTTGATTGGCTCCCCCTTGTTCATCTGGCTGATCTGGAAGGAACGCAAACAATGGCAGGGCTGAGCATTTCGAAGGCATCGGCTCCGGGCCGCTTGCGTGAGGTGTCGCTGCACGTCTTGCCTGGTCAGATTTGGGGGCTGATCGGCCCCAATGGGTCGGGCAAATCCAGCTTGCTGCACGCCATGGCCGGGTTGTTACCCACTTCGGGTCAGGTGAAGTTGGGTGATGAGTGTCTCGATCGAATGGCGGCTCGCGAGCGGGCGCGCCGTCTCGGCCTGCTTCCCCAGCGCAGCCAGAGTGCGTGGGCCTTGAGCGTCCGCGATGTCGTGAGCCTGGGTCGTTTGCCCTGGCAGGACGACGATGCCCAGGCCATTGAGGCTGCCATGCAGCAGGCCGGTGTGCAAGCCTATGCCGGTATGCCGGTGAACCAGTTGTCGGGCGGGCAGCAGGCTCGCGTCTGGCTGGCGCGGGTGTTGGCCGGCCACCCCGAGGTGCTGCTGGCCGATGAACCGGTGGCCAGTCTGGATTTGTTGTACCAACAACAGATTGCGCAGGCGTTGCAGACCTATGCCAGACAAGGCCGTGCGGTCGTGGTGGCTTTGCATGATCTGTCGCTGGCTGCCCGCTATTGCGATCAGCTCGCGCTCATGCAAAAGGGCGAGTTGGTGGCCGCTGGCCCTGTTTCGCAGGTCTTGAATCCAGCAATTCTGTCGAGCGTGTATGGTGTTGACGTGATGGTTGATCTGGCGTCAACCCCGCCGATAGTCCTGGCGAGTTAAAACAAGAACCCGAACCCCCTGCATGAAAATGGCGCTGACCGATCACTCATGAGCGGTGCGTTTCAGGGATTGGAGAGCGATTGATGACGTCACATGGCCCCCAGCGCATGGTTTGTCTGACCGAAGAAACCACCGAGTGGCTGTATCTGCTGGGGCAGGAGGCTCGGATTGTCGGCATCAGCGGATACACCGTGAGGCCGCGGCGTGCACGGGAAGAAAAGCCCAAGGTCAGCGCTTTCCTGACGGCCAAGATAGACAAAATCCTGGCACTTCGGCCAGACGCGGTGCTGGGTTTTTCCGACCTGCAGGCCGATATTGCCGCTGCCCTGATCCGGGCCGGCGTTCAGGTCACGGTGTTCAACCAGCGCAGCGTGGAAGAGATTTTTTCCATGCTGTTTCAGGTTGCGGCCATGGTGGGTTGTGCCGAGCAAGGGCTGCAACGCATGGCCATCATGCGTGCCCAGCTCGATTCCATTGCACAGTCTGCCACGGCGCTGGATGCGCAAGGCAAACGCCGCCCCCGTGTGTTTTTCGAGGAATGGGACGAGCCGCACCTCAGTGCCATTCGCTGGGTGTCGGAGTTGCTGACCTTGGCCGGTGGTGTTGACATTTTCCCCGAACTGGCCACACAGCCCATGGGCAAAGACCGCATCATTGCCGACGGCGCCGAAATCGTTCAGCGTGCCCCGGACATCGTGATCGGCTCCTGGTGCGGCAAGAAATTCCGGCCTGAAAAAGTGGCTGTTCGCGCTGGATGGGCAGAGGTGCCAGCGGTGCGCAACAGGCAGCTTTTCGAGATCAAGTCGGCAGACATCCTTCAGCCGGGTCCGGCCGCGCTCACGGACGGTGTTCAGCAACTGCACCGCATCATTCATGCATGGCGTTTGGCGCATGGCTAAACCATGTTTGTGAATTTTCCATCACGCCAACCAACCTGTATCCAGACCATGACGCCCCTGTCTATTCCAGAGGTTCCTTCCATCACCCACCCAGCCCTCGCGCAGCGCATCCAGCACAAGCTTGACCAGAAAACCAAGCCCTTGGGCTCGTTGGGCCAGATCGAGTCCCTGGCCTTGCGTCTGGCCAGCATCCTCGGCACCGAATCGCCACAACTGCGGCAGCCACAGATGCTGGTTTGCGCCGCCGACCACGGGCTGGCGGCGCAAGGGGTGTCGGCCTATCCCAGTGACGTGACCTGGCAGATGGTGGAAAACTTTCTGGCGGGTGGCGCCGCCGTGAGCGTGCTGGCCCGCCAGCATGGCCTGGGCCTCACCGTGGTGGACTGCGGCGTGGCGCACGACTTCTCGCCTCGGCCTGGCTTGCTCCTCCGCAAGGTGGCCCATGGCACGGCCGATGCCACCCGGGCGCCCGCCATGACGGCCGAGCAGTGCCTGCAGGCCATGGCCAACGGGGTGGATGTGGTGCGCCAGTTACCTGGCAACGTGCTGCTGCTGGGCGAAATGGGCATTGGCAACACCTCGGCGGCCGCCATGCTGCTGTCTCGTCTCTGCGGCTTGGACATTGCCGACAGTACCGGCGCCGGCACTGGGCTGGATGCGCCGGGCGTGCAGCGCAAGATCGAGGTGCTCCGCCGGGTGCTGCAGCGCCATGAACACGCGTCCACGCCGCTGGAGGCGCTGGCGGCCCTGGGCGGCTTCGAAATCGCCACCCTGACCGGTGCTGTGCTCCAGGCCGCTGCCGAGCGGCGCGTGGTGCTGGTGGATGGCTTCATCACTTCTGCGGCCGTGCTGGTGGCGTCGCGCTTGCAACCCGCTGTGCTGCAGCGCTGCGTGTTTGCCCACCAGTCAGGCGAAAGAGGGCATGCGCTCATGCTGGCGGCCCTCAAAGCCACACCCTTGCTGGACCTTGGTCTGCGCCTGGGAGAGGGCAGTGGAGCGGCCCTGGCGTGGCCCTTGCTCGTCTCTGCCGCAGCCCTCCTGAACGACATGGCCAGCTTCGAGGACGCCGGGGTCAGCACCTCGGGTGTTCCCGTAGCAAAAAGTGCCTAAGGACTTACCCTAGGTCCGGCTTGAAACGGACGTTTTGATAAGTTCGCTGTAAGGATCGGAATCGACAGTCGTCCCTGCAATATCGCGAGTTCCCTTTTGCGGTGTTCGAGTTCGGTGGTTCGCCACCGTTTCAAGCCATCACTCCGAGGAGATGACGTTTATGACAAGTGAAGACAATGCAAAGGCCTACTGGTCTGCAACGCTTCGATTACTGACAGGCATCCTGATCGTCTGGGCCGTTGTGGCCTACGGTTTTGCCATCATTTTTGCCCCCGTGCTCAACAACTTCCATCTCGGTGGCTACCCGCTGGGCTTCTGGTTCGGGCAACAAGGTTCTATCTACATCTTCATTGGCCTGATCTTTTTCTATGCCGTGAAGATGGGCCAGATTGACCGCAAGTTCAACGTCGAAGAGTAACCACCACAAAGGCAATTGAACATGGAACTTCAAACCGTCATTTACCTGGTGGTGGGCGCGAGCTTCGCGCTCTACCTCGGCATCGCCTTCTGGGCGCGTGCCGCCAGCACTTCCGAGTTCTACGTGGCAGGTTCCGGTGTGAACCCCGTCACCAACGGGATGGCCACCGCCGCTGACTGGATGTCGGCCGCCTCCTTCATCTCCATGGCCGGTCTCCTCTCCACCATGGGTCACGGCGGTGCCGTGTTCCTGATGGGCTGGACAGGTGGCTACGTGCTGCTGGCCATGCTGCTGGCGCCGTACCTTCGCAAGTTTGGCCGTTTCACGGTGCCCGAGTTCATCGGCGACCGTTACTACTCCCAGACGGCTCGCACCGTTGCCGTGGTCTGCCTGCTGATCATCTGCGTGGTGTACATCGTGGGTCAGATGACTGGCGTGGGCGTGACCTTTGCCCGCTTCCTGAACGTGTCTGCCGACGTGGGCATCTACATGGGCATGGGCATCGTGTTCTTCTACGCCGTGTTCGGCGGCATGAAGGGCATCACCTACACCCAGGTGGCTCAGTACATCGTGC